>CAXTVY010000100.1:0-14545 GCA_964247665.1 uncultured Chthoniobacterales bacterium | reverse complement strand
TGTGTTCCTGCTTCGATCCGAAGTTTGTCCGCCGACGGATCATTGCTACAATCAACAGCCTCGAAACTTAAGGTTTTGCCATTTTGGACCCATTGACGTTACGAACGGTCGCCGAGTACTGCCGGGGCGCTCTCCGCCAGGGTGATGCGTCGCGCGAAGTCAGCGCCGTCACCACCGACTCCCGGGATTTGCGGTCCGGTGATTTGTTCCTTGCTCTGGTGGGAGAGAAATTTGATGGGCATCGTTTTCTCACGCAGGCTCAGGAAAGGGGGGCGGTGGGTGCTGTCATTTCGGATGCGGCGCACGCTTCCCTGCCCGGCGAACGCTTTGCGTTGATTGAAGTGAAAGATACTTTGCTTGGTTATCAACGACTCGCGGCGGCGTACAGGGAGACTTTGCCTCTGCGGGTGGTTGCGATCACCGGCAGCAACGGGAAAACGAGCACCAAGGATTTTACGGCGGCCGTTCTGGAGCAAAGGTTCCGGGTCCTGAAGACCGAAGGAAATTTCAACAACCATGTTGGCGTTCCGCGCATGATGCTCCGCGCGGACAGCCGAGATCAAGTGGCGGTGCTCGAAATGGGAATGAATCATCCCGGCGAGATCAAACCTTTGGCTGACATGGCGCAGCCCGAGGTGGCCATCATCACGAACATCGGCACGGCCCACATTGAATACATGGGAAGCCGCGAAGCGATTGCGCAGGAAAAAGGCGTTCTCGTGGAAGCCGTGGGCGTTGGGGGGCACGTCATCCTGCCAGCCGAAGATCCCTTCGTCCGCGCGCTCGCGGCAAGAACAAAAGCCCGCGTGATTACGGCTGGGTTGCGTGCAGGCGACCTGCGGGCAGAAAACGTGCGGAGCAACGTGGATGGCAGTCATTTCGACGTGCTCTACGAAGGGGCTCGTGCGACCGCATTCGTCGGCGTGCCCGGCGATCACATGATTGTCAACGCGCTGCTTGCCATTGCGGCAGGTATCACGATGGGCCTGTCACTCGCAGAAGCGGCGCAGGGCTTGGCGGCGGCGTCCCTGACAAAAGGGAGGTTGCAGCAGCGAAGGGTCGGCCGACTCCACCTCATGGATGACAGTTACAATGCAAACCCGGATTCGATGGTCGCAGCGCTGACCACCCTCGCGCACTTGCCTGTCAAGGGCCGCCGCATCGCCGTGCTCGGCAAGATGGGTGAATTGGGCAGCCATGCCGAGGAAGGGTACTGCCGGGTGGGCACCGCCGCCGCCGCGTTGCAATTCGACTGCGTGGTCACCGTGGGCAGCGAAGCGGCGATGATTGCACGGAGTGCGGACGCGGGCGGCGTGCTTGAAATTCATACGCTCGACCACACCGATGACGCGGCTCACTACCTTGCCGAGACGGCAAGTCGTGACGATCTCATCCTGATCAAAGGGAGCCGGTCCGCCGGGATGGAGCGCGTAATCTCCGTCCTCGCTGCATTGGAATCCCAAGCGCAGGCTCCTGACTCCATCCCGACGCACTAATCAGAGGCATCCATGCTGTATTACCTGTCTATCTTGAGCAAGGAGTTTGGACCTTTGCGGGTTTTTGAATACTCGACCTTCCGCGGAGTCGCCGCAGCTTTTACGGCGTTTCTAATTTCCGTCGTTTTTGGTAAGCGTGTAATCCGTAAACTCATCTCGTTGAAGTTCGGTCAACCGGTGCGTACGCGCGAGGAGGTGAACCAACTTTACGAAACCCATGGCCGCAAAAAAGGCACTCCGACCATGGGCGGCGTCCTCATCATCGGCAGCGTCGTGATTTCTGCGTTGTTATGGGCGAAACCGACCAACCCGCCGGTGTGGCTCGCCCTTTTCACTTTGCTTTACCTCGGCGCGCTCGGGTTCGCGGATGATTACCTGAAAGTCACCAGGAAAAATTCCAAAGGCGTGAGCGGCCGGGTGAAGCTCGCCGCCCAGTTTGTCTTGGCAGCCATCGTCGTGATGGTTTTTCTCCATGGTCCGCGGAACGCGATGTTTACCACGGATGTCTACATTCCATTCCTCAAGAAAGCGCTGCTCTCGAACATCGGCTGGTACGCTTTCGGGCTGCTGGCCTTGGTGTTCTACGGTTTCGTCATCGTGGGATGCTCGAACGCGGTCAACCTCACCGACGGCCTCGACGGTCTCGCCGCTGGTTGTACGGTGACGGTGGCCAGTGCCTACGCGGTGCTCGCTTTTGCCGCCAGCAACAACCGGGTCACCGAATACCTGGCAATTCCGTTCTTCCCCGGCAGCGGTGAACTCACCGTGCTTTGCTCGGCGATGGTAGGGGCGGGCCTGGGCTTCCTGTGGTTCAACGCGCATCCCGCGCAGGTTTTCATGGGAGATACCGGTTCGCTCGCCATCGGCGGGTTCATCGCCATCATCGCTATCTGCTGCAAACAGGAGTTGCTGCTGATTCTCATCGGCGGGGTGTTTGTGATGGAAGCCGTGTCGGTGATCATCCAGGTCGCCAGTTTCAAGCTCACGGGCAAACGCGTTTTTGCGATGTCGCCGCTCCATCATCATTTCGAGTTGATCGGATGGAAGGAAACGACGGTTGTCATCCGTTTCTGGATCATTTCGATTATTTGCGCCATTCTCGGGTTGGCCACGCTGAAACTCCGTTGACTTTCCTCTCGCTGAGTCGCCCCGAGTACCGCCCTCTTCTCGAATGAACTACCACGGCAAATCGGTTGCGGTGCTCGGCCTGGGGCGGAGTGGCGAAGCGGCGGCAATCCTGCTCGTCGGTTTAGGAGCGCACGTGTCGGTTTTGGATGATGCGTCGCCGGAAAGCTTTCCGCTAGCCAAGCGCGAAATGCTTGTGGGAATGGGCATCTGCTTTATGGCGGGTGAGTGCACGTTGCAAATGCCAGAAACATATGATCTGGCGGTCCTGAGTCCCGGCATCGACCCGAAATCAGCGCTGGTTCAACAATTTCTCCTGTTAGGCATTCCGATCATCGCGGAAATTGAACTCGCCTACCAGAACTCCCCCACCCCCGTCATCGGTATCACCGGCACCAACGGTAAGACCACTACCACGGAATTGGTGGCTGCGATGCTTACCGGCGCGGGCATTCGCACCATCGCAGGGGGTAACATCGGCAAACCTTACAGCGAGATCGTGTCGGAGCGTCATGCGGTGGATGTCATCACCCTGGAGGTGAGTTCCTTCCAACTGGAGCGGATCCAGCAATTTCGGCCCGAGGTGAGCGTGTGGCTGAACTTGACGCCGGATCATTTGGATCGTTATGACAACGCGGAAGAATACCGTCAGGCGAAGCTCCGGATCTTCGAGAATCAAACCGCCGACGACTGGGCAGTGGTGAACTTCCGCGACAATCTGCCGAACATCGCGGCACGGCGCATCACGTTCAGCGCCTATGAAACGGGAGCCGATCTGCATTTGCAGGACGACGTTATCCATTACAAGGATCAGCCGTTGCTGGACCCGCGCGAAACGTCGTTGCGCGGCAAGCACAACACCGAAAACCTGATGGCGGCGCTCGGCATCGGGCTGGCGCGCGGGTTGACCCCGGCGCAAATGGGGCCAGCACTCCGCTCGTACCGGCCGCAGCCGCACCGGTGCGAAATCGTGCGGGAACTCGACGGCGTGCTTTACGTCAACGACAGCAAGGCAACCAATCTCGATGCCCTGGAAAAAGCCTTGCTATCCGAGACCCGCCCGGTCATCCTGATCGCCGGCGGCAAGGACAAAGGCTTCGAGTTCGACACGATCTCCGAACTGGTCGGACAACGGGTACGTTGGGCAGTGCTCATCGGCGAGATGGCACAGCGGATCATTGAAGTGTGGAGCGACCACGTTCCTTGCGAGCCCGTCGCCAGTTTGAACGATGCCGTGCAAGTGGCGTGGTCCATCGCCCAGCCGGGTGAGGTCGTGCTGTTTTCGCCTGGAACCAGCTCCTTCGACATGTTCAAAAGCTACGCGGACCGCGGCAACCAATTTCGGGCGCTGGTACAGGACCTGCAGCCGGCCTCGTAAAGGTCGGGTCTCGTCAGGCGACAGAAATCGATTCACTTACCCTCATACGTCCCTATGCCAGCGGTACCCACCACACCCAGAGTCAAATTACGCGTGACCAGCCGACGAGTACCCCGGTCGCGGGCGGTCGCGGGAGACGCAGAAGCCGAAGTAGACAGCGAGCCGAACATGCGGTTGTCACGAGCCATCCTCGTGATGTTGCTCCTGCACCTGGTCGCCATCGGTGGAATCCTCGCGTTCAGCCTGATCAAAGAACACAACGCGGACCGGCTGGTACATGATCCGAACAACAGCACGGCAGGTGCACTGGAAGCCGAAGATTCCCTCGTCCCGACGACCAAACCGGTCCCGCACGTGGAGCCGCTCGTGCCCGCTGGAAAATTGCCCGTGCACGTCGTACAACCCGGTGAAACTTTGCTGCGGATTGCGAACGAGAATGGCGTCACCGTCGAGGCGCTGATCGCCGCCAACGGCGCGCACACTGCCATGAGCAGCTTGCGTCCCGGCCAATCTTTGAAGCTGCCCGACAGGTCACCTGATCCCGCCGGCGACACGCCGGGTCGTGCTGCGGCAAACTCGGAACGTGTGAACGATCTCCCCCTGACGGGTACGGGCGGGAGTCAATCCGCATCGGCTACCTCCTCGAAAGCCACCCGCGTCCCGGCCGATTCTGGGAGGACTTACACGGTCGGCAAAGGGGAAAGTCCGTTCGTGATCGCGCAGAAACTGAAAGTCAGCTATGACTCATTGATCCGGCTCAACCACATCGACGACCCCAAAAAACTGAAGCCCGGCCAGAAGTTGAGAATTCCTGGGTCCGCCGTGGGCAAAACAAAAGAGGGTTAAACTTCCGTTAATCCCGCGATCTGTGAGCAAAAACAGCGCTTTTATCCTGGTTGTCTGCGTGGCGGCGCTCGTCAGCATCGGACTCGTGATGCTCTTTAGCACGAGCGCCTATGCACGCGATGCCCACGGCGACGCATATTATTTCCTAAAGCGCCAGGGTGCCTGGTTGGTAATTGGCATGGTCGCGTGCACTGCGGCGGCGCTGATCGACTACCATCTTTGGGCGAAAGCCTGGTTGCCTTTGTTTTTACTGGCGGCCGCTCTGTTGGCGTTGTGTTTCGTGCCTCACATCGGATTGCGTTTAAACGGTTCGTCGCGCTGGGTGAAGCTCGGCCCAATCGTCTTCCAACCCAGCGAACTCGCAAAATTCGCTGGCATCGTTGCGTTGGCATGGTGGTTCACCCGCTACGAGCCGCGCAGCAGCCATTTTTTGCACGGGTTTGTACTTCCGATGATGTTGATCGGAGTGCTCATGTTGTTGATCGTGCGCGAAGAAGACCTTGGCACCACGATGCTGATCGGAGCCACGATGATCACCGTGATGTTCGTGGCCGGCAGCAATCCGCTTTACATGGCGTTGCTGGCGGTGGTTGGCGTTGCGGGGATGTTGTACATCGCCACGCACATGAACGAGCGGAATGCGCGTTTGGTGGCTTTTCTCAACCTCGAACAACACAAAGACGGTGC
Source organism: uncultured Chthoniobacterales bacterium (assembly GCA_964247665.1). Classification (GTDB taxonomy): domain Bacteria; phylum Verrucomicrobiota; class Verrucomicrobiia; order Chthoniobacterales; family SZAS-18; genus CAHJWO01. The sequence goes on along the minus strand of CAXTVY010000100.1, from coordinate 9,013 downwards.
GGGAATGCAGCAGTGGCAAGCGCTTATCGCGTTCGGCTCCGGAGGTCTCTCCGGCCTCGGATTGGGAGAAAGCCGCGAGAAAAGGCAGTACCTTCCTTATGCGCACACCGATTTTATTTTTCCCATCATCGGCGAAGAGTTGGGTCTCGTTACTTTGCTGATCGTGTCTGCCTTCCTGCTGCTCACGTTGTGCGGAGTTTTGATTGCTCTCCAGGCGAAAGACCGTTTCGGCACGCTCCTCGGATTTGGTCTCGTCATCAACATTGCGCTGCAAGCCTGCGTGAACATCGGCATGACCACGGCACTCCTGCCGAACAAGGGGATGCCTTTGCCCTTCATCAGTTCAGGCGGGTCAAATCTTTGCCTCTGTTTACTGTTTGTTGGCGTGCTTTTGAACATCTACCGGCAGGGGAACCCGCTTGAGGCAGGTCAGGTTGCGCACGCAGCCAAGCTTCGCGCGCGGGCCACGCCGAGAATCTAAGGGAGGGACCGCAGCGGCGTTGATGGCTGCGGAACGCCGCCCCGGAGGGGAGTTTTCATTGATCGAGGCAGCGGTGTTGCCGGGTGGCTGCCCCGGTCAGCAATCCTTGGCCGGGTTGCCCGGGCGTCGTCCCAGCCGAGGTTGCAAACATGCGGCTTGCAACCGAAAGTCAGCGCGATTACACCTTCGGCGTTTCGGCCGGGCAACCCATTCCATCCACGCACCACCATGAATGTTGCCATCGCATGCGGCGGGACCGGCGGCCATCTGTTTCCGGGTTTGGCGGTCGCCGAAGTGCTGCGGGAGCGTAAGCATCAAGTGCTTATCTTCATCTCGGAGAAGGAAATAGACGCGCTGGCAGTGCGGGACCACAAAGAGAAGTATCGCTTCGAAAAGCTGGCATCTATCGGCCTGCCACGCATTTTTTCTCCTTCCATGGTCAGTTTCGTGCGTGGTTTCGGTGCCAGCATCACGCAATGCCGGCGTTTCTACCGGGATTTCCAGCCCGATGCCATCCTCGGCATGGGGGGGTTCACCTCCACGGGACCGATGCTCGCTGGATGCCTGGCAAGAATTCCGACGTATATTCACGAGTCAAACGCCATTCCCGGAAAAGCAAATCGGCTCAACGCCCGACTCGCCAAAATGGTGCTGCTTGGCTTCAAAGAATGCGCGAAATACTTTCCGAAAAACCGCTGTGAGGTCACGGGAACTCCGATTCGCGCCAGTCTGCGCCACCCTCCGGGCAAAGCGGCAGCCTTGAAGATTTTCGGTTTGCAAGCCGACGGTGGGATGAAAACCATCCTCGTCATGGGCGGCAGCCAAGGAGCGCATGGGATCAACCAAGCCATCATGCGCGCGCTGCCCGCCTGGAGAGATGTTTTTCAAGTCATTCACCTGACGGGACAGGATGAGGAAGCATCCATCCGGCAAGCGTATGAAGCGGCAGGGGTTCCCGCTTACGTAGCCGCGTTCCATCATCAGATGCAGGACGCCTATGCGGCGGCAGATTTTGCCGTGGCGCGTTCAGGGGCGGCGAGCCTGAGCGAACTGGCATTTTTTGGCCTCCCCAGCCTGTTGATCCCTTACCCTTTTGCGGCGGAGGATCATCAAACTTTCAATGCCAGGATCTTCGCGGATGCGGGCGCTGCGATGATGCTCGACGAAGAGGAAGCCGTTGGTGATGCCTTGGCCAGTCGCATCATGGAGATCATGCGCACGCCCGGCAAGTTAGGTGCCATGATAGAGGCCGCCCGGTCGCTGGCTCCAGCGGATGCCGCCACCTGCCTCGTCGAAATACTGGAAAAAGACAGTCACGGATGAAAAGCCATCCCAACGCCGTTCAACTGCTGACTTCGGAACAACCGCAGCGGATTCACCTCATTGGGGTGGCGGGTTCGGGCATGAGCGGCCTCGCCGGATTGCTGCTTGCGTTGGGTCATCATGTGAGCGGTTCGGACAAGGTGGATTCGGGCGAGGTGAAACGCCTGCAAACCGCCGGTCTTAAATTCCATTGTCCGCACGAAGCGCAGGTGGTGCGTGATGCGGCAATTGTGATCTACTCGTCAGCGGTGAAAGTTGGGAATCCCGCTTACGACGAAGCATTGCGTCTCGGGAAAACCCTGCTTCGGCGAGCGGAAGCGCTGGCGGGAATCATGTCCATGCGACGCGGGATCATCGTGGCGGGAATGCACGGAAAAACCACCACCAGCTCAATGGCGGCGCATGTGCTGCGGGCAGGCGGTTTGCACCCATGTCACTACGTGGGCGCAGAAATTCCGATCTTGGGTACCAACGCGCATTGGGATCCCGAGGGAGAGTTCTTCGTGGCCGAAGGGGATGAGAGCGACGGGACCATCGCTCTCTTCGAACCCGAGCACACAATCGTGCTAAACATTGAGGAAGAGCATCTCGACTACTACGCGGACCTGTCCGCCATTGAGACGGTCTTCCGTCGTTTGCTCGACCAGACCGCTGGCAGCTTCTTTTACTGCATCGACGATGCCAACACCCGCCGTTTGTGCGAAGGCCGCGCCGGGGGCATCTCCTTCGGTGCGGATCGTCAGGCGGATTACCGCTATGATCTGCCGCGAACCGAAAACTTCCAATCGCAATTTGAGGTGTATCGCCGCGGTGCGTTGTTGGGGACGGCGACCCTCAACGTCCCCGGCCGTCATAACGTCAGCAACGCGACGAGTGTCATCGCCTTGGCGTGCGAGCTTGGGGTCGAATTTTCAAAGGTTGTCGCGGCGCTGACCAGCTTTCGTGGCGCGAGTCGTCGCTTTGAGTTCAAACACCGCGGACCCGGGTTTTCGGTGGTCGATGATTACGCCCATCATCCGAGTGAAATCCGCGCGACCATCGAGACGGCAAGGGCTGGGCATCCGGGACGCATCGTCACCGTGTTCCAACCTCACCGCTACACGCGCACGCAAGCCCTGGGCAAACAGTTCGGCGCGGCGTTTGACCACGCGGACGTGGTTTTCGTGACCGGGATTTACGCCGCCAGCGAACGGGCGATTGAAGGTGTCAGTGGACAGTTGATCGTTGATGCCATCGCGGAACACCAGGCAGGCAAAGCGTTCTACGAGCCGGATTTCGGCCGGGTAGCCGCCCGGATCGGCTCTCTTTTGAAACCAGGCGACCTGTTGGTGAGCCTAGGTGCAGGTAACATTCACGAAGTCGCCAGACAACTGGTCCGCGAAATTGTGATCTTGGAGGAAATTCAGAATCTACTTCAAAGTGAGGGCGAGGCGTCTCTTTACGAGCCCATGTCCGCGCACACGACCTTGCGCGTCGGAGGACCGGCCAAATTCTGGGTAGAACCGACCACCGAAGCTGCCTTTGCCCGCCTCGTCCGCTATGCCGACGAGAGAAAGCTGCCCATCTTCGTCGTCGGGCGCGGGTCTAATCTGCTGGTGCGCGACGGCGGGATCGACGGTTTGGTGATCCATCCGAACAAGGGAGAATTTGCGGCTTTGAACGTCCATCCTTCCACGTGCGAGATCACGGCGGGCGCGGCGGTAGGATTGAAGCGGCTCAGCGGTGCAGCTGCGGTGGCCGGGATCGGAGGATTTGAATGGATGGATGGGATCCCGGGAGCGCTCGGGGGAAGTCTGCGCATGAACGCCGGAGCCATGGGCGTGGAATCGTTCGATCAGGTGACGCAGCTTCGCCTGCTCGACCGGACCGGGACGATCCGCGAGGCATTGCCAGCGGAGTTAGAGGTTCGCTATCGCAGCGTGCCCAGCCTCCGGCAAGAGTTTGTCTTGAGCGCCACGCTCAAAGGAGTTCCGAGTACGGGGGAAGCCATCAAGGAGTTGTTGAGCCGTTCTTCCGCCAAGCGGAAGGCGAGCCAACCGATTGCTGCGAGTGCCGGTTGCATCTTCAAGAATCCGTCCAAGGATTGCCCGGCGGGACGGTTGGTCCAGGAACTCGGCTTGAAGAACGTCCACGTTGGCGCGGCGCGGATGTCGGAAGTCCACGGGAACTTCATCGTCAACGACGGCGGGAAAGCGTCGGCGGACGATGTGCTTGCGTTGATCGAGATCATCAAGAAGGCGGCGCTTGATCAGCGGGGGGTGGTGATGGAGACAGAGGTGCAGATTGTCGGACAGGATCAGTTAGCCCACCCAAAACTGCACTAGGCAAAAGAGTGCGGATAAAATGATGCGCGTCACTCGCGTCAGCATTTGGCACTCGGGACGAAGATCGCCGTGCCCGAGCGGCTTGAATTCATCCGTACCAGCAACGACGAGAACCCTGTTTGTTCGGCGAACTTCTGCGCGGCCCGCGCCGATGATAGGTAGCCAGAGCCGTGAAATGCTTTCACTGCGATTTCGCAGGATTTGCACACGCAAGTGCCGGGCAGCAACTCCGTCTCTACGATCAACAAAATATTTGTTTAAACCACAATAACTCGCAGCATTTGATTGAATCTAGCGATGGTAGAAAGTATTCTAACCCTGATGACTCGCCCATAGACGTGTCGCCTGACGAAACATGGCGAATCGATGGAGCTGTTGCAGCAGAATGTGTCGCTGGAACAAAAAACTAACATCCCTGGTATCAGCGTTGTGAGCATCTTGTGAATACATGTTAATATCCTCGCCCTTATCAATTCGCCGAGAGCTTGCCGACGTTACCCAAACGTGGATTAACATAGCAGCGCCGGGCAATGATGCCCGACGCTGCGAATTTTGATGGAGCTATATGGCTGCATCCTCTCCATCAACCGCTGGCCGCCCTGCCAATGTGCGCCGCACGTCCGCCAAGAAGCGTCGGCACCAGCACCTGCTCGAAACCGGCGTCCGCACCAGCGAGGCGGACCGGCTGCGCAAGCGCTGGTGGTTTGGACTGACCGCCAAGCTCTTCATCGCCGCCGCGGTGTCGGCGGGTGCATACGTCGGGATCTCGCGTCTCATCACTCATACCATCCTGCAAAATCCACAGTACAATATTTCCAATTTGGACGTGGAAACGGACGGGGTCCTCAACCCGGCAGACATTTTGGAAGCGGCTGACCTGCACAAAGGTGCGAACATTTTTCACGTCGATCTGGCCAAGGCGCAGGCCCGGGTGGCTTCCATCCCGCAGGTCGAGAAAGTGCTCGTCTCCCGGCAATTACCCAATCGTGTGGCGATCCAGGTGAGCGAGCGCAAGCCGGTCGCATGGATCGCCCCGCCCAGCAACTCGGTGGCCCGGGACGCGCTGGTCACATCGAACCTAGCTTGGCTGGTCGATGTGAACGGCGTGCTGATGCGGCCGAAGAAGCTCAACCCGCAGGACCGCTTCTTGCCGATCATCCGTAACTACACCGAAAACCCTTTCGTGGAAGGCAAGGAGGCCGGAGGCGAGGAACTCAAGGCATCGCTCGACCTGCTTCGTGCGCAACAGGAATCGTCGAACACGGCCCGCTTTCAGATCGAGGAAATTGACCTCGCCAAACACTTCGGCCTCGTCGTGACTGACCGGAACGGCTTGCAGGTGCTTTTCGGTCTGGACGAGATGGACCGCCAACTCAAACGGCTGGATGTCTATCTACAAGCGCTCGATCAGCACGCCCAGCGGCCACAAACGATCAATCTCTTGGTGCAGCGAAACGTCCCCGTGACCCTGATGGTCGACGCCGTGGCAACCGACAAGCCCACGTTGGCCCCGGTGATCACGATGGCCTCTCCCACGCCCGGCAACGCTGGCACCCCGGCAAAGGATAAATCAAAAGCGAAAGGCAAAGAGAAACAGAAAAGTCCGGAGAAGATGAAGGACAAAACGCGCGCAAAGTCTTCATTGGAGGAGCACGGGCACGTGAAAGTGAAGCCGCTGAAGGACCAACCATTTCTCCAACCGACGCACTAATTCCCGCCAGCCATGCCGGACCACAGTCGCCATTGAGCAGGTCGCCTCATTGAGGGATGTTACAGACGCCATGAGCAAAGAGAACATCGCGGTCGGAATGGAAATCGGCACGTCGAAGGTCTGCGTGGCGGTGGCGGACATTCGCCCCGATGGATCACTGAAAGTGCTCGGGGTGGGCCAAGCCCCGACGCTCGGCGTGCGCAAGGGAGAGATCGTGCACTTGGAAAGCGTGCATAAGTGCGTGCGCGACGCGGTTGCCGAGGCGGAGCAAAAGAGCGATGTTAGCATCCGCAGCGTGTACGTGGGGATTACAGGCGGCCACATCGTGAGCTTCAACAATCGCGGAGTCGTCCAGTTGCCCGAGGATCGGGACGAAATCGACGACGAAGATCTCGAAGAGGTCAAGCGCAACGCCCGGGATGTGAACATTCCCTCCCAGAATGCGTTCCTGCACGCCATCATCCAGCATTATTACGTGGACGGGCAGGACGGCGTGCTCACGCCGGTCGGGATGTTGGGTAACAAGCTAGAGGCGGATTATCATATCGTGCACGGCATCCGGACGCGCGTGCAGAACACCATCCGCTGCGTCAAAGAAGTGCCGCTCGAAGTCGAAGATGTCGTGTTGAACTCGCTGGCCAGTGCTCAGGTCGTCGTCAGCCAGAACCAGAAAAACCTCGGGGTGCTCGTCGTAGATATCGGCGGGGGCACGATGGATTACGTGGTCTACGTGGAAGGAGCGATCAAGCAAAGTGGTGTGCTGGCCATCGGCGGAGATCATCTGACGAACGATATTTCGATGGGTCTGCGCATTCCCATCGGCCGGGCCGAGCGCCTGAAGATTGACGAAGGCAGCGCGGTTTTGGGCAACTGCCTGCCCGGCGAAACTTTGTACCTGCCGCCCGAGCAAGGTTTCGCGGGCAGAGAAATCGAGCGGGAAACCCTCAACAGTATTGTCCATTTCCGGATGCGCGAAGCTTTCGAACTGCTCAAGCGGCAACTCGAAGCCGAACCGTTTCTGCGGTACCTCGGCGCAGGCGCGGTTCTGACGGGCGGCTGCAGCCTCATCCACGGTATCAACCATCTGGCGGAGGAGGTCCTGGGTTTGCCCGTGCAGCCTGCCCAGCCGCCTCCCTTGCAGGGAATCACCTCTGCGCTGGCCAATCCGCAGCTTTCCACCGCACTCGGCCTGATTAAGTATGCTCAATTCGCTCAGATGGAGCGTCCCGAACCCTCCGCCTGGTCCCGTTTTAAAACCCGCTTGTTTGGACGCGGCAAAAAGTAAACACTTTCCGACGTTTACGCTCTCGCCTCTTTATCAACCCCTGTTGGACCACCAACGTCTGACCCACACCTGCCATGAACGAGATTACGAGTCACAAGGGCCATGTGTCCCAAGCCATCGAGTCGGAGTTCCGCATCAAGGTCATCGGCGTTGGGGGAGCAGGATCGAACGCGCTCGACCGCCTCGTCTTGGAAGGATCCATCAACGTGGACCTCGTTGCCTGCAACACGGATGTACAGGCACTCGCAGGTTCAGTGGCCACCCAGAAAATCCAGCTCGGCCGCCACATCACGCGCGGACTGGGTGCGGGAGGTGACCCGGAGCTTGGTTACTCGGCCGCGGAAGAAGCGATTGACGAGGTCCGCGCCGTGTTGGCGAACGTCCCGCTGGTGATCGTTTGCACCGGACTCGGTGGTGGCACGGGCTCTGGTGCCGCGCCCCTCATCGTGAAATCGGCTCGGGAACAAAACTCTCTAGTGCTCGTCTGTGCCACGCTCCCTTTTTCCTTCGAGGGCCGGCGGCGTTCGCAGCAAGCTCAGGAAGCACTCAAGGCCATCCAGCAGTATGCTGATGCCGTGATGTGTTTCGAGAACGACCGCATGGGTGAACTCATCCTGCCGGAAGCGGGCATCCACGAGGCGTTCGCCGGTGCGGATCAAATCATCAGCCAGAGCGTGCGCGCCATCATCGACCTGATCAACCGCCGCGGTTTGATCCACCTCGGGTTCGATGATCTTCTCAGCGCTCTGCGCAGCCACGATTCCCGCTGCCTGTTCGGCTACGGGGAGGCAGGCGGCAAACAGCGTGGCCGCGATGCCCTCAATCATGCCCTGAAGAATCCGCTCATGGACCGGGGTTCGCTCTTGAGCCACGCCGCCAATGTGTTGGTGAACATCGTCGGCGGGCATGACATGACGCTCTCCGAAGTGCAGCACGTCATGGAGGAGCTTGGCCAACACATCGGCAACAACACGCAACTCCTTTTCGGCGCAGCGGTGGACCCGAAGCTCGAAGGCCGCTTGGGAGTTACCCTGATCAGTTCCATGGGCGTGCGGGCCACGGGCCAGGTTGCTTCGCAGCCACCGCCCGAGAACGCTGCCTACGTTGCGTCGCGCGCGGTCACCTCGTCTCCCCCTCCCCTTCCGGTTGCGGCTCTGGGCGGTTCCGCCCCCGTATCGGCGGCACCGGTGGCACCGGCAGCGCGAACCGGCGCTGACATGACGGGCTCCGACACCACGGTGCGTGGCCGCTTCGACAAGAGCGAACCAACGATCATCGACGGTGAAGACTTGGACGTGCCGACGTTCATGCGAAAGAACCTGAAGGTGAAGTAGCCAGCCGACAGATGGCTGACATCTGCGGATGTGGCAACACTTCCCGCGACGGTTGTGTGAAGAACGAGTCGGCGAGGGTGCCCAAATCCGCGACCTGAATCAGTTTTCCGTTTTTCAGCACCCAGGCCGTCGGCAGATAAGGGCCGACGCGTCGGGGGTCGCTCCAGGTGTGGATTGCCACCAACGGTTTGTTCAGCGCAGCGGCCAGATGAACTGGTCCACTGTCAACGCTGATCACAAAACTGGCGTGTTCGACCAGCGCAATCAACTGCGGCAACGACGTGTGGTTCAGAAGGTTCAAGCCATTGGCTGGCAGCGTGAAATTTGCTCCTAGCCAACGGCCAACGACGATCATCTGAACCGGAGATAATTCGGCACAGAGCGCCTGCACCCGCGACACCGTCAGCGACTTGGCCGCTCCCCGGGAAAAAGGATGCAATAAGATGTAACGGCTTTCGAGCCGTTGCGCGTCGTGGATAGGCTGGCCTTGGGGCAGCGGGAACGCTACCGGCCGAACCGCCGCAGCTGGCGGCCCGGTGCCGATCAGTGCATCGC
>CAXTVY010000099.1:0-14717 GCA_964247665.1 uncultured Chthoniobacterales bacterium | reverse complement strand
GCACCGTTGGCCCGAAGGATTTGAAAGGCGCGCCCAACCGTGGCAGCGTCCGCCTTCCGCCATGTCGATCGATCCTGACCTTCCCCGCCCCGAATATCCGCGCCCCGACCGCCAGCGCGGCCGGATTGAAGGCGTGGACTGGCTCAACCTCAACGGCCCCTGGGAGTTTTGCTTCGACGGCGACCGGCGCGGCCTGGAGGAAGGCTGGTTCGGCCCCGCCAACGCCGCGCCCTTCACCGAGCAAATCCTGGTGCCGTTTTGCTGGGAATCCCTCGCCGCCTGGGGTGAGGGTGACGCGGCGGGCAGCGACCATTACTACGCCACGCGCATCTTCCGCGATCCCACCACGGTGGACCGCACGAACCACCGCGTCGCGCCCCGGTACGAGATCGGCTGGTACCGGCGCACCGTCCGCGTCCCGCGCGACGATCCCGCGTGGAGCGGCAAGCGGGTCATTCTGACGGTTGGGGCAGCGGATTTCTTCACGGAAGGCTGGTGCAACGGCCAGCCGTTGGGCCGCCACGAAGGCGGCTACACCCCCTTCGAGTTCGACCTGACGGACCACCTCGACGCGGATGGCTGCGGCACGCTCGTCCTGCGCGTGGAAGACCCCATGGACAACGCCCAGCAACCCGTGGGCAAACAGTGGGGCTGGTACACGACGACCAGCGGGATCTGGCAGACCGTGTTTGTCGAACCACGTCACGAGAGCCACGTCGGCCCGTTTCGCATCACCCCGGACATCGACGCGGGCACGGCCACGTTCCTGGTCCCCTGCCCCAGCGCCTCGGACCGCGACGAACTGGAGATCGTCATCCACCCGCCCGGCGGCGCGGCACCCATCCAGCGCGCGTGCGTGGTCCGCGACGGCGTCGCGCGCGCCACGGTGTCCGTGCAGCCGCTCGTGCTGTGGGACCACCATCACCCAGAGTTGTACCACGCAGACCTGCGCCTGCGCCGCGATGGGCAAACGTTGGACGAGGTCCGCACGTACTTCGGCTTGCGCAAGATCAGCGCGCGTCCCAGCACGGACGGTGGCCCGGCGGCCCTGTGCCTGAACGACCGCGCGCTCTACCTGCGCGGCGCGCTGCACCAATCGTTCTACCCGGAAGGCGTGTACACGGCGGGCGATGCGCGCACGCTGCGCGAGGACATCGCCTTCGCCAAAAAGGCCGGATTTGATTTCCTGCGGGTCCATATCAAGATCGACGACCCGCTGCTGCTCCACTACGCGGACACGCTGGGGATGCTGCTGATGACGGACTTTCCCAATTTTGGGGAAGGCGGCGATACCCCGCTGGGCCGCGCGCGGTTCGAGACGATGATGCGCGCGGCGGTCGAGCGGGATTTCAACCATCCGTCGATCATCGCGTGGTGCATGTTCAACGAGACGTGGGGGTTCGGCGGCCAGGTGGAGCTGATGAAGTGGCTGGAGGAGTTCAACCTCAAGGCGCGCGAGGAAACCGGCGCGGCCGCCGACCAACCCAAGGAAGAACCACCCCCGGCGGCGGCCACGGGGCAGGACGGCGGCCAGGGGCAGGACCCCGCCACGCAGGGGCCCGCCCCCTTCAAGATCCACAACGAGAGCGCGCACAAGTGGGTGCAGCAGATGTGGCAGGCGGCCAAGGCGCTCGATCCGACGCGGCTCATCGAGGATATGAGCGTCGTCTACTGGGACCACCTGGAATACTACCAGCACACCGAGACCGACATTAACTCGTGGCACTTCTACATCAACGACTACGACAAGGCGCGCGCGCACATCGACAAGGTTGCGCGTGATACCTACGCGGGTTCGCGCTTCAACTACCTGCCCGGTTTCGAGCAGAGCAGCGCACCGTTGATCACCAGCGAATACGGCGGCATCGGCGCGCTCGACGGCGACCGCGACGTGTCCTGGAGCTTCAAATTCCTGACCAACGAACTGCGCCGCCAGCCCAAGATGTCCGCCTACGTGTTCACGCAGTTGCACGACGTGGAGTGGGAATACAACGGCTTCCTGAACTACGACCGCACGCCCAAGGAATTCGGCTACGATCCGCGGCTCATCAACGCGCCGGACGTGTTGCCCATCGACGCCGCACCGGTGCGCCGGGCGGCTCCGGGCGAGCGCGTGCGGGTGGAGGTCAGCTCCTCGCACTACGGCTCGGAGGATTTTCCGCAGGGCGTGATCCTGCAATGGCGCGTCGGCGGACTGGATGCCCGGGGGCGGCGGCACCCGGACCTCGCGCACGGCGGCGGGCCGATCCCGTTCCCGCAGCGGCGGGTGGTCCCGGCGATGGCGGTGGAATTCACGCTGCCGACGGAAACGATGCTCTGCCGGTTGACCGTGCGGGCCGTCGATCCGCGCGATGGCTCCGCCGTGGCGGAGAATTACGTCGAGTACCTCGTCACTGGCGGCTACCCGCCCGCGGTCGCGCAGGGAGGGGAGGCCCGGACGATCCTGCACGCCGCGCCGGGTGATTGGTCACAGGCGCGATGGACCGGTCCCTGTTCCACGCGGGAGGACGCCCGCGCGGCCGACCGCTGTTACGGCGGCGGGACGGGTTTCTTCGAGTGGGCGCTGCCCACCGGGGGCAGCGTGTGGCCGGAGGTGCGGCGGCTGCGGGTGCGCGCGGAGGCTTCCAGCCGCCGGGAGGACACCCCGCAGACCAGCCTGGACCTGTTTCCCTCCACCCTGCGCATCCTGCTCAACGGCGTGCTGGTGCACACCTGCGCGCTGCCCGACCATCCGCACGACGCGCGCGGCGTGCTGAGCTACCTGCGCGGCGGCGTCGGGGCGTTCGGCTACCCCTCGGAGATCGTGGTGGAAGGCGAACGGCTGGACCGCGTGCGCACGGCCGGCGAGGACGGGCACCTGCGCCTGCGTTGCGAGGTGCCCGCCAACATGCCCGCCGCCAACGGCCTGACACTCTACGGGCCCGAATGCGGGCGGTATCCGCTCGGCACGACCGTCACGCTCGAATAAAAGCGGCAGCGGCGTGGCCACGGGTCGCGGGTGATCGACAGTTGTCGGCCCGGTGCCCCATTTTCGCATGGAAACTCCCATCAACCCGCCTTCACTCGCCGAAACGATGGCCGTGCCGCCCACCATGGCGGCGGGCCTTTTGCGGGCGGCGCGCTTTCACCCGCGCCTGATCCCCCGGCGCGCCCTGCATATCTTTGCCGCGCTGCTTTTCGCTTCGGCGTGCTGCGCGGTCATGATCGTCGTGCGGCGGCACTACGCCGGGGAATGGACCCGCTCGTTCCTCCTGTGGAACCTCGTGCTCGCGTGGGTTCCCCTGCCCCTGGCATACGCCGCGTACCGGATGCACACCAGCCGCACGCGCCGCAACCTGCTCTTCAGCATCTGCGCGCTGTCGTGGTTTTTCTTTTTCCCCAACGCGCCCTACATCACGACGGATTTCATCCACCTGCGCCAGGAAATGCAGCCCCTCGTCTGGTTGGACATCATCAGCATCGCGTCCTTCGCCTGGGTCGGGCTGTGCCTGGGCTTCTGTTCGCTCTACCTGATGCAGGAGATCGTCGGCAATCGGCTCGGGCGCGCGGCTAGTTGGCTGTTCGTGCTGGTGATGTTCGCGGCGACGAGTTTCGGCACCTTCCTGGGCCGCTTCCAGCGTTGGAACAGTTGGGACGTGCTGCACCATCCCTTCGGCATCCTCGCCGACTTTTCCGAACGCCTGAAGCATTCGCCGGCCGACATTCAGGTTTATCTGACCATGATGTTCCTGTTCCTGCTCCTATCCTACAGCGTGATCTTTGCCATGATGCACCTGCACGAACAGGTCGAACGTTGACGGGCGGAGCCGCGCCGGGTGGACGCCCACCCGGGATGTTCTCCTGCCGGTTCTGTAGCGTTTTTCTTTATTTCCCCGGGAAATTGGAGTAGCGGTCATCGGCTCATCCGCCGCCCCATGCATTTCGCGCGCAAACTCCAGAAGGCTTTCAGCCTCGACTCCGTCCGCAGCATCGTCGAACACGCCCGCCGGCGGCTGCACCCGGTGGACACCCGGGCGATGTTTGCGCGGCTGGACCCGCCCGTCTGGGCCGACCTGCAACGCCGGTACGACGGCGCGCAGGCCGGGGACGAAACCCGCAACTCGGACAAGTTCTCGGACGCGAACTACTGGATCAAGGTCAACGTGGAACGCGCGCAGGATCTGGGGTTGGACCGCGCGCAGCCGTTGCGCATCCTCGACCTCGGCTGCGGCGCGGGATACTTTCTTTTTGTCAACCAGTGCCTGGGACACGAGGTCTTGGGGTTGGACGTGGACGACGTGCCGCTCTACCGCGAAACGACGGCGCTCCTGGGGGTCCAGCGCGTGATCTCGCGGATCGAGCCAATGACTCCCTTGCCCGAACTCGGCGAGCGGTTCGACCTCATCACCGCTCACTGCATCTGCTTCCAGAAGATCCGGCCGCTGGGCAACGAGGAATGGGCACAATGGGGTGGGCCGGAGTGGAGTTTCTTCATCGACGACGTGCGCTCGCGGCTGCTCAAGCCGACAGGCCGACTGCTGCTGGATTTCAACCCCCGTCGCCGCAGCCACTTTTACCCGCCCGAAGCCGAGGCCGTGTTCCGGGCGGAGGGGGCGAAGATTTTTCGTTCCAAGGTGCTGCTCCCGGCGTTGGCACCAGTCCACCCGGCGGCACCAGCAGCCGCTTCAGCCTAGCGCCGCGTCGATGTCCGCCTCCATCGCGGCGGCGAGCTTCTTCCACGACTGGCCTGCCAGCAGGCGGCGTCCGCGCTGGATCGCGCTGGCATCCGGCGCGGTCACAGCGGCGCGGCAGGCGGCGATGAACTCCTCGCGTGTCCGGCCGACGTGGATCAGGCCGTCGTAATCCGGCGCGGAGGCTTCGGGCAGGTCCGTGCACACCACGGGCCGGCCCGCCATGAGGTACTCACCCAATTTGCGCGGACGGTGCAGCTTCGTGGCGTCGTTGACCAGGAACGGCGCGATGCACGCCTGGAAGCCGAAGAAGTAGTCGGGCATCTCGCCGTAAGGGCGGCGGCCGATCCAGAAGAGGTTCTTGGAGCGCGGCAGCCGCTCGGGGTCGATCCGTTCCACAGGGCCGACCATCACGATGCTCCAGTTCGGGTCTGCTTCGGCCAGCGCGAGGATCAGGTCGTAGTCGAGCCGCTCGTCGATTGCACCGGCGTAGCCCAGCACGGGCCGGGGCACGAAGTGGATGTCGTTGGGCACCGCCACGCGCCGCCCGCCCGTGCGGCCGAACTCGCGGGGGTTCACGCCGTCTGGCCGGTAGCGGGCGGGATGATCCGGCCGGGCCGCGAGCGCGAGCGTCTGCATACCGTGGCTGGCCGTGAACACGCTCCCGGCCCGCGCGAGCAGGTCGGCCTCCAGCGGGCGGTCCCAGGCGTCGTACACCGTGGCGCGAGCGTCGGTCAGCCCCTCGTACATTCCGGCGGCACCGCCGCCGACCACCCACTCCACCGCCCGATCAAACTGCCCGGCCAGAGGGGGCGCGGCCAGGGCTTCCGCCAGCAGGCGGCGGCACTCACGCGCGGCGGCCTGGGCGTCCCCCGCCAACGCGGCGGGTAGGTGGAGGCTCAGGTTGAAGAGGTTCGGATACAGCGGGTAGAAGTGCAGCCCGGAGCGCGGCTGCTCTTCGGCCTCACTGTAATGCGGCGCTTCGACGTAGAGCACCTTGTGCCGCCGGTTGAGCTGCTGGAAGATCAGTTCCGGACGGTCGGGTAGCTGGAAATGGCGCGGCGCAGGGCCGAATGCCACCACCGGCCAGCCCAGCCGCACCTGCCCGGCCACCCGCGCGGCGGCCCGGGCCTCGCGGCGTTCGCGCTGGGCGTCGCTCTCCACGAGGGTGCCCGCCGCAGCGTCGCCGCCCTGGATGAGCGCCCGGTAGGCGTCACGCAAGCCGGTGGGATGCCGCTCCAGCCGTCCGCCGGGGCCACGTTGCAGCCGGTAGATGCCCACCGGGTGGATGTGGCCCGTCTGGTGCAGCAGCGCGCCGTCCCAGTCGAGGTGGTCGATCACCGGCCACCAGGTGTAGCCGATGATGGGGAACCCCTCCGCGCGCAGGCGGCGCACATCGTTGACGCTCTTTTCCAGCCACGCGATCTTGCCGCCGTCGTGACCGCCCACGCTGGTCTCTGTGAGCATGAGCGGGATGTGGTACTTGTCCCAGTAATCCTGCGCCGCCCGGTACAACCCGACGGGCGGCCGGAGTTCGCGCTGGCGGTAGTAGCCCTCGGGCGTCGTGTAAAGTTCGACTTCCGTGTGTTCGTAGTAATCCAGTCCGATGATGTCGAGCGTCTGGCGATGTTTCTGGAACCATCCCAGATCGTACTCCGACATCCCGTGCCGCTGGAGCCAGGGCAGCAACGGGTGCGCGCCGTGGACGCGGCCCAGGACGAGGTCCGTCACGACATGGCGGCGGTGCATCCGGCGGGCAACGTCGTCGCGCAGGCTTTCGCGCAGGAAGGTGCTCGTCTCGGGGCCGGAATCCTCGTAGGTCACGGCGACTTCCAGCGAATCCGAGATCAGGATTTCCACCTCCGGCATCGTGTCGCGCAATACCTTGATCGACCGGCAGATGGCCTGGCCGACCCGGGAAAGAACGGTCGTGTAGCTGTTGAGCCCCCGGCCGTAGGGCGGCCACAGGCCGATGTCACCGCAGAAAAGCGAGGTGATCAGCGGCTCGTTGACCGGGCACACGCAGCGGACCCGGCCGGCGTAGCGCGGGCCGAACTCGGCGGCCAGCCGCTCCAGCGCGGCGGGAAAGTCCGGGTCCGCAAAGGCGTCCGGCAGCCAGGTGGGCGTGCCAAAGTGCACGAGATCGAGCAGCAGCGAGATGCCCTGTGCCTCGGCAGCAGCGAGGCGGTCGTCGAACCACTTCCAGTCGAACCGGCCCGGCTGACGCTCGATCTCGTGCCAGGGCAGGGCGTAACGCAGCCACTTGCAACCGAGATCCTGGCCGATGAGCTGGAAATCCTCCCGCCAGAAGCGGTCGTGCTGGGTCCATTTGTACTGGTCGATCCCCAGGTGGGGAATGAAGGAGCATTCGACGCCGGTGGCCCAGCGAAATTCGGAGTGGATCATGGCGGAAAACGGAGTGCGCAGCAGAGACGGAGAATTTGACGAGAGACCCGACCGCTTCTTCAAGCAAGCCGAATCAGGAAAGTCGGCAGCGGGGATGCAAGAGGCAGGAAGCGGGATGGTGAATATCCATTCGTTTGTTGTTGCGCACGAAACGGTAAAGATTAAAGACAAATTCCGCACCCTGGCTCATGCCACCCGCCACCCGCCACCTGCATCCGCCGTCAGATTTTCCACTTCGTTTGAATAGGTGAGGCTGCTTTTTGCGTCTTGGTGTGTGTTGAGGATTTTTCATGCCAGTCTCCGCTGCTATTCCCGCCGCTGACCGCCTGGTCGCACCCGCCGCTGCCGCGCCGGTCTCCATCAACCTGCCGCCCCCGGCGGTGCCGCCGCCCGCCAGCCTGTGGCGGCTCGTTGCGCCCTACGTCTGGCAGTACCGCTGGTCGTTGCTGCTCTGTGTTTTCCTCAATGCCCTGCCGGGCCTCGCCATCGCCATCCAGGCGTTCGCACCGAGGTATCTCCTGCGGGATGTGCTCCAGGCCACCGAACTGAGCACGGGCGCGCGGTACTTCCGGCTCGGTGAGATGGTGGCGGGCTACATCTTCGCCGCCGTGGTCCTGCGGATGTTCGCCTGGTACGGCTCCTACCGCATCTTCACGCACGTGCGCGAGAACATCCTCCTGGACCTGCGCTCACGCTTCTTCCGGCACATCAACGGCCTGTGCCTGCGCTTCCACGGCAAGTATTCCAGCGGCGAACTCTTCACCTACGTCATGGGCTCGCCCCTGACCGAGATCAGCGGCTTTTTCCACACGCTGGCCATCAACGCGCCCAACGCCATCAGCACCTTCGTCATCGCCGTGGCCTGGATGGCCGGTTGGGACTGGGGCATGACGCTGATCCTGGTCGTTTCCGTCGTGCTGACGGTGATCACCTCCACCAGTGGCCACAACCGGCTGCGCGAGTTGATGGAAGACTACCAGGCCGTCGAGGGCCAGGTCGTCGGGCGCGTGGCGGACATCTTCCGCGGCAACCGCGACGTGAAGATGTACGCCATCGAGGAGAAGATGAGCGCCACCTTCGAGGCGAGCGCCGACGTGCTGCGCCAGAAGGTCTACGACCGCGACGTGAAGACCCACCACGTCAACATGCGCCAGGAGACGGTCGGCATCTTCTGCTTCGTGCTGGTGATCCTCGTCGCCGCTGGCCGCTACATGAACGGGCACCTCGACGAAGGGCAGCTTTTCTCGTTCATGGGCGCGTTCGCGGTGCTCCAGGGGCCGGTGCTGCTGATGTTCCAGCTCAAGGTGGCCCAGGGCAAAGCGCAGGCGAGCCTCAACCGGCTCAACGACGTGCTGACGACCAATTCTTCCACGCCCGAACCTAAGCGGGCGATGCCCCTGCCCGAAAAGGCCGCGCTGGTGGTCCACAACATGGACTTCCGTTACAACGCGGACCAACCCGTGCTGCGCGGCATCAACCTGACGATCCCCTTCGGCCAGCGCGTCGCGCTGGTGGGCCCGAGCGGCTCCGGCAAGAGCACGCTGGCCAAGATGTTCCTGCGACTGTACGACCCGGACCACGGCAGCGTGAGCTTCGACCACGAGGACCTGCGTTGCTGCCGGACGACGGACGTGCGCCAGCGTTTCGGCGTCGTGCCGCAGGACCCGTACTTCTTCCAGGCCAGCATCCGCGAAAACCTCCACATCGTCTGCCCCCTGGCGACGGAGGAGCGGATGCGCGAATGCTGCGAGATGGCGAGCATCTGGGGGTTCATCGAGAGCTTGCCCGAGGGCCTGGACACCGTGATTGGCGAGGGTGGCGCGCGGCTGTCGGGCGGCCAGCGCCAGCGGCTGGCGATTGCCCGCGCGCTGCTGCACAACCCGGATTACTTCGTGTTCGACGAGGCGACGAGCGCGCTCGATACCGTCAGCGAGCGCATGGTGCAGGAGGCGTTTGCGCGCATCCTGCCCGGGCGGACGGCGGTGTTCATCGCGCACCGGCTCTCCACGGTGGCGGATTGCGACCGGATCATCGTGCTCGACGAGGGGCGCATCATCCAGGACGGCACGTTCGAGCAACTCCGCAACGAGCCGGGCCTGTTCCAGCGGATGGTCGAGAGCGACGAGTTCTGAAGGTCTGCCGAACCGGGAAGGCTTGCGTTGGGCAGGTGCCCTGCGCTTGAATCGTCTCCGTGCGCAGCAGTGAGGTGGCTCCACGCGAGGCTGCCCGCTTCCTCGCACGAACAGCCCGTGATGTCTGACACGACGCCCAAACCACCCGGTTTCCACGAGGTCATCATCGTCGGCGGCGGCCCGTCGGGGCTGAGTGCCGCGCTGGTGCTCGCACGCTCCCGCCGGCAGGCCCTACTCACCGACCCCGCAACGCCCAGCATCCACCCGCCGCCTCACGTCGGCGGCTTCTTCACCCGGGACGGCACCCACCCCAAGGAACTCCTGCGTCTAGGCCGGGAGGAACTCGCGGCCTACGGCTGCGTGACGTTGCGCGACGGCGAGGTGACCGGCGTCTCCCGCATCGGCGAGCGGTTCCACGTCTCGGTCAAGGGAGAGGCGCAGCCGCTGCAATGCCGCCGCCTGCTGCTGGCTACCGGCGTGGTGGACGAACTGCCGCCGCTCGCCGGGATCGAGCCACTCTGGGGCACGAGCGTTTTCGTCTGCCCGATCTGCAACGGCTGGGAGGTGCGCGACCGGCCTCTCGCCGTGTACGGGACCGATCAGGCCGGGGCGGAGTTGGCCGTCGAGATGCTGGCCTGGAGCCGGGATGTCGTGCTGTGCACGCACGGCTCGGCCGACGCGCCCGCTGGCCTGCTGGAAAAGCTCCGGCGCAACGGGGTGCGCGTGGTGGAAGCGCCGATCACCCGGCTGCAAGGCAAGGACGGCAAGCTGGAATGCATCCATTTCGCCGGTGGCGAGCCGCCGCTACCGCGCGAGGCGTTGTTCTTTTCCGCGGGCCAACACCAGCAGACCGGCCTGCCGAAGTCGCTCGGCTGCACGTTCGCGGGGGATGGCACGGTGCGGCGGCAGGGTCTCTGCGAGGCGACAAACATCCCGGGGCTCTACGTGACGGGCAACGCCTCGGCCTGCGGCGGGACGCAACTGGCCATCGTCGCCGCCGGAGAGGGTGCCGAGGTGGCGCACGCCATCCATTGCGGCCTGGCGGAGGAAGATTTCGCGCGCGGGCACAAGAACGCCGGGTGCGCCAGGGTCTGACTGCCTTCAAGCGGCCGAGCCCGCGCGCAGCCCCGCCAGCAGCAACCCGATCACCGCGCGGGCGTCAGCTTCCGGGGGCGGCGGCTCCTGCACGACCATCGCCGGGTGGTGAAACCCCGTCGTCGCCCGCATGAAGGCGCGCGCCGTTTGCGCCGCGTCCAGACCAGGGGCGAACTCGCCCGCTGCGGTGCCGTCCGCGATGATGCGCTCCACCTGTCCGAGCAACGTGGCGACATGCTCCCCGACGACCTCGTGCATGTGTTCGGTGATACTGGAATACACGCGGAACAGTTCCGGGTCGCCGCTCACCTTGGCGCGCTTGAGCTTGCGCAGGCAATCGAACCACGCCGCCAGCCGTTCGCCCGCCGGGCGAGTGGAGTCGCCCGCGATGGTTTCGAGCGGCGCGGTTACGGCGTGCAGCCAGCGGGCAGCCACGGCGTCGAGCAGTGCTTTTTTGCTCGGGAAATGCCGGTAGATGTTCGCGTGGCTCATGCCCAGCGCGCGGGCCACATCCACGACGTTGGCTTTTTCCGCGCCGTGCCGGCGCAGCACTCCCTCGGTGGCATCCAGGATGCGTTGCGGGAGAGTGGATTCCTCGGTCATGCGGTCAACGGGACCCTACGCGAAAACGAGTGGGCGCGCACGGCGGGATTGCAGAGCGATTTCTCCGTGCCACGGTCCTCTTTGTCCCACGAAGGCGATATTGTGACAAAATACACTATTTGTCACTTGTAACCTTCGGAATTTAGGTCATTGTCCCTGCATGAAAACGACTGGCAACACCATTCTCCTCACCGGCGGCGGCTCGGGTATCGGCCGGGGTCTCGCGGAAGCCTTTCACGCGCTGGGCAACCAGGTCATCATCTCCGGGCGCAGCCGCCAAACCCTCGACGAGACGACCGCCGCCAACCCCGGCATGAAGTCGCTGACCGTGGACATGACCGACGCCGCCAGCATCAAGGCGTTCGCCGCCCAGGCACTGGAGCAGTTCCCGGCGCTGAACGTGCTCATCAACAACGCGGGCATCATGAAACCCGAAAATGTCCTGGCGCAGTCCGGCGGCGTGCCGGACGCGGAGGCGATCATCGCCACCAATCTGCTCGGTCCCATCCGCCTGACGGCCGCGCTGCTCCCGCACCTGCAAAAACAACCCGACGCCACGGTGATGACCGTTTCCAGCGGGTTGGCGTTCCTGCCGCTGGCCATGACGCCCACGTACTGCGCGACGAAGGCAGCCATCCATTCCTATTCGATGTCGCTGCGCTACCAGCTCAAAGATACGCCGGTCAAAGTGGTCGAACTGGTGCCGCCCTACGTGCAGACCACGCTGATGGGCGACCATCAGGCCACAGACGCCCGGGCGATGCCGCTGGACGAGTTCATCACGGAAGTGATGGGTCTCATCAAGAGTCAGCCCGACGCGGCCGAAATCTGCGTGGGGAAAGTGGCACCGCTGCGGGATTCCGCCGAGGGTGGCCGGGAGAAGCAGGCGCAGACCTTCCAGGGATTCAACGACGCCATGGCCGCAGGCCACTGACCGCCCGTCACCGGACCAGCCAGCGCAGGAAGCACAGCACCGGGTAAACCACCGCCGCCACCCCGCGCGCCGGCCGGTGCCACAGGGCACCGGTGGTTTCCGCCAGGACCGTGCCGCCCACGGCCCCCGTAAGCACGTCGGCGGGATAATGCGCGCCCAGGTAAATGCGCGAGAACCCCACGAGGACCGCCAGCCCGTAGAAAGCCCAGCCCCAGCGCGGATACTGCCGCCGCAGCAGCGCCGCCCCGGCGAAAGCCGCCGCGCTGTGCCCCGAAGGAAACGAAAAACTGCTCGGTCGTCGCCCCACCACGATGGCGCGCAAGACCTCGATGAACGGTCGGCGGCGGCGAAAGAACCGTTTCACGGGCACCTCCATGACGGCGGTGGTCAGCCACAGGGGCGGCAGGGTTTCCGCCAGGACGCGCGCACCACGTTTCGGTTCGCGCAAGGCCGCGATGAACAACCCCAGCGACAGCGCATGGGCACCGCGCATCACGATGGTGACGAAGCGCATGAAGGCGTTCAACCAGCGCGGGTGCGGGAGCTGGTTGATGTCCAGAAACACCGCCGTGTCCACGGCGTAGAGCGGCTTGAGCCCCCGGATGACCGCCCGGCGCAGGCGGCGGCGCGACGTGCGCAACGGGCCGGGTTCCGCGCCCGTCGCGGTAGGGTTGGTCACGCCGAGAATGGCTTCGTCGAGCGCGTCAGCTTCCGCCGGGGGCGCGGCGGCAAGCCGGCGCGCGGCGGTAGCGATGATGGCCAGCGCCTGTTGGTCGGCGGGCGCGGCCTGCGCGGCGCGGACGATGGCATCAGCCACGCTGTGGGCTGCCGGACCGGGGACCGGCAACTCGTCGCTGCCGGTCTCGTCGGCAATCGTGCGCGTATCCGCCAGCCGTTGCAGGTCGCGGATGATCCCCTCGGCCTGGGCGTCGGTCGTCACCCCTGAAAGCGCGCGTTCAAGCGCGGCGGCGGTGGCGCGGGCGGCGTCCGGTTCGGCAGGAGGGGCGCTCATGGTTGCCCTGTATTCGGTTCCGGCGGCGTTTCCTGTTGTCTAGAGCAGCCTTCTTTTGCGACGGACCGCCGCGCCAACGGCATCGTTAAACGAGGCGGGACAGGTGAGGGTGCCGCGGAGAAGCAGCCGGAACTTGTTTGCCGGAATCACGCGGCATCCGCCGCCGCCAGCAACGCGATCTCCTCCTCCGCCTCCAAAACCAAGTGATCCATGATGTGCTTGCGGCGCTCGGGCGTGTTCTTACCCATGTAGAAGTCCAGGATGTGCGGCGTGGCGGGCAGGTTCTCCACCTCCACGGGCGTCAACCGGATGTCCCGGCCCACAAACGCCTTGAACTCCGCCGGGCTGATTTCTCCCAACCCCTTGAACCGCGTGATCTCCGGCCCCGCGATGCTCTTGATCGCCGCCACCCGCTCGGCCTCGTCGTAGCAGTACACCGTCTTCTTCTTGTTGCGCACCCGGAACAGCGGCGTCTCCAGGATGTGCACATGCCCGCGCGTGACCAGTTCCGGGAAAAACCTCAGGAAAAACGTGATGAGCAGGTTGCGGATGTGCAGCCCGTCCACGTCGGCGTCCGTCGCCAGGATCACCTTCTCGTAGCGCAGCCCCTCGATGCTGTCTTCGACGTTCAGGGCGCGCATCAGGTTGTAAAGCTCGTCGTTCTTGTACAGCGCGGCGCGCTTGAGGTCGTTGACGTTGAGCGGTTTGCCCTTGAGCACGAAGATCGCTTGCGTCATCACGTCGCGGCAGCTCACGAGCGAGCCCGCCGCGGATTGGCCTTCCGTCAGGAACACCATCGAGCCCTCGCCCCCGCCGCGCTTCTGGTTGAGGTGCACCTTGCAGTCTTTTAGCTGCGGAATGCGTAACGTAGTCGCCGCGCTCCTCTCCCTCGCCAGCTTCTTCACGCTCGCCAGTTCCCGCCGCAGCCGCGCTGTGTCCTCCACCTTGGCGACGATCTTCTCGGCCGCTTCCTTGTTGCGGTGGAGCATGTCGCCAATGATGTCCTGCACCTTCTTGACCAGGTCGCCGCGGATTTCCGTGTTGCCGAGCTTGTTCTTGGTCTGCGACTCGAACACCGGGTCCTTGAGCCGGATGGCGATGGCCCCCACCAGCCCCTCGCGCACGTCGTCACCCTCGTACTTCTTCTTGGTAAAGTCGTTGACCGCCTTGAGCACACCTTCGCGGAACGCGCTCAGGTGTGTGCCGCCGTCGCTGGTGAACTGGCCGTTGACGAACGAATAATGCGTCTCGTTGAAGCGCTGGGTGTGCGTCAAGGCGAGCTCCAGGGTTTTCTCCCGGTGGTGCAGCGGCGCGTAGAGCGCGTCCTGGCCGTTGTCCGTGTCCTCGTCGATGAGGTCCAGCAGGCCGTTCTTCGTCTGGTAGAGCGTGCCGTTGTAACGAATCTTCAGCCCGGCGTTCAGGTACGTGTAGAGCCGCAGGCGGCGCGTGACGTGTTCCTCGCGGAACTCCGCTTTCTTGAAGATCGCCGGGTCGGGCGAGAACTGGACAAACGTCCCGTTCTTCTCCCCGGCCTTATCCACGCCCTTCTTGTGGTTCTGGAGCACGCCCTGCTGGAACGTCGCCCGCGCGAACTGCCCCTCGCGGAAGCTCGCCACCGTGAACTCCCGGGACAGCGCGTTGACCGCCTTCGTGCCCACCCCGTTCAGGCCCACGCTGAACTGGAACACGTCGTCGTTGTATTTCGCCCCCGTGTTGATGCGCGAAACGCATTCGACGATCTTGCCCAGGGGGATGCCCCGGCCGTGGTCGCGCACGGAAACCTCTACCCCGTTGATAATCAGGGTCACCTCGTTGCCGTGGCCCATGATGAACTCGTCGATGGCGTTGTCGATGACCTCTTTGAG
>CAXTVY010000098.1:0-14723 GCA_964247665.1 uncultured Chthoniobacterales bacterium | reverse complement strand
ATCCTGTATCCTGTATCCTTCCCCTAAAAGTCGCCGTTCAAAAAACTGCCTTTGAGCTTGTTGCGCGATTCTACTTCCTGTTCGTGCTTGGGCACCTGAAGCTGGTCCCAGGTGGGTTTGTCCAGCAACGTCACCACGCCGCCTTCGAACTCCGACGAACTCTTGTACACACAATAGAGCTTCTCGCCCTTCCATTCCCGGATCTCCATCTGGGCCGAGATTTTCGGATAGGAACGAGTATCGAAGGAATGATCTAAACCGTAGCGCTGCTCCAGGGTGTTGAGCATCTTGTGGGTCTCGCGGTTACCGGTGATGTCGATGTTGATCGAATAAAGCCGTTCCTTGAAAAAATTGTAGGTGATTCCCTTTGCCGGAATACCTAGAAAAGAGCCTTTGTCGCCCTCCCTCGTGTAGGACAGCCAGCGGCCGGTGTTTTCGGTTTCTTTCAGACCCGTGAATGCTTTGAGCGGCGCGCCGATCTGTGCATCAGGCAAACCCCCGTCCTGGTCGAGAACAGCCACGCCGCCCGCACGCGACACAGACGTTGCGGCGAGCATGACGAGCAGGGAAAGGAGCAGTATCCGGCCGAGCCGGATTGATGAGGCAAGAGAAAAACAGCGGTTGATCATGTCGGCAGGAAGTGCGCGGGACGCGGGCGTGTCCCTTGCATACCCGCTCCAGATGAAGCTGGCAAGTCCCGCGAATCACCACCGGCCGGGGCGTCATGAACGCGCAGACTGCCAGCAGCAACGGTTTTCCCGGTATACACGCGTGATTTTGTCTACTCCCTTCCGTCGCCTGTTCATCGTTACCTTGACTGTCCTCCTCGGCGGCTCGTTGGCAGCACAATCTTCAGCGAGGATAACAACAGCGCGGTCTGAAAGGTCAGCACAGGGAAAGCGGGAACGCGGAAGCCGGAACTCCAAGTTTCCACTTCCGCCTCAGAACGATTCGACCCGCAGCAGTGCCGCCGGCGGCACGACGCACAACAGGCGCAGGATGTCCTCCAGCGCACTCTGCATCTGCCGGTGGCTGGCGCGGTCGAGCATGAGGACCAACTGCGCGCGGCCCGCCTCGTCGTGGGTTTCGGGCTGCACCACCGAGGAGATGCCCACGTCGTGCCGCCCGAGGATGCTGGCGACCTGCCCGAGTACGCCCGGCCTGTCGTCCACTGCCAGCCGCAGGTAATAGCGCGATTGGATGTCCTCCAGCGGACGGCAGTTGCCGTACAATCCGTGCGGCGTGAACCCATAGCACCGCCGCGCGCCGCCCAGCGCGATGGCGGCTTCCGCGAGGTCGCTGATGACGGCGCTCGCCGTCGGGTCCTGGCCCGCGCCGCGGCCGTAGAAGAGCGTCTCGCCCACCACATCGCCGCACACGCGGACGGCGTTGAACACGCCCGACACCGATGCGAGCACATGGTGCTTCGGGATCAGCGTTGGGTGGACGCGCACCTCGATCCCGCCGCTGCCGCCAGCGCCGTCTGGGGTCGCCGCGTCGGCCTTGATGATGGCGAGCAGCTTGACCCGGTAGCCGAGTTCGTCGGCGAAGCGGATGTCCGTCGCGGTCAGCTTCTGGATGCCCTCGACGAAAATCCTGTCCGTGCCCACCCAGAATCCGTAGGCGAGCGAGGCCAGAATGATCGCCTTGTGCGCCGCGTCCCAGCCGTTGATATCGAGCGTTGGGTCGGCCTCGGCGTAGCCTTGCGCCTGCGCTTCGGCTAGCGCCTCGGCAAAGTCCAGCCCGGCATCGGTCATGCGGGTGAGGATGTAATTGCTCGTGCCGTTGATGATGCCGTGGATGCTGACGATGTGGTTGGCGATGAGCGCCTCCCGGATCGTCTTGATAATGGGAATGCCGCCTGCCGTGGATGCCTCGAAGAACACGGGCACCTTGTGGTCCGCCGCGAGGGCGAATATTTCCTGGCCGTGCTCGGCCAGCAGCGCCTTGTTGCCGGTGACGACGATTTTTCCCGCCGCGATGGCCGCGCGGATGAGCGCCAACGGTTCGTCAGTACCGCCCATAAGTTCGACGACGATGTCGATGGCAGGGTCGTCGATCAGGTCCTGCCAGCGGGTGGAAAGCTGCTCGGCTGGCGGCCCGGCGACGCGGGTTTTGGACGGGTCGCGCACGACGGCCCGGCGCACGACGAGTTCCATGCCGATGCGCTCCATGAGCAGCGCGCGGTTCTGCGCGAGGTGCTTGTATACCCCCGCCCCCACGGTGCCGAGCCCGGCGAGTCCTATCCCGATTTGACGCATGGCACGTCCTTAACCGATGTGGCGAAAGGTGTCGAGGAAGACCGGGTATTTCCGTGGCGGTGAGCCATCTGCGCGAAAAACAGCGAAATTTGCTTGCCAGCCAAGCCTCGGTGAAAACTTCCCTTTCCGTCGCGCGTTCTGTATAATCTGGGCATGAGCACAGCGGTCCTGGAGGCGGACATTGATGGCACCTTGCACTTGCCTCTGCCGACAGATTTGCGGCACGGAAAAAATCAGGGTGCGGGCGGACTTGGAACCCGCCGAGCCTTCACGGACGAAAGCCAAGGCCGGGCTCTGGAGGGAAATGTCGGGTCACTTTTGATTTGACCGCCTGTTGGTTGCGCAGGCTCAGGTAGAAGGACTCACCCTGATCTCATGTGACCCGCAGTTCCAGCCTTACGGCGCACTGTTGCTCTGGTAGCAATCGGGATCGGCTCCTGCTGGGATGCGCCTGCCGACGCATCGCACGCCAAATTTTATGCTGATACGCTTCGTGAGCAGCGCGCGGTTGCCAAGCCACAGGAAAACGAATCGCATCTACTCCGAGCGGTGTTCCAGCGGAGCGTAGGAGGTCCATCCCGTTTTAAAATGTGAAATGTTGGCGCGGACGGAGAAGCCGCGCTCCAGCGTTCCACCCGGCGCGATTTCCTGAATCCCTTCCTTGTCCTCGAACGCAGTCTGCTTTTGCGCATCTGGCAGGCCCCAACACGGTTCCACGCAGATGAACGCGTGGCCATCGCTCCAGATCGTCAGATACGGCGCTTCGGGGCAATCCAGTTCCACGCGGCGGCTTCCGGCGGGATCGACCAGCGTGAACACCCGCTCCGCCACATCCACCGGTTCCAACAGGAAGGAATCGGGCAGCCTGGCCTTTTCGAAGAACATCGGGCCGCCGGGATGGTCGAAGGTTTCGGTTTCGCCGCTTAGGAAGTTGCCCGGCGCGAGGTGCCGCCGGTACACGCCTGCGGGCAGCAGTACCTGCGCTTCCTCCAGCGAGCCCACCGCAAACCCCGGGTGCATCCCGAAGGACACGTGCGTACTCAGTTCCCTCTCCTCGTTCTGAAAGCGGAACGTCACCCGCCACGCCCCGTCGTTTTCCAGCGCATAGGTCAGGCGGAGTGAGACACGGAACGGGTACTCGCCCGGCTCGTAGCCGTTGGAGGGCATCGTGTAGGTCAGCGACGCGCTGCCGTCCGGCCGGATCTCCACCTCTGGCGCGGCGAACGTCTTGTGCCGCAGAAAGGAGTGGGTGCCACCCCGGATTTCGTGGCCCCGGTACAGGCTCTTTTCGTCCTTGAGCCGGTGCAGGTAATACCCCATGACCGTGGCGTGATTGTTCCAGCCGTCGGGGTTGTGGGACAGGTCGCCATCGCGCCAGAGGAAGCCCATCCAGTGGCCGTCCGCGTTTTGCCGCGCGAGGCTCACGGGCTCGGCCCCCACCCGTGACACGATGAGCCGCGTGCCTGCGTCCGCGTTGGTCAGCACATCGACCGTCCTGCCTTCCCCCTCGCTGACATCGTGGAAACTGCTCATGTGCAGACCATCCCCGCGCTGGAACTCGCCAGCAAGCTCGATTGTTGAATCGCGTGGCGTTTCCTGCTACCTTGCGTGCAACACGCGATGAAAATCTTTCTCTCCTGCTTGTGCGCCGCTCTCGTCTTGGGAATCGGTCCGGCCGCCCGTGCGGGCCGGTTTTTCCAAAGGGCCGCTTCGGGCCCGGAATCCTACCGGCTGAGCGGGCAGGTCCAGGGACAGGATTTCCCGCTGGAGGGCGTGGTGAATAAATTTGCGCCTGCCGTGCCGTCCGCGACTCTCTCCGCGCCGCCCTCGACCGCCAGCGTGGCCACCAAAATCTCGGATCTGCCGACGACGGTCATCCGCCGCGCCGTGACTCCGCCGCCGGTCGTTGCGGCGGTCAAGAGCGTGCCAGTGAAAGCCACCGCGGCCGCTCCAGCCTCTTCCTCCCATTTGGCGGACGCCGGTCTTCTGGGCCTCGCCGCTGCGGGCGGGTTATTCTGCTGGCGTACTCGCCGGGCTCCTGGCTCCCCGCTCTGATGCTCTTTCGTCGGCGGCCTGCGGTGCAAGCCCGGTCCGCGCCCGTTATCGGCGGCGAAAATGGTACGCCTTTCACGCTCGCGGTGGTGAATCCTGGCGGGCGCGACCCCGAACAGCATTTTCCCGCTGGAGCCGGCCAGCCTGATACCCCCGGCGTACCGCATCCGCCGATCAATTATCACGCCTACGCCGCGTGCACTGGCGGATCGTTCCACACTCAGGCCAACACGGCGCTGCTTTCCGGCCGTCCGGTGCTGCTGCTGCTGCGGCGCGACCTGAAGGCGGCCCTGCGCTGCCTGCGGCGTCTCAAGAAATTTCATCGTCCGGTGGCGGTCGCGTTCAAGGAGGCGGGCGCTGCGCAAATCGCCGCCCGGCTCACCCAAGGCGCGGACCTCAAGCGACTCGCTGCCATCGTCGATCTCGCCGATGGCTGCCTCGCGCCGGTGCCATGGATGGTGGATTTTCTCGCCGCCCTGCGCTCGGCCCCGCCCTCCGAACGCGTGGGCACGATTGCCTTCCTCCCGACGCCTTACCCGGTGGACGACGGCCGGTGGAATTTTTCCATCCCTCCGGCGCAACGCCACGGCATTCTCATCGGTACGCGCGAGTTCGCCACGCCGTCCCGCCAGCACCTGCACGCGCTCCTGGCAGCACGCGGGTTGTATCGCTCGACCGGTGAATCCGTGACGGTCCTCAACCCCGAGGGGGGCACGGCTGCCAAGGCGCTCGCGGCGCTCGGGTTCTCCACGCGGCCGGACGCCGCCCTGCGCATCGTGCCGGGGCCGTTGCCCTACACCGAGTACCTGCGGCTCGTGGCCCGGCACAAGATCGTTTTCCAGCTCGACCGCAGCGGCGTCCCGGGCCAAGTGGCGGGTGATGCCCTGCTCTGCCGGTTGCCTTGCGTGGGCGGGGACGGCGCGGTTGAACAGGTAGCGTTCCCCGACTTGAACGGCCTGCGGCGCGAGCCGGAGGAACTCACCGCGCTGGCGGCTTCGCTGTTGACCCAGCCGGACCGCTACGAACAATCCTGGCGCGACGCCCAGACCCGCGCAACACAGGAACTCTCCTTCCGGGTGACCGCGGATCGCCTGCTGAGTTTCTACCGCACGCTGGTCGCCGCCTCGGCCCGCCGCGATGCCTGACAACCGTTTGGCCCCCCCGCCGCGTTTTGAACTACGCCATGGATCACCCCGATTGGATTCTTTACGTCAAAACCCGTTGCCCGTGGTGCGTCGAAGCAACCGCTTATCTGCGCGAGCACGGCTATGCGTTCGAGGAGATCGACGTACTGCGTGATGCCGCGGCCTACAAGGAGATGCAGAAAATCTCCGGCCAACGCTACACGCCGACTTTGGTCATCGGCGATCTCATGCTGGCCGACTTCGACGTGGACCAGCTCGAAGATTTCATCACCGAGCACGGCTTGAAGCCGCCCGGTGCCTGATCGCCTTTAACGCTTGCGCTTGTTGCCGGAAGAATAGCTGTAGCCCTTGCCCGAACGGCCGCCGGACACCTTCACGCGCTCCAGGTTTGCGCCTTCCTTCAACGCGAAAAGCTGCGTGTAGAGGTAGTCGAAGTTCTCGATCTTCTTGCGCGGAATCGGCCTTCCGATGAACCGCTCGACCGCCTGCACGTGCTGCACATCCTCAGCGGTAAAGAGCGTCAGCGCATCGCCTTCCTTCTGCGCGCGGCCCGTCCGGCCGATGCGGTGCACATAATCTTCCGGGTGCTGGGGCACGTCGAAGTTGATGACGTGCGTCACGCCCGCGATGTCCAGCCCGCGCGCGGCGATATCCGTCGCTACGAGCACCTCGTACTTCCCGTCGCGAAAGCCCGCCAGCGCTTCCTCGCGCTCGCTCTGCGAACGGTCGGAATGCATCGCGGCGACCTTGTGCCCCTCGCCCAACAGCCGGGCGGTTACCTGATCCGCGCCGATCTTCATGCGGCAAAAAATGATCACGCTCTCATAGTGTGTGCCTTCGAGCAGCGCGTGGAGCAAATCGAACTTTTGCGCCGCGGCCACCGGGTAAAGGTTGTGCGTGACCGTCTCGGCGGGCGAGCGGCGCATCCCGATGCTGATCGTTTCGGGCTCGCGCATCGCCCATTTTACGAGCCCTTCGATCTCCGGCGGAATGGTGGCCGAGAACAACAGCGTCTGGCGCTGTTTGGGGCATTGTTCGAGCATCCGGCGCACGTCGGGCAGGAAACCCATGTCGAGCAGCCGGTCGGCTTCGTCGAGCACGACGAACTCCAGTTCCTTGAAGGAGAGTTCCCCGCGTTCCAGGTAGTCCAAGGCGCGGCCGGGCGTCACCACCCAGATATCGACGCCTTTGGCGAGCAACTCGGACTGTTTGCCGTAGCCGACACCGCCGTACATCACGCCCGTCCGCAATGGACTGAAGCGTCCGAACGTACGAAACGCCGCGTCCACCTGATAGGCCAGCTCGCGCGTCGGCTCGATGATGAGCCCGCGCGGGTGGCGCGACTTGGGTGGACTGTCGAGCCGCGTGAGCATGGGCAGCGCAAACGCCGCCGTTTTTCCCGTGCCGGTCTGGGCGGAACCGATCACGTCACGGCCCTGGAGGACCAGGGGAATCGCCTGCTGCTGGATGGGGGTGGGCTCCGTGAAGCCGGCGGCCTTGATGGCAAGCTGGACATCTTCGGAAAGTTGGAGATCTTCAAAAACCATGGGTCGGATAGATGCGCGCAGCCGCCGCAGGCAGCCCTGTGCCGCGGGCGTTCGATGCCTTCAGGGCCGCTGGGATACAGCGGGCGAAGGCGGAACCTAGCCCGAAAAACGGCTAGTGGAAAGGCGGAAGTCGGAAGTGGGAACGCGGAAGAAAGACGGAAGGTAGAAAGTGAATTCGGGTTGGCGAGAAACTGCGTGGAGGCAATCACGCAAAAAGGCAATGCAAAATCTGCACCGGTTTAACCTTCGCTTTCCGCCGTCTCCTCCAGCCCTTCCGCCTTCCGCCCTCCGCCTTCCGCCTTCCCATTTGTCCCAATGTGATGCTCGCGCTGGCTGCTGCGCAGGCGGATCGTCTTGGTTTCGAAATCGTGGTAGGTTTTGATGTAGCGCACTGTGCGGCTGCGGGCGCGCATGAGCACGGAATGCGTGATGGCCGTCGAGCCACGCACCTGCACACCGGGTATGAGGGCGCTGTCGCTGATGCCCGTCGCGCAAAACAGGATGTTCTGGCCGTGGGCGAGGTCATCCGCGAAGTAGACTTTCTTGAGCGCGTCGCCGTGCCCCGCCACCAGGAGTTCCGCCTGTTCCGCGTCGTCGCGCGGCCACATCATCGCCTGCAAATCTCCACCGAGGCACTTGATTCCCGCCGCCGCCAGCACGGCCTCCGGCGCGCCGCCGACACCGATGTACAGGTCGATGTTCGTGTCCGGCAGGGACGGGCTGATCGCCGCCGCGATGTCGCCATCCGCGATCAGCCGCAGGGACGCACCCACCGCACGAATCTCCGCGATGAGCTTATGATGGCGGGGACGGTCCAGGACCATGACCACCACGTCCTCGACCCGCTTGCGCAGGGCGCGCGCCACCTCGATGAGCGTTTCCTCCACCGCGTTTTGCAACCGGATGGTCCCCAGCCCCGTGCGCCGCATATAGCCCGCCACCCGCGGACCGTAGGCGAGCTTCATCATGTAAAACGAGGGCACGTCGAGCATGGAGCTGGTCAGGCCCGGCGCGGGATTGGCCGCCGCGAGGCAACTGATTGAATTGGGCGCGCCTTTGGCGATGTTGGTCGTGCCGTCGATGGGGTCCAGCGCGATGTCGAACTTTACGCTGCCCGGCCGCCACGTGCCCAGGTGCTCGCCCTTGAAGATGCCCGGGGCCTCGTCCTTGATGCCCTCGCCGATGACCACCTCCCCGCAGATGTTGACCAGGTCGAACATCCCGCGGATCGCGTCGCACGCCGCTTGGTCGGCCAGTTCCTTCTCGCCCCGGCCGAGCCAGGGCATGGAGTTGAGCGCCGCCGCCTCGGTCGCGCGAACGAAATCCAGTTCGATCACGCGCTCGATGTCGTCGTAGTGCTGGGCTTCGGGGGCGAGGGAACGGCTGTGGGAAGGAATCGCTTTCATGGGAGGGAGAAGGAGGAGGTGCCAGCTATTTTGGAGCCGGCACCCATCTCCGACAACATTTTATCAATGGCCCGGCGGCTGTACTTCCCGCCGGTTCCTTTCTATGCTGGCCTCACATGCGCAACGTCCCGCCAGGCATCTACCCGATCCGCCACGCCATGGGCTGTTTCCACCTGCTCGTGGAGGACGACGGCCGGAGCGGCGTGCTCATCGACGCGGGTTTTTTCGGAGAAATGCCCCGGTTGCGGCGGCTGTTGGCCCGGCTGGAACTGCCGCCCACGGCGATCCGGGCGATCCTGCTCACCCACGGCCACCTGGATCACGTCGGCAGCCTGCCCGAGATTCACGAGTGGACCGGTGCACCCGTCTGGGCGCACGCGGAGGAGCGCGCGCACGTCGAGGGCCGCTACCAGTACACCGGCATCGCGCGGGTCTGCGGCTGGGCCGAGGCCGCCGGCCGGGCCGTGCTGCGCCGCCGCACGGGGAGCGTGGACCGCACGTTTACCGACGGCGAACTGCTCCCTTTCTGGGGTGGACTGCGCGTCGTGCATCTGCCGGGGCACACGCGCGGGCACTGCGGATTCTACAGCGAGCGGCACGACCTGCTTTTCAGCGGCGACCTGTTCGCAAGCTACTTCTTCGGCTCGCACCGGCCACCGCCCATTCTCAACAGCGTGCCGGAACACTTCGCCGATAGTTTCCGCCGCGTGGCCGAACTGAACCCGCGCTGGATCGTGCCCAACCACTACGACGTGCTCGACGGCGCGCTGCTGCGGCGCCGGTTCGACCGGATGTACCGGCACAGCCAGGACGCCGCGGTGGAGCGCGCGGCGGCCGGCGCTGCCCCGCCACCCTAGAGTTCCACCGGGGATGCCGGGCAATCGAATCGTGCGACCCCGGCCGCTTCCCCTTCGACCACCAACGCCGCCGCGTCCCCACCGCCGTCGCCGCGCAGGTCGTGGAGGGTCCACCGGCGCGCTGGCTCCGCCGCCAGCAACATTGCCGGGCCCGCCGGGTCGAGCGTGACCTCGATGGACTGCAACCCATCGACGAGCCCTTGCCCGGTCGCCTTGAGGAATGCCTCCTTGCGCGTCCAGCCGTTTAGGAACGCCGCCCGTTGCCGGGCCGCAGGCAAGGAAAAGAGTTCCGCGCGTTCCCGGACCGAGAAGATGCGTCGCACCAACCCCGGCCAGTCATCCCCCAGCCGGGCCCCGGCTTCCACGTCGATCCCCACCTCCCGCCCGGCCGCGAAGGCGTACAGGGCACGCCCGTGCGAGTGCGAGAGGTTGAAGCGCAGCCCCGTCGCGCTGGGCATGGCCACGAACGGCTTGCCCCGCGTGCCGTAGCCGAAACACACATCAGCGGGCGCGGTGTCGAGGTATCGGCCCAGCAGCAGGCGCAGGAATCCGCGTGCGGCGGTGAAGTGGCGGCGGTCGCGCTCGAAGTGGAAACGCCGTGCGCGGGCGGTCTCCTCGTCGCTGAGCACGGCGGCCAGCGTGGCCAGCGCGTCCCCGGTCAGGTCGAGGCCGGTGCTCCAGACGTGGACCGGCGCGTTTTCCTCGAACTGGAACTTGTGTGTCTCGGCCACGCGGGGAATCCTGTGCATCCAGCATGATCGCAACCATCGATCCCGACAAGGAACTTCCGCCCGGCCCGCCGCCCACTGCCGCCGGGCAGCCCGCGCGCCGCGCCGTCGTGGTGGGCGGCGGGCCGGGCGGACTGCGTGCCGCCGAAATCCTCGCGGCGGGTGGCTGCCGGGTGGCGCTGTTCGATCAGAAACCGAGCGTGGGCCGCAAGTTTCTTGTTGCAGGCAAGGGCGGGCTGAACCTGACGCACTCGGAGGAACTGCCGAAGTTCATCGAACGCTACGGTGACGAAACCGGCCGCTGGCGTGAATTGCTGGAGGCGTTCGGCCCGACGGAGCTGCGTGCGTGGGCGGCGGAATTGGGAGTGGAAACCTACGTCGGAACGAGCGGACGGGTCTTCCCCAAAGGTCAGCAGGCTGCCGCGTTGTTGCGGCGTTGGGTAACGCGGCTGCGCGCGGCCAAAGTCGAGTTTCATGTCAACCACCGCCTGGAAAGCCTGCGGGCGGACGGCGCGGCTGGCTGGCAACTGGGCTTCCGCGACACCCGCACCGGCGAGGTACGGACGGAAACCGCGTCCGCCATTGTGCTGGCCCTGGGCGGTGCCTCCTGGCCGCAGACCGGCTCGGACGGCCGCTGGCCCACGATGGTCGCGGCGGACGGCGTGCGGATGAATCCCTGGCAGGCTGCGAACTGCGGCTGGGAGGTTGCGTGGGATTTGCGGCTGCTCGCAGCGGCCGAGGGCAAGCCGCTCAAGAACGTCCGGGTTTCGGCGGGCGACGTTACCGTTCCCGGAGAGGCGCTCATCACCCGCTATGGCCTGGAGGGCGGCACGGTTTACCAACTCGGACGCCCGCTGCGCGCCATGGCACGTCCCACGTTGCGGATCGACCTGAAACCGGATGTGAGCGAGGCAGGCTTGCTTGCCAAGCTGCCGCCAAAGAAGCCGATGGGCTGGGTGGAAATTGCCCGGCGGCTCAAGCTCAACGAGGCCGCCCGGGCGCTACTGGAGTTCCACGGTCCCCCGACGGGCACGAAGGATTTGAAGGCGGTCGCCGCCGCAATCAAGAATCTATCGTTGGAGTTGAAACACCCGCGCCCCATCGCGGAGGCGATTTCCTCGGCGGGCGGCGTGGCGTGGGCGGAACTGGACGGCAATCTGATGCTCACCCGGCTGCCCGGCGTCTTCGTGGCAGGCGAGATGATCGATTGGGAAGCCCCCACCGGCGGCTACCTGCTCCAGGGGTCATTCGCCACGGGCACCCGCGCCGCGCAGGGGGCATTATGGCGGTTATTGCAAACCGGGTGAATTTTCCGTTCCAACTCTCACTTCTGCAAAGCGCTCCAAATTTCGAGCATGGCGGCCGAGGAAAGCACATCGAAACTTATCGGCTGGCCGCTATGCTCCACGACCATGTGGCAGCGTGTGCTTAAACCTGAGAAGCGACCTTTCCGAAAGCTGTTGCGCAAATACGTCCCGAAACCGTGATGAAAACGGATTAGCTCGGCTTGTGGCGTTGTGCGCAGAAGCTCCCGGCTCTCGGGTGAGAGATCGCGGATGATCCGGCGAACGTCGCGTCGCATCCAAATTGCTGACAACCAAAGCTTAAACATCAGCAGCTTGTCTAGCTCTTGTAAGCCGCCATCAGCTTGAGCATCTCGTCCACCGCCCGGTCCAGGCCGACGAACACCGCCCGGCTGACGATGGAATGCCCGATGTTGAGTTCTTGCAGGTGCGGTACCGCGCCCAGCAGGAACGGCGTGTTTGTGTAGTTGAGTCCGTGCCCGGCGTTGATCTGCAACCCCAGGCTCGCCCCGAGAACGGCGGCCTCCCGCAGCCGCGCGAGTTCGGCGGGCTGCGCCTCACCCTGTGCGTTCGCAAAGGCCCCCGTGTGCAGTTCAACGACCGGCGCGCCGAGTGCGTGCGCCGCGCGAATCTGCTCCTCCAGCGGATCGATAAACAGGCTGACGCGAATCTGGGCCGCGTTGAGCTGGCGGATCGTGTCCGCGAGTTCCGCGCGCTGGCCGTGGGCGTCGAGTCCACCTTCCGTGGTGATTTCCTGGCGGTGCTCGGGCACGAGGCACACGTCGTCGGGCCGCGTTTGCAGGGCGATGGCCAGGATTTCCGGCGTGTTGCCCATTTCCAGGTTGAGCTTGGTCTGCACGCTCTTGCGCAGCCGCACCACGTCACGGTCCTGCAAATGGCGGCGGTCGGCGCGCAGGTGCACGGTGATGGATTTGGCCCCCGCCCGCTCGCAGACGGCGGCCGCGGCCACGAGGTCGGGCTCGACGTTGTGCGCTTCGGGCGTGCGGGCGTACCGCGCCTGCCGCAGCGTGGCCACATGGTCGATGTTGACGCCGAGAGTCAGACTCATATTCGTCAATGCCGGAAGTGCCGCATCCCGGTGAAGACCATCGCCAAACCGCGCGCATCGGCCGCGGCGATCACCTCCTCGTCGCGCACGCTGCCGCCGGGCTGGATCGCGGCGGTCGCGCCCGCATCGGCGGCGGCGATCAGGCCGTCCGGGAACGGAAAAAACGCGTCGCTGGCCACGATGCTGCCCTGCAACGACAACTGCGCGTCGCCCGCCTTCCACACCGCGATGCGCGCCGAGTCCACGCGCGACATCTGCCCCGCGCCGACGCCCAGCGTCCGGTCCTCGCCCGTGAACACGATGGCGTTGCTCTTGATGTGCTTGACCACCCGCCAGCCGAACATCAGCGCGCGCATCTCTGCGTCGGTCGGCTGGCGCTTGGTGACCACCTTGAATCCCTCCCCGCCCAGCAGCGCGCGGTCGCGGTCCTGCACCAGCACACCGCCGACCACCGAACGGACATCGTGCAGCAGCATCCCCGCGCGGGCCGGTTGCAACTGGCGCATCAACCGCAGGTTCTTCTTGCGCTGGAGCAGGGCGCGGGCGTCGGGTTCGAAATCGGGCGCGATGATGACCTCGCTGAAAATCTCGCTCAGGTCGCGCGCGACCGGTTCCGTCAGCGGCCGGTTGAGCACGATGATGCCGCCGAAGGGCGCTTGCTTGTCCGTGGCGAAGGCCTTGTCCCAAGCCTCGCGCAGGTCCGGGTCGCTGCCCACCCCGCAGGGGTTGGTGTGCTTGAGGATGGCGATGGTCGGCTCCTCGAACTCGCCGATCAACTCGGCGGCGGCGGAGATGTCGAGGATGTTGTTGAAGGAAAGCTCCTTGCCGTGGAGCTTCTGGAAATATTCCTCGAACCCCCCGTAGAGCGACGCGTCCTGGTGCGAATTCTCGCCGTAGCGCAGCCGGCTGACCAGCGGCAGCGACAGGTCGTAGAACGAGCCCGTCTGCGATTCGCGGTTGAGGTAGCCCGCGATGGCGCGGTCGTATGCACTGGTCGCGCTGAACGTTTTGATGGCGAGGTGTTCGCGCAGTTTCAGCGTCGTCTCGCCACCTCCGGCCCGCATCTCCGCCAGTACGGCGTCGTAGTCGGCCGGATCGGTTACGACGGTAACGCTCCGGTAATTCTTCGACGCGCTGCGCAGCATGGACGGCCCGCCGATGTCGATGTTCTCGATGGCCTCCTCCAGCGTCACGTCGGGTTTGGCGACGGTTTCCTGGAACGGGTACAGGTTGACCACGACGAGGTCGATGGGGCGGATGCCGTTCTCTTGCGTCTGCCGCTCGTGCTCGGGGTGGCCGCGCAGGTAGAGCAGGCCGCCGTGGATCTTGGGGTGCAGCGTCTTGACGCGGCCCGAGAGAATTTCCGGGAAGCCGGTGAAGTCTGCCACTTCCGTGACGGGGATGTTCTCGTCGCGCAGGAGCTTGGCGGTGCCGCCGGTGGAAAGGATTTCAATCCCGAACTCCCCCGTTAGCGCACGGGCGAAAGGCACGAGGCCGGTTTTGTCGGAGAGGGAGATCAGGGCGCGGGCAATTTTCATAGGTCGTCTCCCGGGTCGGGAGCAGTGGCGGCGTGGCGGTCGGCGGAAAAATCTTCGGGGCCCACGGGTTGTTGGATCACGGTCTCGTGCCGGACGTTGCCGTCGAGCCAGCGCGCCCCCGTGAGCAGCGCCAGTCCGGCCACCAGCACCGCGCCAAGGGTCCACGCCCAGCGTCCGCCGATCAGAACGGTTGTAGTGGGCAACGGGACGGCAAGGGCGGACACGGTTACCTGTATGGAGTAAAATTTCTCCGCGCGCAACGGCCTTCCTGCGTTCCGCCAAATCGGCGCTGCCTCGCGGATCACACCACGAACAGATCCATGAACCGGTGCACCGGCGTGCCGCTCAATCGCTCCGCATCGCCGCACAGCGTAACGAGCGCGTCGGCCTGCCGGGCCGACAAACGGGTGCGCAGGTTGCGGTCAAACTTCTCGACGAGGATCGGGATGCCCTCCGCCCGGCGGCGGCGGTGGCCGATGGGATATTCCACCGCCGCGCGCACCGTTTCGCGTCCCCCACGGAACTTCACTTGCACCGAGTTGCCGATGGAACGTTTCGTGGGATCAAGGTAATCGCGGGTGAAGTCCGCGTTTTCCACGACTTCCATTTTGTCCCGCAAGGCGTCGAGCCGTGGGTCGCCAGCCACGTCGTCCTCGTAATCCGCCGCCGTCAGCCCGCCCGTGAGCAGGCCCACGGCGGTCATGTACTGGATGCAATGGTCGCGGTCGGCGGGGTTGGCCAGCGGGCCGGTCTTGTCGATGATGCGTTTGCCGCTTTCCTGCGTCTCGATGACCACGCGCTCCACCTCTTCCAGGT
>CAXTVY010000097.1:10905-14862 GCA_964247665.1 uncultured Chthoniobacterales bacterium | reverse complement strand
GAACATCTTCGCCCCGTGAATTAGCCTGCTCTCGCGTCTTTGGCAGCGAGCATGGGCGCATCTTTGTCCCTGCCCAAGTGCCTGTTGCACCTGATACTGGATATCCTCGGCTGCGCACGGAATGATTTGTACTGCGGCCGGTTTCCTCTAGACTTTGCTGGCCCGACCACTGTGAAGCAGCTTTCGCTTCACTCCGGCTGATGGCCCTCCCTTGGCATGTCTGCGGAAATTTCATCCCCCGCGCTTTCCCTCGGCTCTCTCCTGATGGATGCCGACGCTGTCGCCCGCGCCCTGCGGCGCATGGCGGACCAGATCATCGAACACAACGGCAGCACGGGCCTGGAACGCCTCGCCATCGTCGGCATCCACACGGGCGGAGTGGAACTCGCCCGGAGGCTCACCGGCCTGATCGAGCGGGCAGAAGGTGTCCATCCCGGCTTTGGCGTGTTGGATGTGTCGATGCACCGTGATGACCTGGGCCAGCGCCAGCGGCTGACCTCCATCCAACCCACCCGGTTACCGCTCGACCTGGATCCGCTCACCGTCGTCCTGGCAGACGACGTTTTCTACACCGGACGCACGATCCGCGCGGCGCTGGATACACTCGGCGATTTTGGCCGTCCACGACGCATTCAGCTCGCCGTGCTCATCAACCGTGGCCACCGTGAACTGCCCATCCGCCCGGATTATACAGGCCGGAAACTCTCCACCGCCGCTGGCGAGCGCGTGGTGGTCCGGCTCGGCGGCGATTCGCCCGACCAGGACGCCGTCTGGCTGCAAAAATCCGGGCCTGGCAGCAGCCAGCCCGCGTGAGATTTTCGTTCCAAACTTGCCGTGTCCTTCTTCCGAATCCGCCCACCCGCCCGCTCCCGCCGTTGCCGTGTGGAAGCGTAAGGACCTCCTTGGCATCCAAGAACTCAGCGCGGAGGAAATCCTCCTGTTGCTCGACACGGCGCGGCAGTTCAAGCAGGTCGGCGCACGCGACGTGAAGAAGGTGCCCGCGCTCCAGGGCAGGACGCTGGTGAACTTTTTCGTCGAGCCGAGCACGCGCACGCGTACTTCCTTCGAACTGGCCGCGATGCGCCTGAGCGCGGATGTCATCAACATCTCGGCCAGTTCGTCCAGCCTCGTGAAGGGTGAAACGCTCAAGGATACCGCCCTCGTCCTGCAAGCGAACAATGTAGACATCATGGTGCTCCGGCACAGCTCGGCGGGCGCGGCGCAGTTCCTGGCCGAGCGGCTGCGCACCAGCATCATCAACGCAGGCGACGGAGCGCACGAGCATCCCACCCAGGCGTTGCTCGACCTGTTCACGATCCGCGAGAAGCGCGGGCAGATCGAAGGCTTGCACGTCGCCATCGTGGGCGACATCCTCTTCAGCCGCGTTGCGCGCTCGAACATCTGGGGCCTGCTCAAGCTCGGAGCCAAGGTCACACTCGTTGGCCCGAGCACGTTGGTCCCACGCGTGTTCGAGCGCATGGGCGTGTCCGTGGTCCGGCGCATCGACGACGTGCTCGAAAGCGTGGATGTGATCAACCTGCTGCGCATCCAGCATGAACGCCAGCGCCAGGCATACTTTCCCGGTTTGGGCGAGTACGTCAGCCTGTTCGGCCTGACCAAAGAGCGCGCCAGCCGCTTGCGGCCGGATTGCCTCATCATGCATCCGGGCCCGATCAACCGCGGGGTGGAAATCGACAGCGATGTGGCCGACGATCCACGTCATAGCGTCATCCTTGAGCAGGTCACGAACGGCCTCGCCGTGCGGATGGCGGCGCTCTATCTCTGCGCCGCCGCCCGCGACGGCTCGGCTGGCCGTCCTACCACCCTCGCCACCCGATAAAGCGCCATGCCGGACCCCGCCACGGACTTCCCTTCCTTGACCGTCATCACCGGGGGCCGCGTCATCGACCCCGCCAACGGCGTGGACGCCGTGGGCGACGTTTACCTGCGCGGCGGGCTGATCGTCGAGCCCACGGCGTACACTCCCGGCACCGCAGAAGTAATTGATGCCGCCGGGTTGGTCGTCGCTCCGGGGCTCATCGACCTGCACGTCCACCTGCGCGAGCCAGGTCAGTCAGCCAAGGAGACCATTGAGACTGGGGCCCGGGCGGCAGCGGCGGGCGGTTTCACGACGATTGTCTGCATGCCTAACACCAGCCCGTCGGCGGACAACCCCGCGACGATTGCCTGGATCAAGGAACGTGCGCGTCGGGCGTGCGTCAACGTGTTCCCAACCGGCGCGATCACCAAGGGGTTAAAGGGTGAGGAACTGGCACCCATTGGCTCCATGTTCCAAGCGGGGATTGTGGCCATCACCGACGACGGTCATTGTGTGCAGAACCACGAGCTGATGCGGCGCGCGGTTGAATACGCGCGGATGTTCGACCTGCCCGTGCTCGACCACTGCCAGGATTACAGCCTGGTGGGCGACGGCGTGATGAACGAGGGCTACTGGAGCATGGTGCTGGGGCTGCCCGGCTGGCCAGCGGCCGGTGAGGAGATCATCGTCTTACGGAACATCCTGCTGGCAGAATTATGCGGCTCGCCGATTCACTGTCAGCACCTGAGCTGCGCGGGCAGCGTCCGGCACCTGCGCGAGGCGCGGTCGCGCGGGGTCAAAATCTCCGGCGAGGTGTGCGCGCACCATCTCGCGCTGACCGACGAGGCCGTCTGCGGCTACAACACCAATTTCAAGATGAACCCGCCGCTGCGAACCCCGGCGGACATCGACGCGCTCGTGGGCGGTATTGCGGATGGCACGGTGACCATCCTTTGCAGCGACCACGCACCTCACTCCAGCGTGGAGAAGGAGATCGAATTTGATCGTGCACCCTTCGGCATCCTCGGATTGGAAACCGAGTTCGGGTTGTTCCACCACATCCTGGTCGAGCAAAAGCGCGCGATTAATTTGCCGCGGTTGATCG
This sequence comes from uncultured Chthoniobacterales bacterium, assembly GCA_964247665.1. Classification (GTDB taxonomy): domain Bacteria; phylum Verrucomicrobiota; class Verrucomicrobiia; order Chthoniobacterales; family SZAS-18; genus CAHJWO01. The sequence continues at coordinate 11,938 of CAXTVY010000097.1, read as the reverse complement.
AGCTGCTCACGGTCAATCCCGCGCGCCTGCTCAAGCTGGATCGTGGCACCCTTTCGGTTGGCAAGGCCGCCGACCTGACGCTCATCGACCCCGGCCGGGAGTGGACGGTGGACGCCGAAGCGTCTTTCTCACGCTCACGCAATACACCTTTCGGCGGCTGGCGGCTCAAGGGGCGAGCCGTGCGGACCATCGTTGCGGGGCAAACGGTTTGGATTGTCTGAGCCACCGAGCCGCCGACCGTTCGAACGTATTTATTTGTGCGGGCTCGGCGTGGGAGTTTCCAGGGGGTGGGCTCGCAGGAAGTCGATTTCTTCCTGCTGCTGTTTGAGCAAAAGGGCGTTCTGCTGCGTCCTTAATTGATCCTGCTGCGCCTGAGCAGTCTGGGCGCGCTTGATCATCAATGCACTGAGTCGCGGATCATTCGTGACCTGTGCCTTGTTGATCTCGAATTCGTCGCGGCCGTCCGTCACGAGCATCCTGTCGCTCCGGTCGGCAACCATCGTGACTTGGGTGCCAAGTGGGACGCCAAGTAAACCGCCGGGGATCCGCACCGTCATATCCTGCGTGACGTAGTAAACACCTTCGGTGGCGAGCTGCCGCACGACGACCGGAACGGCCGGTGCTGGCGTGGGAGTCGGCGTGGGCGTGGGAGGCGGCGTGGGCGGCGGGGTCGGCGTGGGCGGGGGGGTCGATATAGGAACCGGCGCTGGTGTTGGAGTCGGGGTTAACGTTGGCGTCGGTGTGGGCGTGGGGCTCGAAACAGGAGTCGGCGGCGGTGGTTTGCTGCACGAGCACGCGAGGGCCAGAGCCGCCAGCACAATCGTCAGGCGCATTGCGGGACGCTGCACTGGACCGTGGACGCTTGCAGCAGAAGGGAACTTCGGCATACTCCCTCGCCTTCAGCCAGGTTTTGGCACTTGGCTAGGCGAAATCCTCCTTTAATCCAGAGCGCACTCGACTACAACCGTGCTGACCTTCGGGTACTCGTCAGCACGAGTGGGGACCTCGCCAATCAGGACAGCAGCCAACGCCG
>CAXTVY010000097.1:5010-10895 GCA_964247665.1 uncultured Chthoniobacterales bacterium | reverse complement strand
CAAATCTTCCGGGTGCTCTGCGCGAATAAAAGGCTGCAACAACGATAGGCCGGGTCGTCCAGAATATTTCCGGCCCGGTTCTGCTGATCGTACCGGCACGATCTATTTGTGTGGGGTCGGCGTGGCGGTCGCCAGCGGATGGGTCTTGAGAAACTCGATCTCGTCCTGCTGTTGCTTGACCAGGATGGCGCTCTGCTGGGCACGGATTCGGTCCGCCGCCACTTCACTGGCCTGGGTCCGCTTGAGGATGGCCATGGCAATATCAACGTCGTTCGTGACCTGCGTTTTCTTCACGTCGAACTCATCATGGCCATCCGTCACCTGATAGGTCTCGCCGTTATCCTTGAGTGCCTTGACCAGGGTCCCTGCCGTGATGCCCAACAGGCCGCCGGTGATGTGCACGGTGATATCCTCGGTCACATAGAACGAGCCCTCCGGGGCATAGTGATGCACCACGGGCGTGGGCGTGGGCACGGGCGTGGGCGTCGGTACGGGGGTCGGCGTGGGCGTGGGCTTCGGCGTGGGCCGCGGGGTCGGCACCGGCGTGGGTGGCGGCGTGGGTGGTGGTGGCTCCGGGGGCTTGCTGCACGCACAGACCATTGTCAGGGCAACCACGCTGGCGAATAGCAGGGTGGCCGCACGGGCCAGCAGGGAACTGGGACACAAGTGCCGCGCCGAACGGTGCGGGCAATCTGGCCGGGAGATGACAGAGGGAAACATCGGCATAAGCGGGTAACGTTAAACAGAAGCACGACAATCGGCCAAGCTAAGAGTTCCTTCGTACAATGCACGCCCGATGATTGCCCCGTTGAGCTTCGAACGCGTGGCGAGCTGCTCCACATCCGCCACGCAGGTAACGCCTCCGCTGGCGATCAACGGACAATCGAGCTGCCCCAAGAGGCGGTCCAACTCCCCGAAGTTCGGCCCGGCCATCATCCCATCGGTAGCGATATCGGTGTAGATGATCGCTGCGGCTCCGGCCGCCTCGGCCTCGCGGGCCACGTCCAGCGCCTGCCGTCCGCCGGATTCTGTCCAGCCCTTCACCGCCACGATGCCATCGCGCGCGTCGATGCCGACGACGACCCGCTCCGATCCGAAGGTCTTGACGAGGCCTGCCACGAAATCCATGGATTCCGCTGCCCGCGTGCCGATTACCACCCGACTGACGCCGAGGTCCAGCGCCCCGCGCACGGCGGCCTCGTCGCGCAGGCCGCCGCCGAGTTCACAGGGGATGGTCAACACGGCGAGGATTGCCCGGAGCGCCGCTTGGTTTTCCGCACCCAAGCGGCCGGAAAATGCGGCGTCGAGGTCTACCACATGCAGGAGATCGCCGCCTTCCTCCTGCCAGCGCCGGGCAAGCGCCGCCGGGTCATCGGAATACACGGTTTTTTCCGCCGCCTTTCCCTGACGCAACCGGACCACCTGTCCGCCCATTAGATCAATCGCTGGCAGCAAGAGCATAGGCACCAAGTCCTACGCGCAAACGCCGCCGGGGGCAACCGCGCTCATGCGTGGGCGTGCTGCGCGGCGCGGAACGCCGTGGGACTGGAGCCGACAAGACGGCGGAATTGCTTGTTGAAGTGCTGCACGTCCGGCAGGCCGGCGTGATGGGCGACCTGTTTGATCGTAACCTCGCTGGTCGCCAGCAGGTGCCGTGCGAGTTCAATGCGCCGCAACAGGATAAAGTGCGGGATCGTCATGCCATACCGGAGGCGAAAAACCCGCGCGAGATAGTTCTGGCTCAGGCTCACCATCTCGGCCAACTCGGGGATGGTAAGCGGCTCCATCAAACGCGCCTCCACGGCTTCGATGAGCGTCTGCAAGGCGCTTTCAAGCCGCGTGGACACGGTGTCCGTGATCTGCTCCTGCGGATCGGCCAGCGCCAGCGTGAGCATGAGTTCATGGAGCCCGGCGCAGGCAGCGGCCCGGGCCAGGGCGCTTTTGCGCCGGTCGGAGTGAGCGGCGCGACGGTGCAGGTCGGTGATCCACCAGATGCGCTGGCGGACGGGGGCCGAGCCTGCCCCGAGCCGCAGATGACAGGGCAGATCCAGCGGGTGCGCCTCGTCGCAGGGTACCTCGTTCGTGTTGAAATGGATGCACAGGTGGTGCCCGCGGCTCGGCAGGTGATAACGGGACTCGGTCCCGGCGGGCGTGAGCGTCAGATCGCCCGCGCGGAGTTCGTAAGCGTCCTCGCCGATGTGAACCCGGCCTTCGTAGTCATGCTGATGCAGCGCCACTGTTGTTGCGCGGTAGATGAACCCGTGGCAATCCTCGGACATCGGGTACCGTCCGGCCGAAACGATCTCCGGGCGGTGCGAAACGGACCAAGCCAGGACTGAACGGACGGTAGGAGCCATGATTGTTGAATTAATACCACAGCACACGAAACCTTCCAACTAGCTGCGAGCAGGTGTTACCAGGATGCTAGCGGGATGGTCCTCGGCACACAACCTCGTAGCGACACGAAGACTCCAGGGCGAAGCCCGATGGATAACGCCACACTCTAGCGGCTGATGGCGGCAGCAAAATTCGCCAGCATCTTCAGCCCGGTGGCCTGGCTTTTCTCCGGGTGGAACTGCACCCCCATCGTTGGTCCCTGCTCGATAGCCGCCGCGAACGGCTCGCCGTAATCGGCCGTGGCCGCGATGATGCCGTGGTCGGTGGTATCGGGGTAGTAGGAATGGACGAAATAAACGTGGTCCCCGCTCTCCAGTCCTTGCCAGAGCCGCGCCTGCGGCCGGGTGAACCGGAGGGAGTTCCAGCCGATCTGCGGCACCTTGAGCCCGGACGCCCGGAAACGCCGCACCGCCCCAGGAAACCGGCCGAAACCGGCGATCCCGGGCGATTCCTCGCTGGATTCAAACAAAAGCTGGTAGCCTAGACAGATACCCAGGAACGGACGCTCGGCCTTGAGCCAGTCCGCAATCGGTTTCCACAGGCCGCGCTGCTGAAGCTGCCCCACGCAATCCCCGAACGCGCCGACGCCGGGCAGCACCATGGCATCCATCTCGTGCAATCGCTCGGGCGTGGCGTGGAGTTCGACCCGCGCACCGATCTTTTCCAACGCCTTGCCGACGCTGCGCAGGTTGCCGCTGCCGTAGTCGATCAATCCCAAGCGCGGTGCGTCTGTCATGGCGTTATGCTAGCGCACGGGATGGGAAATGCCATCACAGCGTCCCCTTCGTGCTCGGTACACCGGTCACGCGCGGGTCCAGCCGACAGGCGGCGTCCACGGCTTTCGCCAACCCTTTGAAGATCGCCTCGGCAAAATGGTGGGCGTCGCGTCCATAGAGAATTTCCGCGTGCAGATTCGCCCCCGCGTGCATCGCGAAACCGCGCAAGAATTCCTCCACCAATTGCAACGAGAAGTCCTTGCCGCTCATCAGCGCCGCGGCCGGACCCATCCCGGTGGGCAGGCGGTACGCCAGAAAGGGTCTTCCGCTGAAGTCCACCACCACCCGTGCCAGCGTCTCGTCCATGGGCACGTAGGCACTGCCGTAACGCGCGATGCCCCGCTTGTCTCCCAGCGCTTGGGCGAATGCTTGCCCGAGCGTGATGCCCACATCCTCCACGGTGTGGTGGCTGTCCACCGCGAGGTCACCGTCCGCGTGCACGCTCAGGTTGAGCAGGCCATGGCGCGCGAAGAGCGTGAGCATGTGGTCGAAGAACGGCAGACCGGTCTCGGCCTGCGAGCGGCCCTCCCCGTCGATGGTCAGTTCGACGCTGACGCGGGTTTCACCGGTATGGCGTTCCACTTTGGCTTGGCGTGAAATCATGGCAGCCGACAGCAAGCCAGCAGGAACCGCCGCCGTCAACGCTCCAGTTCCTTGTGCAGACTGGCGTGCAGCAGGCCCAGCACCAGCAAAGAGAAGATCACGAGCACGCTGCTGTTGACGATGTGCACGCTGACCTTATGATGAAAAACGAAACGGTGCGTGCCGAAAAACACGTTGAGTTCGCTCGGCTTGCCGTCGTCGTGGTCGTTGCGGTAGTCCGTCTGCTCCATCTCGGCTTTGGACACGAGATCGGTGATTTTCTGGTTCACGTAGAGCTGTTCGGCCGTCACACCCGTGCCCAGGTCGGGGATGTTCACCGAAACATTGGGCAGCCGGGCTTCCAGCGCGTCGATCTCGTGGAGCGCCGTGTCCACTTCCTTGGCGGTCTTCGCTTCCATTCCGGAAAGGACGGCCAGCAGTTCCTTGAGTCCGTCGAGGCGGTCGCGCTGGCTCTGGGAGAGGCTTTGCCCCTGGGTCTGGAGCGTCTGCTCGGCGTCCGCCAGCGCCTGGATCTCGGCCTGCACGCGCTCCTGCCGGCCGGTCAGCGGATTGAGCTTGGCCTGCGCGACCACAAGCCCCTCGTAGCTCCAGCGCATCGGCATGAACTGGCACACGAAGGGCACCTGGAGCTTGCTGCGCGGCTCGCCGTCGCGGTATTTGCCGCCCGGTGTGCTGCCGTCAGGATGGTGCGCAATCCAGCGCCGGATCGTGTACACGAAATCGAGGTTGCGGTTCATCTCCTCGTACTTGATGAGCGCCCCCCCCATGATGATCTGTGGGATGAGGATCAACGGTACGATGTTGACAGCCGTTTTGGCATCCGCCACCAGCGAGGAAATCAACAGCCCCAGTGCCACGCCGCAGAATGCCGTCAACGACATGTACCCGAGATATATCCAGAACATGCCGCGGATTTGCAGGATGTAGTCGCCGATCAGCAGGAAGAACACGCACTGGACGAGCGCGAACATGCAGAGCGTACTCGTCTTGGCGAGGATGTAGTAGGGCAGACGAATGCGCAGGTTGCGCTCGCGCTGGAGCACGGTGCGATCCCGGATGATATCGTCCGCGCTGTTGGTCAGACCCAGGAACATGGCCACCGTCACGGCCAGAAACAGGTAGATGGGGATGTGGTAAGCTCCGGCGAAGTCGTAGTTGCCGTTCTCGTTGTAACGCAGGACCATGGCGATCATGGCGGCCAAAAGCGGCGCTTCCACGAGCGTCGTGACGACATTTACCCGATTGCGCAGCTTGCTGAAAAATGCCCGGTTCAAGAGCGTGCGCAACTGTGTCCATTCGTCGCGCCAGCGGATCTGCTGGAACCAGCGGGTCGGCTTGGGCGGCGGCCCGATGGGTGCTGTGCTGCGCGCGGAGGTCTCCCGCTTGACCGATACCTGCCGCACATCCTGGATGAGGCGGTAGCTCTCGTACTTGTCGCGCCAGAACTCGGGCGAATACCGGCGGGCGGGCACGAGCTGGCCGCGGGTGTTTTCCTCGTAGATGATGTCACCGCTCATGTCGCGCAGGGGCGTTTCGAGCACGTCGAAGATGAACTCCGGACGCGTGCTGCCGCATTCGGCGCAGCCCGCCGCGTCCACCCCGTGCTGCTGGAGGTTCTCGGCCTGGGCGAAGTAGCGCAACGCCTCGTTGGGCGTGCCGAAGAATACCAGCCGGCCGCCCTTGTCGAGCAGCACGACCTTGTTGAACATCTGGAAAATCTTCGAGCTGGGCTGGTGGATCGTCACGAGCACGATTTTGTTGTGCGCCATGCTGCGGATGATCTCGACGACGTGCTCGCTGTCCTTGCTGCTCAGGCCGCTGGTGGGCTCGTCGAACAGGTAGATGTCCGCCAGGCCGATCATGTCCAGACCGATGTTGAGCCGCTTGCGCTCGCCGCCGCTGAGCGCCTTTGTCACCGCGCTGCCCACGAGCGAATTGCGCCGTTCGTTGAGCCCCAGCTCGATGAGCTTGCCGTCGATGCGCCGGGCGCGCTCACGCCGCGAGAGGTGGGGCGAGCGCAGGGCGGCGGCCAGCGTCAGGGTCTCATCGATGGCGAGCTGTTCGTCGAAGGCATCGTCCTGCGGGATGTAGGCGATGTAGCCACGCAGG
>CAXTVY010000097.1:561-5000 GCA_964247665.1 uncultured Chthoniobacterales bacterium | reverse complement strand
GGGCGTCGAGGTTGTCGTAAAGCGAACGGCCGTTGAGCACCACTCCCCCGCCGTCCGGCCAGAGTTGGCCCGCCAACGTGCGCAGGAGCGTGCTCTTGCCGCAACCGCTGGAGCCCATCACGCAGATCATCTCACCGCGCGTGGCCGTGAAGTTGATGTTGTCGAGCGCCTTCTCGCCGCTGCGAAAGGAATGCCGCACGTCGCGCACCTCCAGCACGCGGATGACGTTGCGCTCCTCCTCCAGCATCCGCTCGGAGAAGTTGCATCGCAGACCCTGCGCCACGTCGATGCGGATGATGTCGTCGTCCGCCAAATGCGCGGAGTTGCGCACGGGAGTGTCGTTGACCAGGATCGAGCGGCTGGCCTGGAGCACCTCCAGCAGGCCGACCTTCTGCTCGTAATCGCAGGAAATTTTGAGCAGCACGTCCCCCGCCGTACCCGGGGAAAGCAGGATGTCGTCGGCGTCCAGCAAACTCGGGTTGTTGGAGACGAGGTATTCGCTCTTGTTCGCTAGAAGCTGAAACCGGCCGCCCAGTGCCCGGGCGCGGCGGCGCAGGTCGATCAGCGGCAGTTCGCTGTCGTTCTGAAAGACGATCTTGTCCTCCAGGGTCGCGTCCACGCGAGTCCCGGCCTTCAGCTCGACGCCGTTCAATTTGGCCGCCACCCGGCGTAACGCCGTCACCTCAACTTTTAGCCCGAAGCGGACCTCCAAAACACTTTCACGCGTCCGGGCGCGCTCGAAGCTGACCTCGTTGTCCTTGTTGATGGCGAGGTAGACCTGCGGGATGGCGACGTTCTTCTTCGCGTTGAAGTACGCGACCAACTCCTGGTAAGTGAGCACGCGCTCACCCACCACGACGCGCTGGCCCTCGTAGAGACGGCCCAACGCCCCGCGCTGCAACGGCCGGCCGTTGGCGACCACCTGCGTCGTGCACAGGTTCTTGATGAGCACGAGGTCGTGGTAGCGGTAGACGAAAAACTTGTCGCCGGCCGGCAGGTCGCGGAAGAGCACGTCCGCCGTTTCGTCGGAGCTGAACGTCAGCGATTCCAGTGGCGAAGCTCCCTTCTGGAACACGGCGGGATCGCTGTTTTCCGAGGAATTGAGCTGGTAGACAATATCGATGGCCTGCGCCGTCATGCCCAGTCCGGCCATGAACTTGTAGAAAGCGACGACCTGACCCGTCTGTTGGCCCGCCCGGCAGATGAGGTCCCACAACTGAATCCCCAGGAGAATCTTGCGATCCGGGCTGAGTTCGGCGTTGAGCTTGCCCGCCATCGCATCGAGATCGGGCTGCTCGTTGAGCGCCTGCCGGAACTGCTTGCGCAACTCGGAGTAAACCGCCTCGGGATAATCGTGGCGCAGGAAACCGAGGATGGAATCGATTTCTTCCTCCAAGATGCGGCCATCGAGCTTGCTGAAACACGCCAGCACGCGGATGAGCAACGGCAGGAGGTTCGGCCCCTCGGATACCCCGCGTGGCTTGCCGCGCAGGCGGCGGGACCACCCTTCAAAACGGCGCTTCAGACGGTAACCCAGGGGGGCCGCGCTCCGCAGGGCCCGGTTGACCGTGCTTGATGCGACCGGATTATTCTGGCCGTTGGTCACCTGCCCAGGCACCGGTGCCACGGGCGGCTCGGTGGGTGCTGGAGGCGACGTGGGGGGCGGCATAGATTGGCTGGCAACAGCGAGCGCAATGTACGACAAAAACCGGCGGCCAGCACGGAATTTCTACCCTGTAGACCCGGTAAAGCCGGGTAGGCATTCATCTTCTGTGCCGGTGCGTCCACCTAAGAAGGGAATGCGCCGCCACCCCAAGTTTCGGGCCCCGGCCTTTTTCTTACAGCCCGCCTGCGGCTCCGGCCTTCTCCAGCGAGTGCTCCTCTTGCCCTTCCTCGATGGGGGCAAAGCCCCGGCGCAGGACGTTCTCCGTCACCACACGCGGGAAAACGAAATTGAGCAGGTAATCCCGTCCACCCGCCTTCGTGCCGCCACCAGACATCTTGTAGCCGCCGAACGGATGCCGGGCCACGATGGCCCCGGTAATCGTGCGGTTGATGTACAGATTGCCCACGTTAAGTTCCCGCTTGATGCGCTCAATGTTCGCCGGGCTGCGCGAATACATGCCGCCCGTCAACGCGAACTCCGTGTCGTTGGCCATCCGGATAGCCTCGTCGAGGTCCTTCGCCTTGAGCACCGCCAACACCGGCCCGAAAACTTCCTCCCGCGCAATCCGTGCCGTGGGCGGCACCTCGCCGAAGATCGTCGGCGCAACGAAGTACCCTTCGCCTGCGGGCACCTGCCCTTCAAAGGCCAGCCGCGACTCGCCCTTGCCGATTTCCACGTAGCGCTTGATGCGCTCGTAAGCCTCCTTGTCCACCACCGGGCCGACGTTGATCGCCGGTTCCTCGGGCACACCGACCTTCAGGTTCGACGTGGCTTCCACCAGACGCTCCAGGAAGCGATCGTAGCAATCCTCCAGCACGATCAACCGCGACAACGCGGAGCACTTTTGTCCCTGGTAGCCGAACGCGGAATACAGCGCGCCAATCACCGCCTCGTCCAGGTCGGCGTCCGCGTCGATGATGAGTGCGTTCTTGCCACCCATCTCGCAGACCACGCGCTTGAGTTGCGACTGCCCCTGGCGGGTCTTGCCGCCCGCCTCCCAGATTTTCAGGCCGACCTCCTTGGAGCCCGTGAACGCGATGAAGTCCACTTTCGGATGGTTGACGAGGAATTCGCCGACCTCCTCGCCGTGGCCGGTGAGGAAGTTGAGCACGCCCGGAGGCAATCCGGCGCGGACCGCGATATCCATGAACCTTGCCGCCGTGATGCTCGATTGCTCGGCCGGTTTCATGATGACCGTGTTGCCGGTCACGAGTGCCGCGACGGTCATGCCGCAAAGGATCGCCAGCGGAAAATTCCAAGGCGCGATGACGAGCCCTACCCCGCGGGGGATGTATTCCTGCGTACTGTTCTCGCCGGGCACGTTGAACGTCGCCTGCGGCCGGGCTAACTGGCGCATTTCAGCGGCGTAAAACTCGCAGAAATCGATGGCTTCCGCGATGTCCGCGTCCGCCTCCACCCAGGGCTTGCCGACCTCGTAAACCTCCAGGGCCGAGAGCCGGTAGCGCTCCTCGCGCATCAACCCCGCCATCTTATCCAGGATGTCCGCGCGCTTGACCGCTGGGGTAGAGCGCCAGCCCGGTGCCGCCGCGAGGGCCGCGTCCACGGCGGCCTGCGCCTGCTCGGTCGTGGCGCGGACGACCCGGCCGACGATCTCGGACGGGTTGGACGGGTTCACCGAATCAATCCACTGGCCGCTGGTCGGCTGGTCGTTGCCGATGACCAGCGGGTAGTCCCGGCCGAACGCGGCCCGCTCGGACTGGAGCGCCGCACGCATCTGCTGGCGGCTGTCTTCGAGCGTGAAATCAATGGGTGACTCGTTGGCGAAAGGTTTGTGCATAATCGGTTCGAGAGGTTCGTCGCCATCCACCCCGTCGGCGCCGTTCGCCGAGGCGGGCGGCAACAGGTCGGGGCTATTGGCAGGCAATTCGGGCTTGATGAGGGGGTCGGGACCTTCCAGACCAGCCGTGAGTGTAAGCGGGTCGCGCAAGAGCTGCTTGGAGCCCACCTGCGTCGTGAATTTCGCTTTCAGGAAGCCTTCGTTGGACGTGTTTTCCAGCAGCCGCCGCACGAGGTAAGCCATGCCGGGAAGCATCTCGCCGATGGGGCAATACTCCCGGATACGGTATCCCATTTGGACCAGCGCCTTTTTGATCGGCTCGGCCATCCCGTAAAGCATCTGGATCTCGTAGGCATGACGGTCTAGCCCGAGCGTTTCCGCGCAGGTGATCGCATGCGCCATGCTGCGGACGTTATGCGTGCCAAACGCCGAATAGATATGCTCGTGCGACTCCAGCATCCGGCGGGAGCACCGCTCGAAGTTCGCGTCGCTTTCCGGCTTCTTGAGGTAGACCGGGATCGGCCAGCCGCGCTGGCGCGCCATCACAGTTTCGTAATCCCAGTAAGCCCCTTTAACGAGCCGGATCGTGATGCGGCGGGAACGGGATTTCGCCCAGGCGAGCAACCGCTCGATGTCCTCCGAAGAATCACGCAGGTAAGCCTGAATGACCAACCCGGCGTCGTGGTAGTCTTGAAATTCGGGCTCGTCCAGTAGACTCTCGAACAGGCTGATGGTCAGGTTCTTGAGCCCGTAGTTCTCCATGTCCAGGTTGATGAACACGCCGAGTTCCTTCGCGCGGCGAAACAGGGGGCGCAGCCGGTCCTTGAGGTGGGAAATCGCGCCTTCCGGGTCGGCCGGATGAATCTGCGAATACAGGGCGGAAATCTTGACGCTCACGTTGACCTTCGGCATCGCCCGGCCGCCCGCGCCGCCTTCCAACTGCTCGGAATGCGCCCATTGCTTCGACTCGGCGGC
>CAXTVY010000097.1:0-551 GCA_964247665.1 uncultured Chthoniobacterales bacterium | reverse complement strand
GCGGCAAGGCTTTCGATCAGTTCGAGGTAGCGATGGTAGTATTCTTCCGCCTCGCGCTCGCTGACGACTGCCTCGCCGAGAATGTCCACGGTGAAGCCGACGCTGCGCGACCGGATTTTCTTGAGCACCGGCACGGCTTCCGCCCCGGTGCGGCCGGTGATGAACTGGCGCGCCATGCCGCCGACGCTTTTCCTGACGGTCGGGCCGACGAGCCAGGGGGCCAGTTTCGACATGCCCAGACCCAGCTTGAGCGGACCCGCCAGTGCGCCTTCCTGGCCACTGAAGTATTCCTGCATGTGCTCGACGATGCTGCCCGAGGAGTTCAGCGCGGGCAGCACGTCCACGAAGCGCAACGTCTGCACCTTGAGCGCTTCGTTACCCATGGACATTTCCATCACGCGCCCGTACCAGGCGGCGGGGTTCAGGGCATCGGGCAGCATCTTCCTACCGTCAACGATGGCGAAGATTTCCTCGCCCTTGGCTTCGACTGCCGCTGGCGAAAGAGGTTCCATGTGCGGGGATTGCAGTTTACCGTAACCCGCCGTGTCCCC
>CAXTVY010000096.1:5972-14939 GCA_964247665.1 uncultured Chthoniobacterales bacterium | reverse complement strand
CGTCCACGGACCTTCCCAAGTGGTTGCGTCGGACAATTACCGGTGGAAGCATGAGGCTGCCTACCGGCGCGTGGAACTGGATGCGCTGGTGATCTACGAACTGCACGTCGGCACTTTCACCCAGGAGGGCACGTACCTCGCCGCCATCGACCGGCTGGATTACCTCGTGGACCTCGGCATCACGGCCATTGAATTAATGCCGCTGGCCGACTTCCCGGGCCGATGGAACTGGGGTTACGACGGCGTGTTCCTCTACGCGCCCTCGCGCGCCTACGGTCGGCCGGACGACCTCCGCGCACTCGTTGACGCCGCGCACGGCAAGGGGCTCAGCGTGATCCTCGACGCCGTTTACAACCATCTCGGGCCCGATGGCGCTTATCTCGGCGCGTACACGAAGGATTATTTCAACCCCGCCCACAAAACTCCCTGGGGAGACGCACTCAATTTCGATGGCCACCACCACGGGCCGGTGCGGGAGTTCTTTCTCGGCAATCCGGTGTACTGGATGGAGGAATTTCACATCGACGGTTTTCGGCTCGACGCGACGCACGCCATCATCGACGAATCCGACCGCCACATCCTCGCCGAGATCGCCACGGCCATCCATGCGCGCGGCGGGTTCGTTTACGCCGAGGACGAGCGCAACTCCGCCACCCTCGCCCAGACCGAGGACCATGGCGGTTGCGGGCTAGACGGGATGTGGGCGGATGACTTTCACCACTGCGTGCGTGTCGCGCTCACCGGCGAGCGCGATTCATACTTGGGTAAATTCACCGGTTCCGCGCAGGAACTGGCGGATACCTTGTCCAACGGCTGGTACTTTCGCGGGCAGGTGGTCCCCGGCACCGACGCAACGCGCGGCACGCCCAGCGCGCACCTGCCACCGCATGCCTTCTGCTACTGCATCTCCAACCACGACCAGGTGGGCAACCGCGCCTTCGGTGAGCGGCTCAACGCCTGTTGCAGCCCGGAATGTTACCGCGCGGCGAGTGCGCTGCTGTGCCTCGCGCCGTACATCCCGCTGATCTTCCAGGGGCAGGAATGGATGGCCTCGACGCCGTTTCTGTACTTCACGGACCACAACGCGGAACTCGGCCGCCTCGTGACCGAAGGCCGGCGCAAGGAGTTCGCCGGGTTCGCGGCGTTTTCAGACGAGAAGACCGTCGCGCGCATTCCCGATCCGCAGTCGGAAAAGACGTTCAACGCCTCCAAGTTGAACTGGGACGAGATCGACGAAGGAATGCACCACGTCACGCAAACTCTGTACCGCGAAGCGCTCCGGCTGCGGCGCGAGGAGGCGGCGTTGGGGTCACGCGCCCGCGACAGTTGGCAGGCGGTGGCATTGGGCGAGCGGACGGTCGCCCTCACCTGCACCGACATGGACAGCGGCGAAACGTGCACGGTGGTCTTCAACCTGCGCGGCGGCGACATCCAGCCCATCGAGATCAACCGTGGACCGGCCGAGGTCATCTTTTCCAGCAACGAAACGCGCTTCGGCGGCAACGGCTTGACCGCTTACGATGCCGAAAACCACACGTTGTTATTTGACCGGCCCGAGCTGCTCGTCATCAAATCGGTGGGCCTTCGCGCCCGGATGTAATTCTGTCCACGAAAGTTTTTCTTCTGTCATCCGCGCCTATGTCCATTCTTTCGCTGGCCCAGCCGCGCATCCCCACCGCCACCTACCGCGTGCAGATGCACCAGGGGTTCACCTTCAACCAGGCGCGCGCGATCATCGCCTACCTGCACGATTTGGGCATCAGCGACCTGTACACGTCGCCGTTTTTCCAGGCGGCGCCCGGCAGCACGCATGGCTACGACATCGTCGATCACAACCACCTCAACGTGGAGCTCGGCACCGAGGCCGAGTTCGACGCGATGGTGGCCGAAATCCAGCAGCATGGCATGGGGCTCCTGGCCGATTTCGTGCCCAACCACATGGGCATCGGCCAGACGACCAACGGCTGGTGGATGGACGTGCTCGAAAACGGCCCGAGTTCGCTGACCGCCCGCTGTTTCGACATCAACTGGCACCCGCTCAAGCAGGAGTTGGAAAACAAGGTGCTGCTGCCGATCCTGGGTGAACAATACGGACGGGTGCTGGAAAAAGGTGAACTGACCGTTTCTTTCGAGGGCGGCACGTTCTACCTGCACTACTACGACACGAAGCTGCCGATCAACCCGCGCACGTACAACCAGATCCTCCAGTTCGCACTGGCTGCGCTCAAGGAAACGCGGGAGCCCGGCGTGGAGGTCGTGGCGCCCATCGGCGTGACCGCGAAGACCGGCGGCGACCTCTCCGTTTCCGAGTTGCAGAGCATCATGACGCAACTCGAAAAGATGCCCGGGCGCAATACCACGGACCAGGCGCTCATCGCCGAGCGCGCCCGCGAGAAGGAAGTGGCCAAGGTGCGCCTGGAACAGCTTTGCGCGGACCACCCGCCGGTGGCCGCGGCCATCGACAAGGCGCTGGAAAATTTCCGCGGCGAAGGCAAGGACAAACATTCCTTCGATAACCTGGACCGGCTCATCGAGGCACAGGCATACCGTCTGAGCTATTGGCGTGTGGCGGCGGAGGAGATCAACTACCGTCGCTTCTTCGACATCAACCAGCTCGCGGCCATCCGCGTGGAATTGCCCGAGGTGTTCGGAGCAACACACCAACTCCTCTGGCATCTGTTGGAGAAGGGGGCAGTGACGGGCCTGCGCATCGACCACCCGGACGGTTTGTATGATCCGCGCGGATATTTCCGCGCGCTCCAAGAGAATTTCGCGCGCTTGCGCAACGTGACCTTACCCGAAGACGGGAAGGGTGTTTACCTCCTCGCGGAAAAGATTCTCTCCGGCGACGAGGAGCTGCGCGAGGACTGGCCAATCCACGGCACGACGGGTTACGACTTTACCACGCACGTCACCCAGGTGCTCGTGGATGCCAGCGCGGCGAAGTCGTTCAGCGAGACGTACGAGAAGTTCATCGGGCGGCACGTGCATTTTCCCTCGCTCATTTACGAGAAGAAACGGCTGACGATGCGCCTTTCGCTGGCAAACGACATCAACACGCTGGGATTCATGCTCAACCGCCTGAGTGAGAGCAACCGGTTGTTCCGGGACTTCACGCTCAATGCGTTGACAGCCGCCGTGCGCGAACTCGTGGCCTGCTTCCCGGCATACCGCACGTACCTGATTCCAGGCCAACCACCGAGCACCGAAGACATCGCGGTCGTCAACCGCGCGACCGCACTGGCCAAGCGCTTGAACCCGAGTACGGACGCTTCCACCTTCGACTTCCTGCGCGACATCCTGCTTTTCCGCTTCCCGCCGGACATGGAGCCGGCGCTCGTCGCCGAGCACGAGGCATTTGTGATGAAGTTCCAGCAATGCACGGGCCCGATCATGGCCAAAGGGCTGGAAGATACGGCGTTTTACATCTACAACCGACTTTCCGCGCTCAATGAGGTCGGCGGCGAGCCGCAGGTCTTCGGGATCAGCCCCGGGGAATTCCACCACACGAACGAGCACAACCGCCGCCACTGGCCGCACACGCTCCTGGCCACGTCCACGCACGACACCAAGCGCGCCGAGGATACCCGCGCGCGAATTGTCGCGCTCTCGGAGTTGCCGCAAGAGTGGCGGCGCGCCTTGCGCTCCTGGAGCACCGCGAACGCGAAGCACAAGACGGCCATCGAAGGCGAACAGAACGCGGCACCGGACGCAAACGAGGAATATCTGATTTACCAGGTTCTAATCGGAACGTGGCCCGTGGAAGTCCGGGCGAGCGGCGAGGGGAAAGCCACGGAGGTCAAATCGATCTTCGATGCATTGAGCCCGCAGGAACACGCGACCTACATCGGTCGCATTCAGGAGTACATGACCAAGGCCATCAAGGAGGCAAAGGTCAACAGCAGTTGGATCCAGGCGAATGATGCTTGGGATGGGGCAGTGCGTAAGTTCATCGCCACGTTGTTGCGGCGTGGCAAGGGCGTGAATCCGTTCGTCCGCGCCTTCGAGCCATTGGCCGAGCGCGTGGCGCAGATCGGCATGGTCAATTCGCTGACGCAATTGGTCCTCAAGCTGACCGTGCCCGGCGTGCCGGACATCTACCAGGGATGCGACCTGTGGGACTACAGTCTTGTCGATCCCGACAACCGGCGGCCGGTGGATTATGAGTTGCGCAAGAAGATGCTGGCCTCGCTCAAAGGGGCCGCGCCACGCAAGTTGCTCGATGGGTGGACGGACGGTCGCATCAAACTTTTCGTCACACGCGCTCTGTTGCGCTACCGGGCGGAACACACGGAACTCTTCGCGCATGGGGATTACCGGGCGTTGAAGCTCACGGGCCGGTTTGCGGACCACGCCGTGGCGTTCGCCCGCGAGCACGAAGGCCGGAGCTTGCTGGTGATCGTGCCGCGGCTTTCCTCGCCGGTGGGCAGTCCGCCGCTGGGCAAAGCGTGGGAAAACACCGAAGTGGCATTGGACGACGAGGACGCCACCGGAAGTTGGCGGGAACTTTTCACGGGCCGGAAAGTTGCCTCCGGCCCTTACGGGCTGCCGTTGGCCGAGCTGTTCGCGGAGTTTCCGTGGGCGGTCTTGACACGGGACTGAGTGCCGGGGCAACCTGCCGCTTATGCCGCTCGCTCCCGCCGCCCCGCCGAAGCGCACCAATGTACTGGGCGTGGGTATCAGTGTCATCAACCAGACGATGGCGCGGGAGATTCTCTTTGACGCCGTGCGTCGTGGCCAGCGCGGTTATGTGACCGTCACCGGTGTGCATGGCGTGATGGAGGCGCAAGGCGATCCGAAACTCAAGCGCATCTTCAACCGAGCTTTGCTTTGCACCCCGGACGGGATGCCGATGGTCTGGCTCGGGCAACTATCCGGGTTTAACACGATCCGCCGCGTGTACGGACCGGATTTGATGTTGAACCTCTGCGAGCACTCCTCAGCGGCTGGGCTCCGACATTTTTTCTACGGCGGCGACCCCGGCGTGGCCGATGAATTGAAACGGACTTTGGAGAACCGCTTCCCAGGTTTGCAAGTCGTCGGCACGTACTGTCCTCCCTACCGTGCGCTGAATGCTTCTGAGCGTGAAGAATTGCAGGAAATCGTTTCGGAACTACAGCCAGATTTTTTCTGGGTCGGCTTGAGTACGCCCAAACAGGATCGATTCATGGCGGAATACCTGCCCCTACTGCCACAAGCCAAGATCATGATCGGCGTCGGCGCGGCGTTTGATTTTCTAACCGGCCGAAAGCGGCAGGCCCCGCGCTGGATGCAGCATAGCGGGCTCGAATGGCTGTTCCGTCTCATCCAGGAGCCAAGTCGGCTGGCGAAACGCTATCTGCTGTACAACCCGTTGTTCATCGTCAGAGTCATCCATCAAAGGATGCATCCAGACAGCTATCCGCTTGATGTGGGTTGAACAAGGTCACGGCCGCCAGCGAAGGAGGCGGCGGCCTGGTTCCACAACGTTTTGACCGGGTGTAACGTCCAAGCTCCGTCCTCGCGAGCCTGCTCAATCTGATCTACGAAGTTGCCTAGGCTGGTAACGTAGCGGTTCTGCTCGCCCCAATCGCGCAGCCGGTAGCCGAGATGGTGCGCGGTCGTGGGCAGATAGAGTTCCAAGTAGATGGGAAATGGCTCCGTTCCCCCGGCTGTGGCGTCGAACGCTGCGCGCGTCCAGAAACTGCCACTGCCGAACATGGAAAGCACGATCCGTCGATCATGCCGCACGCTGAAGCTTTCCCAGTGCGAAAAAAAACCGGGCAAGGCGGAGTGATAAAGATAATGGGGCTGGCTGGTACCATCCACCCGCTGGAGCTGGAACGCCAGCACATCGGCTTGTTCTTGCTCCAGATAAGCGAGTTGCCGCGCGTTGAGGTCTGCCGCTAGAGGAATCTGGTCATACTCGGCGAAGTGGACGTGAGTGTACTCGCGTCCCGTCAGCCAGTGCGACACTACGCGCCAGACTTCCGTGTAGCTTTGCCGCTCCCGGGAATGTTTCACCGTGCGCAGGCGCGGATCGTTCACGCGGACCTTGTGCGGATGGTTCAGGGCAGCGAGTACGGCTGCCTCGCCGTTAAAGACGACCAGCACATTGTCTGCCGGACAATGGCCGCGCCACCAAGCCAGCATGCGCTCCATTTGAGCAGTTGATTGGTGGGTCAGTAAGACATTAAGGACGTGGCTCATGCGGGAAGTCGGGAGAGGGATGCGTTGCGAAGCCCATCTCCTGTTTCCAGTAGGTCAACCGCTCTTGCGGCAGGAACACCGGGTGCACAGCGGCGTCCAAACCGATCAGGTAGACCCGGCCTCGGAAGGAAGCGATCATCGCACGCCCAAGCACCCGGCCGGTGCGCTGATCCACCACTGCTGAACCCAACAATCGAGCGGCGTGCACTACCAGGGCACGTAGGGTGAGTTTGAGCCTTTCCATCACAACGAAAGAGACGGAAGAAGGTGACGGAAGTCAACGGCGATTGTGGTCTGCTACCTCATGACTGCGCAGTACTGCTAGGATTGCGTCGATTCGTTCGATCGTTAGCTTATCGAAATCGAACCGTTGCACCCACGCCATGCCGTCCGCGCGCAGCCGCGCATGCAAGGTATCGTCAAAGATCAACGTCTCCAACGCGTGAGCGACCGCTACGGCGTCGCCGTAGTCCACGATCAACGCGTGTCCGCCGGTCACCTCGTCCATGATGGCGATCTGGTTGACCACGCACGGCGTGCCGCACGCTATGGCCTCGGCCACGCAGCGGCCGAAGGTTTCCTCGCGGCTCGCTAGGCAGAATAGCCGCGCGTGGCGGTACAGCGGCGCAAGCCAGTGGTCGTCGATCCAGCCCAGGAAGTGTACATTGTCCGCAATACCCAGGCCGGCCGTGTGTGTGCGGGCGGCATCCATGCCGCCGTGCCAGCCGCCGCCAACCATAACGAGCGGGTGCGCCCGGCGCGTTTCAGGCGACAGCCGCGCATAGGCAGCGAGCAGGAAGCCAGCCTGCTTGTAGTCGTAAAAATTACTTACCCAGAGCAGGTAGCCGGGCTCTAGCCCGAACTCCAGGCGTAGCGACGGTCCCTCGTCTGGTAGAGCGTCTGGAGTGAACTGATCGTGCTGCAGTCCCTCGTACGAGACAATCGTCCGATCCCGTGCGGTGGGGAAAACCTCGAGAAACTGGTTTTCGGCGAAGCGGGAATTGACAATGATAATCTCTGCCCGATCCACGCTGCGGTTGACGATCAGGCGGCGGTAAACCCGCCGGGCAAAGCCGACGCGGTTTTGCCCGCTCTGGTGCTGAAGCGAGAAAATATGCATTGCCACCGGCAAGGATTTCCGGATGGGCACAAAGCCGACGGTCAACAGCGCCGCCGCACCCAACTGCCGGGCGGCGGCTGGCACGAGAAAGTGATCGGCCAGCAGGCGTCTGGCGAGCCGGTCGTTGGCTGGGTAGCGCCGCTCGATCCTTACACGCGGATCGTCGATCGGCCACGGCTGGTCAGGCCCGGCGAAGACGATCCAGTCGATATCGGGATAGAGTGGCAGCGCGTGCGAGATGAACTCTTGAAAGAGCGTTGTCAGCCCGGTTCGGTGGACCGGGTTTTCGCATAGAGTGGAGAGGGCCAGTTTCAAAAGTCGCTGGGTGACGTTTCTGGAGAGAAAGTAGGACCGGAGGATTTCGGCAAGCGTGTGGCAGTTTCACACGGCACCCCGCTATCAACCGTGTGGAAGTATCAGGGGGTTGGCAGAGCCGCACAAGACCCTTTAAACTTTGGAGAAAAGGAGGGTGGCGCGGCCTTAGGTCCGGGACGCCGCTTTCATCGCCGGATGTGCAGCCACCCTTCATATTCCTACTGACAATCAACGGGCGCCGCGCTTTAGTTCAAATCATGGAATCGCTCGGTACAGAGATGCTGGACCCATCCACCGAACCATCGGTTCACGTCATCGTCATCACCTGCAATGGCCGTCGTCATCTGGAAGGATGCTTTTCCTCGCTGGCAAAGACAGATTACGCAAATCACCGGACTTGGCTGGTAGACAACGCTTCCAGCGACGGCTCGGCCGAGTACGTCGCTGCACATTTCCCCCAGGTGAGTATTCTCCGCAACAAGGAAAATCTTGGGTTCGCGCGCGGCAACAATCTGGCGATGATCCGCGCGTTGGAGGCAGGCGCGGATTACGTATTCCTTCTCAATGATGACACCGTGCTGCTCGATGAGCGTTGGCTGAGAGCAGCGGTAAGCCTCGCGCAATGTGATCAAACGGTTGGGATGATCGGCTTTCTTTTGGTGAACATGCCAGTGCTCGCTGCAAACGAGAGGCCATTAACGGTCGCCAGCGAGAAAACCTCCCGGATCGATGGATGCGCGTTGTTCATGCGTGCATCTCTGCTCAGGGCTATCGGACTGCTTGATGAGGTGTACTTCGCGTACGCGGAAGAGGATGACTTGGAGGCACGGGCCGTCCGTGCAGGTACGCAACTCAGGCGCATCAATCTGCCGATTTATCACTTCGGCGGAGGGACGAGCAAACAAATCCCGTTACGCGCGGCGTACCTTCAAATGCGCAACTCCATTCGCTTTTCGATCAAGCAACGCACCCTATGGCGAGCCATGCTGCGTACTGGCAAAATTCTGGACGTGGTTTGCAACCCCTCTCCTTTTTTCCTTGAACGTCATGACAGCTCGCATCTGCGTATGCGAGGGCGAGGCAACCTCTTAATAAATTTCTTCCTCTTACTGGCAGCCGCCGGTTGGAACCTGTTGAACCTGCCTGGGACACTTCGCATCCGCCAAAAAGAACGGCGACTGATCACTGCTCACCTCCGTCAAAACGCAAGACCGATGGCAGGCAAGAGCGAGGCCAAAATATGACCTAGCAATCGCTCGACGAGTTAGCATGACGGTTGAGGAGACTGCTAATTTTGGAAGTAAGAGAATGATGGTTTAGAGCGGTTCTGACTTGAGTAATCC
>CAXTVY010000096.1:0-5962 GCA_964247665.1 uncultured Chthoniobacterales bacterium | reverse complement strand
GTAGGCTTTGAGCTTTGACCAAGCCATTTCGATGGGGCTGAAGTCCGGGCTGTAAGGCGGGAGGTAGAGCAGCTGCGTGCCCGCGGCCTCAATCTTCGTGCGCACCACCTTGGCCTTGTGCGCGCTCAGGTTATCCATGACCACGACGGCTCCGGGTAGAGGAGGAGCATGAGGAAGGAGTCGAGAAAGGCAAGGAACACCGCTGTTGTGGTAGACCAATTGATGCAATATCGGTTCCAGGCTGCCGCGCAAGCACAGCGCACTGGGGATGCTCACGTTGTCACCCCAATTGCGCGGGGCGCTGCCGTAGGCGCGGCTGCCCCATGGGCTGCGCGTGTGGGTGCGCGTCATCGCCCGGTTGACCCCCGTTCTCGTCGACGAAGACGAGGGTCTCGGGGCGCAACCGTCGCGACTTCAGCTTGGCAGGCTTGGCACAAGCCTTGGGCCACTCGGTTTGACACTCGTCGTCGCCGCGCATCTTTTTTTGCGCGTGAGTTTGAGCTTGAGCAGCCAATGGCCCGGCGTGGAGTGAACCAGCCGATACCCGGCAGCGGCCAGGTTTTGACGGTGTTCTTCGATGGTTGCGTCGTTGCGCTCTCGCACCGCCACCCAGATCGCTTGGGCCGCCGTGTCCACACCCGCCGCCAGGCATCTTGGGAACTACGTCACCGCTCTCGCGCCAGCGCCGCGAAAAATCGCGCACGAAACTCGCGTTCACGCCAAAACGCGCGGCGATCCGGGCTGAATGCCCTCGCCGCGCTGCCACGCGCCCCACACCCACTTGCGCAGATCCAAAGAATAGCTGCTTGCCAAGCCGCCCAAATCATCAGGCTTATTCAAGCCAGAACCGCTCTAAAAACGCCGAGAACTATCTCGACGCCATCCACCTCTTCGTCACCACCTGCAGCCTAGCTATCTTACATAAAGCAATGGCTAGGTGATCACTGCCAAATTGGACATGGTGGCTGACAGGTTTGATCTAGTCACTGCTGCTCACGTGCCCTTGAAGTTTTCGCGCCGCCAAGCAGTTGAGCGAGCACCCACCCAAGCTAATAGCCAACCTCTAGGGACTAACAACCTCAGCGTGCAGTAAAAGCAAAACTTCAAATAAGGAGCGATAAATAAGATGAGGCCGAATAGCCCCCAGTGCCGCCAATTGTAATGGAAGTAGGCCGATGGATACAAGTTGCTCTTGGGATGAAAGAAACTGGCAAAAATTTTGAGCATCGGTTCGGGACTGAGCAACCAAGATTTGGAGACGATATAGAAATTGTCGTCATTGTTGCAAACCGCGTCGCCTAGAACTTCGACAGGAAAACGATGCTGGCTGAGTCGCAGTCCATAATCACTATCACCGAAAGTTTGTGGAAAATATCGCGCGTCCGGCAGTCCTATCTCATCGATTAACACTCGCGGAAAACACACACAGTTTCCGCAAAAAGTGTCACAAGAAAGCACTTCGCCTGGGGAGGCATGGATAGCCCGCAGACCGACTGTTGTTTGTAGGTAAGCCCCGTAGCGACCACCCGAAGGTGTAAACGCTTGCCCCACAGCGACGCCCTGGTGTCTGGCGGCATGGCGCGCCAGTCTTTCGAGTGTGCCGGGACATGGGATACAATCGTCGTTGAGCCAGAAGATCAATTCGGCGCCGTGCACGAGTGCATGGGTCATGCCCCGCACGATGGCTCCTGTCCACCAAAGATGCCCGTCACCTAGTAATATGGTAACTTTTGGGTGCCGTGCTCGAATGGCTTCGCTGGTTCCATCGGTAGAACCATCGTCCACCACGATGATACCGGCCCAAAGCGGCACGCCAAGCTCCTCCAGTACTGCCAAACAGCGTAGGGTAACTTCGCGTCGGTTGTGCACCGGAATAACAATCTCCGTCTTCATAGCAGTATGGTTAATCACGGGATCGGCATCCGGTTTTTTTAGGTGGATAGACATCACGCGAAGAAGCTCAGAAGAAGCCTGCCAACATAGCGGTTCTACTGTAAAGCGGCAAAATGATTACCAGCTCGAACCGGCAAGACATAGCGTACTTGCGTGTTGGCCTCACGCAGTTGGGAAACCCAGCCACGCAAGCATCCTGGGTGTATGCCATGTCTGTTTGATTTGTAGCATGTCTGTTTAATCTCTTGGGCCGCCGTCAGCAGGGTGTTTCCGAGCACGACGTTTTCATCCCCCAGTTCTCCAGCCAACGCAAATGGTGGAGATACAAATGCTCGAAAAGGCAGGAATGACCGGCTTTCGATGTGAGCCATGTACCGACTCATTGCTCCGATAATCACGATGGGATCGACACCTCTCCATGGAGTACCGGACGGCGTTGCGGCGTAGACAAAGGAAAGGGTAACCGAGTCGCTCTGAGGCGAATCTGGTCTGCGGCGCGGCGCACTCGGGCGATGGCATCGGAAGCATCCACGGCGACACCTAGCAGCGCCCAGAAGACGATGGCACCCACTGGACCTTCGAGCACGACACCTACACTGGACGATACAAGAATCACCCATGTGGCGCACCAATAGCCAAGGTCCGCCGTCGGCATCAGTCCCGCTTTCACCGCAAGCGCGGCGCGAACGCCTCCAACAACAATTTGCCCTGTCAGCACCGCAAACACGGCGATACCTATCCAGCCCATCCGACCGAAGAGCGTGATATAAAAATTGTGCGCGGAGCGCAAATTTCCTTCTGGGCCCAAGCGATATACCTCCGCGAAGCGGAATACAAAGTCGTAGCCGAACCCGCGACCGAATGACGGCGAGGCAGCATTCGTTTCATCGATGAATGTTTGCCAAAGCTTGCGGCGAAAATCATTCGTACCAGCCTTTTGATCACCGAAGTCGCTCTGGTAGCTGCCGCCGCCACTAAAATCGACCATCGAAGCAACCTTTTCCATGAGGACGGCAGAATCGCTCGTGCGCGCATTACCGAAACCGGCGGCAAAGCCAGCTAGTACGGTCAAACCAAGTACCACCGCAGCCACTGGGTACAGGAAAAACTTTTGACGACCTGCCAAGAGCATCAGGCCACTGCCGACGACCAGAGCGGCCAGTGCGGCGCGGCCGGTTCCACTGACGACTAGCACGATGTAAAACAGGATCATGGCACTGCGTAACCAGTTCCAATACATTTTCGGTCGCGTGTAGATGATGAACACGGCTATGGCAGCGAACGTGGTCAACAAGTCGTCCTTCTGGAGAAGCGGACTGAAATCACCACTCCAGACAAGCCAATCAGGCGCAACCCGCTCGACCACCGCGACGGGCAAGAGTGCCACGAACGAAAACGCTAAGCACTTCTCCAACATCTGTTTAGACGAAGGCTGCGCCGCCAGTTGCCGACCTAGAAAGAAAAAAACGGCGTAGTAAACCATCGCGGAGTCGCGGAGGGCATCCAGCTTATAGCTCTGATAATCCAACGAGAGACGCACCGCCCCGAGGGCGCAGTAAACGAAGATCACACGAGCGTACCAGCCGCTCACGTCGGGGAGTTCCCGGGTTAGGGCGAAGCGGAGAAGCAGAGCGGCAGCGATCAAAGCCAAGGCGAATTCACCCGGATACAGGGGCTTCATGACAGTCAAATCCGCGAAGCCGCGGTTGCCGATCAGATAGCCCGTTAGAAGCAAACAGAGGATGGCTGCCTCGAACCGGATACTCTGCACAAACACGGTGAACAACACCAGCACCAGGAACATGCCCAAGATCACCCCGGGGATAATGAATTCCTCGGAGGCAAGCTCCGAAGCAATCCAAACCATGACACCCAGGATGGGCAGCATTATCGCCACCGTGCGAAGGCGGCTGTCCCAGAGCAAAGTTTGTCCGGCCATAGAGCCCGAATATAAAACAAACCGGCGGTTTAGCGAGGCGGAATTTTGCCGAACAGCTACAGCTAATTCAAACGTAAATGAGAATCACGCAATACCACATGCCAAAAGCATGTTGCTCAAGCGAGCACGGTCACTGATAAACACAAGCAAACAAACTTAGCAAGAGAAAGAAATTTTTCGACCGGTTTGCCAATATCACTCGGTAGAGCCGTTCACCAGTCATGGAACTATCTTTTGCTACGCTCTAAAAATTGGCACCACTGACGTGTGGAAAAATCGTAGAGAAAATGCTTACGAGAGTTGAGCCTACGCTTGACCTTGTCAGAGGTATATCGGGAAATAAGATTGTCCCAAAAAGCAAGCCATTTTTCAAGCGGGCGCGCGGGCCTACCTAGTGACAGCAGCTCGCGGAGATATGCCCCGCCTTCGGATTGTTGCCCCGGATGCCGCTTGAACCCACCGAGCAGCGCGGCGACTATATACAGATCGTGATGTTGTGCAAACTGCTGCCAGAGATAGAAATCACCAGCCAATCGAAGCGCCTTTAATTGCTCATAGTCGATGAGTTCGAGCAAGCTCGCCCGCCAGAACGTAGATTCCTGCTGCACGCCAGCAACCCGGCTGCCGTGGAAAGCATTCGCGAAAAAAGCACGGCGAAAGCGGAAAGGCGATTCCACCATGGTGATTTGTGAATACTCGTTGTAAACCGTGTAAAGCCCTGTCAACCAACGTACTTCGTGATACCGTCCGAACAGTTCAGCCACGACTTCAAAGGCGCATTTGTGATAGTAGTCACCGGCGTTGAGATAGGCGACGTAGTGGCCGGTAGCGCGCAGCAATCCTTTACTCAAAGCGTCATACATGCCTTGATCCCGTTCGGAATATACTTGGAGAAATGGATGTTTTAGACGGCTTAAAACATCGAGCGTGCCGTCAGTTGAGCCACCATCACTGACGATGTATTCCAGTTCCACCATGCCTCGGAGCACAGCGGTTTGTTGTAGGACGGAGACTACTGTTTCCTCAATGTAAGTCGCCGCGTTCAAACAGGGCGTAATGATCGTAAAACGCGGCGTCATAGAAATTGGTAGCGGTACAATTAACGGGTAAAACGACGATAGATCTCCAAAGTCTCTTCAACGCATCGATCCCAACTGAACATACGCGCTCGTTGAATACCCAAGCCACGCAAAGCGGCAAGGCGTGAATCGTCTTCCATCACTTCCTCTAAGGTAGTGCGGATAGATTCGATTTGCTGCGGATCGAAGTAAGCTGCCGCGTTCCCGGCGACCTCGGGTAACGAACCCGCACGTGCACAAAGCACAGGACAACCTTGACTCATTGCTTCCAAAACCGGCAATCCGAAGCCTTCATAAAGTGAGGGACAAACGAAAGCAGCTGCGTTTCTGTAGCATTGTGTCAATACTTTGTCGTTACCGCTGCGCTGCAACACTCTTCCTTCAAGGCTCAAAGCGGTGATTTGCGCTTGTTCCACTGGCGAGAACGCGCTGCCAAAGCAAACCAAGCGAAAACGTTGTTTCAATCGTTTAGAACAGCCAAAAGCCTCCAATAATAGATGAAAATTCTTGTAACCTCCCCTTGCCCCAACGTAAAGTAGATAAGCATCTGCTTCGTCGCTTTTAGGCGCTTTGCAGGTGTCGATTATTTCCTTTCCAGGTAAAAGCGAATTAGCTAGTGGAATAACAGTCACTTTGTCTGGATCAAGTTCAAACAATCGGATCAAGTCAGATTTAGTTGACTCGGAAATTGCTATGATGTGGTCGGCACGTTCGCAATTGCGGCGTTTGTAGTGAAGCGAGGGATCGCCAGAGAGGGCCAATTCGGGAAAACGGTCACGGAACAGCTCGTGGATCATGTCATACACGGTGATCACGAGAGGTCGGCCACGCGAATAAGCGGTATCGCCGAAGTATGTTTGATGTATGACCGCATGAGTTTGTAAAGCGAGCAGGCATCGGCATAGTGCACGATTGAACCGGCGACGCCACCGTGGCCCGCGGTTGGTCGCAAAATACAGATTAATTTCCATGTCGCCCGGCAAATCGCGCAAATGCTCATTCAGGTGAATTCCGGCAGCGACATGAGGATGATGTCCAGCCGCACGTAGCC
>CAXTVY010000095.1:0-14992 GCA_964247665.1 uncultured Chthoniobacterales bacterium | reverse complement strand
CGAAGGAAGATCGTTGGTACTTCAAGAACCGCGGGGTCACCCTGCACAGTGAACTCGGGCTGGTCTGCGTGCCGACTGCCGACACGATGCGCTTGATGATGCCGGCGAAGGAGCTCTGGCCGATCAGTGATTCGTGGGGATTGCATGATTTCGCGCAGCCCCGGGACCGGATTTACACGAAACGAATCAACGATCTCTTCGGCCCATCCGCAGGCCTCGACGAGTTTTGTGAGAAGGCACAGTTGCAAAATTGGTCGAACGCCAAGGCGATGTTCGAGGCTTGGCGCTCGAATGGAGGCAGCGGTGGGTTGGCGTGGATGTCCCACCCGGCGTGGCCTTCGCTCATCTGTCAATTCTACGACTATTATCTCAATCCCACCGGCGCATACTTCGGAGCCAGGCTGGCAAACGAGCCGCTCCATATCCTCTGGGATGCGTCCACCGACCAGATCAAAGTCGCCAACAATACAGGAAGGAGCTTTGCCCGCCTGCACGCTGAGGCGTTGATCTACAGTCTCGACGGCATCCAAAAATCGTTCCAGGAAGCGTCGGTCGATGTCAGCGCCACGGGTCCGGCAAGCGATTGTTTCACCTTGAAAAGTCCACCAGACCTGACCGCCACCCATTTCATCAAGCTCCAGCTGACAGACGGCGGCAAGCTGGTGTCACAAAACTTTTACTGGCGCGGAACCAACGGGGAAAACTACGTCGATCTCAACACGATGCCGCATGTCAGCCTGCGCGGGTCTGCCACCGAAGCCCACGCCGAGGGAAAATCGCTCGTCACCGTCCACCTTGAAAATCCCACGGACAACGTGGCCTTGATGGTTTGTCTGAAGGTCGTGCGGTCAAGCACACCGGGTCAACGGGTCCTGCCGATCTTCTATGACGACAACTACGTCTCGCTGCTTCCGCACCAGGCGCGAGACATTCATGTGGAATACCGCACCGATCTTCTCAAGAACGAGCCACCGCAGATGGTTGTCGGGGGCTGGAACGTCCAGACGTTGGAACTCGCTGGATCACCGGCGGCGGCCGATTGATCGCACTGAGAACGAAAGCAAAAAGCCGGGCGGTTCGGGAATAATCTTCGTTGACCGGGTTTGTTCGTGCGCCTGAAAGCCGGAAGCCGTGGTCCTGCGGTGGGACAGCGGATGGTGGACGCTTGCAACCGAAAAATCTCTCTGCTTCACTGTACCGTCAGACCGTTACGCTTCCATCCGATGCAATCCTCCTGGCACATCGCCCTCTTTCTTTTGGTCTGCCCGTTGTCCTCGCCGGCCGCCCCCCCGCCGGGACCGTCCAAGCCTCTCAATGAACTGCAAAGGGAGTTGGTGAATTTGCGCTTCGGCATGTTCATCCATTTTTCGCCCGCGTCGTTTCTGGAACCGCGCGACCAACTCCAGCCCGATCACGCGCCGCCGCGCCAGGGCAAGGACGGCATCCTCGGCACGGCCGACGATCTCAGTCCCGCGCTCTTTAATCCCACAAAGCTAGACTGCAACCAGTGGGCCGCTGCCGCCAAGAGCGCGGGTATGCAGTTCGCCATCCTGACCACCAAACATCATGACGGTTTCTGCTTGTGGCCGAGCAAATTTTCGGATTACACGGTGGCCCAGGGCTGCAAACGCGACGTGGTGCGCGAGTTCGTCGATGCGTTTCGCAAGCAGGGCATCCAACCCGGGTTCTACTATTCCATCCGCGACCGCACGGCGGGGATCGCCGACGCGAAACACGGCGGCGTGTCCCGCGCGAAGATCGACCTCATCAAGAACGAGTTGACCGAACTGCTCACGCAGTATGGCCCCATCTTGTACATCGTCTTCGATGGTTGGAACAACACCTGGCACGAAAGTCCGAGCTTCACCGACGTTCCGTACCCGGAAATTTACTACCACATCAAATCCTTACAGCCGAATTGCCTCGTCTTGAACCACTCGCCCGAGCGCACGCACGCCGACGTGTCGCACATCGAACTCCGGGCCAAAATGGCTCTGCCATCGGGGGCGGATTGGCCGGCGGTGGCCGGGGACACGATTCAGCCGACGTGGTTCTGGCGCACGAGTTATCCCAAGGCGGAACTTCGTTCGGTCGATTGGATCGTGCGTGAGCATCTTATCCCGCTGAACCAACGCAACATCGTGTTTCAACTCAATTGCGCGCCGAACCGCGACGGGCTGATGGACGACAACGTGGTGGCCCGGCTCGCCGAGGTTGGCAAAGCCTGGACGCCGCCCCCGCCGCTGGATCACGTCCCGGAGTCGTGGAAGAACTGGCCGGTCCCGCCCCCTTCCTCGAAGCCATAAAATTTGCTCGTCAGGACAGCCTGTAAATACAACCCAACAACAAAAAGATGAAGCGCCCCCTTTTGCCGTTTAGAACGCGCCATGGTCTCACCCGCGTCTTCTTGTCCGTTGCGTTGTCGCTCTTCGTGGCCACCTCCGGGAAAGCCGCGGACCCCGTAATATCCGGTGGGCCGACGGCCAGCGTCGATCCGTCGGCTCTCCGGGTCGCGGCCCCGCCCAAGAACGTGGATGACCAGACCGAGGCCGCCGGTGTTCCCGCCTGGGGGCTCGGACCCTTTGTGCGCTGTCCCGACAATCCGCTCATCACGCCGCGAGCCGACACGATGTTCTTCTGCCCGATCCAAAAGAAGGATGTTCCTTGGGAGGGAAAGAACATCGTCGGAGCCGCCGCCGCGGTAAAGGATGGCAAGGTGTATTGGCTCTACCGGGCCGAACCAATCAACATCCACAACTCCCGGGTCGGTCTGGCCATCAGCGAAGACGGCGTCCATTTTCAACGTTCGCCTACCCCGGTCATCTACCCCGACGAAGACGCCTTCAAACAATACGAGTGGCCCGGCGGCACGGAGGACGGCCGCATCGTGCAGCGAGAGGACGGGCTGTTTATCTACCTTTACGCCGCTTACGACGGACACCGCCCCAGACAGGCCGTGGCCACCAGCAAGGACCTGGTGCACTGGACCAAACAGGGGTTGGCTTTCGCCAAGGCATACGACGGCAAATACAAGGACATCACCAAGGGCGGCTCCGTCGTGAGCCGCTACTACGACGACGGGCGGGTCGTGGCCGAGAAGATCAACGGTAAATATTGGATGTACTGCATCAACTATAACGCGGCCTCTTCCGACGACTGCATCAACTGGACTCCCGTCTTGGACAGCCGGGGCGGGTTGCTCCGGGTGCTGCCGACTCGGAAAGGCATGTTTGACACCAAACTCACGGAGCCCGGGCCGCCGCCAATCATGACGCCCAAGGGCATCCTCGTGCTTTACCACGGCGACAACGACCAAAAAAACGGCGATCCGAATCTGTCGCAGGACGCCTATTCCGGCGGCCAGGCGTTGTTTGACCTGAACGACCCGACAAAACTGATTGCGCGCAGCGACCGCTACTTCCTGACCCCGCGCTTTCCTTACGAACTCAACAACGCCATCGGCGCGCCGGTCTGCTTCATGGAAGGGTTGGTGCGGTTCAAGGGCAAATGGCTGCTCTACTATGAGGGCGGCGACCACACCGGCTGCATGGCGTCCTGTGCCCAGCCGAGTTTCGAGAGTACAGCCAGTGCGAAAAAGTAAGTCTGTGGTAAAGCGGAACGTTAGAACCCCGGCGGGACCGGTTTGGCGAGCAACCGGGGACGTTCCTTGAGCACCTTGATGATCAACTCGCCGTAAAGGTTGTTGACCCAGGCAAACCAGTGCCGCGTGTACTGCGTCGGGTCATCCTTGTCAAATGACTCGTGCATGAAGCCGGTGCCTGCGGTGGAGTTCTTCAGCATGAAGAGACATTTCGTGATCTCGGCGTCGTCGGTGCTGGTCAGGGCACGCGCATTGATTCCGAGCGGCCAGACCCAACCGACTCCCTTGTTGTGCGCGGCACCGTGCGGACTGGCAGTACCCTCGGCGGCGGTTCCCCGGCACCAGAAAGGATCGTCGTTGCTGAAGGCGAACGCGCGCGAAGCCAGGACCAGCGGTGTGCCAGCCAGGGCGGGCGTGAAGTAAGGAATGGAAACCAGGCCGGGCAGACCGGCGTCTTCCATCAAGAGGGTGTTGCCCAAGCCGTCGCATTCGTAGGCATACATTTTACCGTATTTGGGATCGTTCACGACGCCGAAGTCCTGGATGCCCCGCTGCACTTCGGCCGCCAGTGCGCGGCATTCGGCGCCAAATCCGTCTCCAGGTTTTAACGCGTCGGACATCTCCGCGAGTTGCCCCAGGGTTGTCACGGCAAAGAGGTTGTCCGGCACGTTGAAGAGATACTTAGCCGGGTCATCGGACGCGCGGAACGCGGTGCAGATCATGCCCGTTGGCTTGATCGGCGGTCCCCAGCCCGAGTTGGCCAGCCTGCCCTCGAAGCGGTAGGGGCCGTTGCCATCCTTGCGCTGTTGTTCGCGCATGGTGGTCTCGGACAGGCGCATGGCTTTCCACCAATCAGCGTCGAACGCGGCGGTATCGCCGGTGACTTTCCAGTACTGATAATCCAGATGGATGCAGTAGCAGAGCGAGTCCAACTCCCAGTCGCGTTGGAAGACACTGGGCTGCATGAGGGTACGGTCGCGTGCGTGCGGACTGGGCTTGCTCGCGTCTTTCAGAAAGGCGTTGGCATAAGGATCGATCAGGATGCAAGCCGTCTGCCGGTGGATCAGGCCGGCGATCATTTCCGCCAAGTGCGCGTCTTGCTTGCAGAGGGGCAGGTAGGCTTGCACCTGCGCGCAGGAATCGCGGAGCCACATCGCATTGATGTCGCCGGTGATCACGAACGTGTCGGGCTTCCCACTGGCGGTCGTGAAATCGACGGTGGTATCCAGGGTGTTCGGATAGCAGGCCTGGAACATCCAGGCCAGGTCCGGGTCGCCGACCGCGTGGGTCACGCGGTCGATTTCCTTCTCGACCGCCACGCTGGTGAACCGGCGCTTCTCGACGGGCGGGCGGGTCGCCTTGCGTGGCGGCTCCGCCGGTGTTTGGGCCAGACCAGTCAACTGGCCGAAAACGAGTAGTCCGGCCACACCCAACCAACGGCGATGTAATAGCATAAATTTCATGGTGATCTTCAAACGATGGTCGCCCGGCTACACTCTCTCCAACTTGATCGGGTACGTTTGTCCCGAGTTCCACTGGGCGACATAGATGCTGCCTTCGTCATCCACGGTGAGGCCGTGCGGGTGCTTGAACAGCGGCGAAGTCTGCTGCAAGGGCTGGAGTTGCCCATCCGCGGCGTACACCGGCGGAGCCCCGCCAGGGTTGGAAATTACCCGGTCCTGGAGGTCGAGAATGGTCAGGAACCCGGTGCTCTTGCCATCGGTCATCCGCAGTTGGGGGATGTAGATCGCTTCGCTGGTGAAAACCACGTTGCACGGCAGGGTGTTCGGCAGGGCGAGTTCGCCCAGGTACGTCCCGTCGAGGTCGAAACGTTTGATCAGGCCGTCCTGGCGTGAGGTGACGAGGAGCGTCGGCCGCGCCGGGTCGCGCGGGTCGATGGCCCCGCCGTGCGCCTCGTTGACGCTGCCCGGCGCTTTGCCACGGCCGCCGAAGACGTGCTGCAACCCGCCCCGCGCGTCGTAGCGCAAGATTAACGAGGTTCCATAGCCATCCAGCACAAAGAAGCCGCCGTCAGGCGCGGCGACGACCTGGGTGGGCTTGAACTGGTCGGCGTGAATGAAGTGACCAGACTCGAACGGCGCGTCGAGCGTCAGCAACACGCGGCCGTCGATGGTCGTCTTGAAGACCTGATGCCGCGCATAATCCGTGATGAACAGAAATTCCTCGCCGTTTTCTTTGACGAGCGTCAGGCCGTGCGCGCCGGGAAAATCGTGGCCCCAGGTGCCGAGCAATTTGCCGGCGCGGTCGTAGAGGATGACGTTGTTGCGCGACTCGTTGGTGAGCAGCAGCAGCCGACCCCGCTGGTCCTGAACCATCGCGTGACAATCGTTCACCGGCGTGTTGTTGCCGAGCACGCCCCAATTCTTTACCGCCCGGTAGCGGTGTGTGCCCTGACCGAGGACTTCCGGTTCGTCGGCCTGGAGCAACCCGGGCGGAAAGGTACTGCACGAAGCGGCAGCCAAGGCGGCCTTCCGCAGAAAGGCCCGGCGCGATTGGTAGCTGCGGGGAAGCATGATTCGAGAGCGTTTTCCGGGACGAGGTGGGGGACCGCGGGCGGGCGTGATCCGGTCGGTGCCGTCTTACGCTGCACTCTGTTAATAAACGTTGCATTTGAGACGCGAAAGACATATTTTCCCCGGTCTCATGCGCCCCCCCGCAGATCGACCTGCCGAGTTCCTATGCCACCTCCCGACGGCGTAAAAACGGCGCGGGAAGCCGCAGTTGCATTCCGCCCGTCCACGCCCCTCTCGGAACGAGCGGGGAGGATGCGTGCTCCCCGCCGCATTCCGCGCGGGTTGTTCGTACTTTGCCTGATGAGCATCGTGGGGCTCGCGCTGCTGCCCTTGCTGCAAGTAGGTGACGGAAAAACCGTGCCACCGTTCGCGCTTTTTCTCGGGAGGTTTCACCCTGTGATTCTGCATGTGCCCATCGGGCTGATCCTTCTGGCTCTGATCCTCGAACACGCGCATATCCGCGGGTTGCGGCAGTGGATTCCCCAAGTGCCGCCCGAAACCGCGACCTTCCTGATGTTTTGCGCCGCGATGAGCGCGTTGGTCTCGACCCTCCTGGGTTGGATGCTCTCGTACAGCGGCGGTTATGACCCCGTTCTTTTGCAGCGGCATTTCATCGCGGGGCTGCTCACGGCGATTGGTGCGAACGCTGCCCTGTTGCTCAAACTTGTGTCCGACGCCCATCCCGCCAGTCGGTGGGGAGCTTTCGCCTACCAGATCGTGCTGCTGGCGACCGGTGCCTCGCTGGGTCTGGCCGGACACCTCGGCGCGTCGATCACGCACGGGGAAGATTATCTGACGGAATATGCGCCCAGGCCGGTGCGCCGCGCGCTGGGTCTGCCGGTCCGCCTCGACCCCGCCGACCAGCCGTGGAAGCCGCTGCCCCAACGGATCGTCTTTGCCGACGTGGTGGCCCCGGTGTTGACCGAGCGGTGCGTGGGCTGCCACAGCGGCCAGAAAGCCAAGGGTGGCCTGCGGCTGGACGGGTTTGCTGAGGTGATGAAAGGGGGCGACGGTGGCGCGGCCGTTGTCGCGGGTGCCGCGACGAAGAGCAACCTCTTGCGCTACATCGACCTGCCGGAGACTGACGCCAAGCACATGCCCCCGAAGGGCAAAATTCAGGTGAACGAGGATGAGCGCCTGATCCTGAATTGGTGGGTCGAGGCCGGTGCGCCGGAAAATGCCACCATCAACGAACTGTCCTTGCCTGACGACGTGCAACTCGCGATGGAGCGCAACGTGCCGCCGGCGGTCCGCGAGAAGCAAGAGGCGGCCAAGCGCGAAAAGGTGGTGCAGCTTGCCGGAGCGGTCACCGGCCTGCAAAAGCGTCTGCCGGGAACCCTGCGCGCGGTGGCACCGGGCGAGACGGACTTGGAGTTCTCGGCTGCCCTGAACCCGGGCCAGTTCGGAGACGCGCAACTCCAGGAACTCGCGTCCGTGGGTGACAACCTCGTCCTGCTGGATCTGAGCCGCACGAACGTGACGGACGCGGGTCTCGCGGCCCTGACGAAGATGCCCGGCCTTCGACGGCTGCAGCTGCAGGAAACCAACGTCACCGACGCGGGTTTGGCGGGCGTCAAAACGTTGCCCAACCTCGAAGTGCTCAACCTTTATGATACGCATATTACCGACGCGGGGCTGACGACCCTCGCGCCGTTGCACAAACTGCGGAGACTTTACCTGTGGCGTACGATGGCGACGGCCGTTGGCGAAGCCAGGCTGCGCAAGCTGTTGCCGAAGGTGGAAATCGTGGCGGCTGACCCGATCCCGAAACCGGCTGCCGCCACGCCGCTCGCAGCGTCGGCATCTCCCGCGCCGGTGGTTCCGGCTTCCACCCCCAGGGCCGCGACCGCCGCGCCGTTGCTCCCGCCGACCGTCACCGCGCATCTTTCGCCGCTGCCTTTGCCGGTGCCGCTTGCTCCTGTCGCCAGTCCGCCCTCTCAAACCATCGCGCCATGACCCGCCAGCTTCGCTTCAGCGCTATCTTGCTCGCTCTTTTCTTCGTGGGAGGAGCAACCCTCCTGCGGTCGTCCTTCATCTCGTTTAAACCCTTCGGCCCGCCCGCACCCGACGCTGCCACCGCCGCCCTGGAAGCCTCGCTGCCTGCAAAGGTCTCCTTCAACGAACACGTTGGACCCATCCTTTCGGAAAATTGTTACTATTGCCACGGCCAGGATGCGACCGCCCGCCAGGCGAATCTGCGCGTGGACCGGCCCGAGTTCGCCTTCGCGCCACGCAAGAACGGGCTGCCGTCGATTGTCAAAGGCCATCCGGAATCCAGTGCCATCATCGCGCGGATCACCTCCAAGGACCCCAACCAGATGATGCCGCCGCCGAGTTCGCGCAAGAGTCTGACGCCGGAGCAGATCGCCCTGCTCACGAAGTGGGTGCGCGGCGGCGCTCCTTACGAGGAGCATTGGTCATTCGTCAAACCGGAGCGCGGAGTGCCCCCGGCGGTCAAGCAAGGGGGATGGGTGAAAAATCCCATCGACAACTTCGTGCTCGCCAAGCTGGAGACAAACGGCCTCGCGCCCGAACCGGAGGCCGAACGGAGCGCGCTCCTGCGCCGCGTCACGTTGGACCTGACCGGCCTGCCGCCCACGCCTGAGGAGGTCACCGCTTTCGTGGCTGACCAATCGCCCGACGCGTATGAGAAGACCGTGGACCGTCTGCTGGCCAGCCCGCATTACGGTGAACACGAGGCGCGCTACTGGCTCGACGCCGCCCGTTACGCGGAAACCGTGGGTTTGCACTTTGACGAGGCGAGTTCAATTTATCCCTACCGTGATTGGGTCATCAAAGCTTTCAACGACAACAAATCCTTTGATCGCTTCACGGTCGAGCAGGTAGCGGGCGATCTTTTGCCCAATCGCACGTTGGAGCAGCAGGTGGCGACAGGTTTCACCCGGTGCGGCGTCTCCACCAGCGAGGGCGGTAGCATCGAGTCCGAGTTGCTTGCCACTTACGCCAAGGAACATGTGGAAACCAATGCCACTACGTTCATGGGTTTGACGATGGGTTGCTGCGCCTGCCACGACCATAAATTCGACCCGATTTCACAGAAGGAATTCTACGAGTTCTCCGCTTTCTTCCGGAACACGACCCAAAAGGGGATTGGTCCCCGGACGACTGTGGCCGTGCCGCCTTTCATCCGCGTGCCGGCCAAGGCGGACGAGGCGCGTTGGAACGTCGTTTCCAAGCAGATGGACGACGCCAAGGTCGCCGTTGCCAGCTACCTCGCCGCCACCGGCTTGAGCCAGAAATTGAACGCACCCGTTCTGCTGCAAAAGCTTGCTGCCCACCCGGACGCGCCGCCGGTCAGCACGCAGGGGCTGGAACTCCGGTTGCCGCTGCGGGAGGGCACGGGCAGCGAGATCAAGAGTGAGCAGGGCGTCATCTACCAAATCGCGGGCAAGCCGGAGTGGACCACAAACAGCCTGTTTGGCGCGGCACCGAATTTCGACGGCAACGGCTATGCGGAGCTGGGCAATGTCGGCGACTTCGACACGACGGACGCTTTCTCCTACGGCGGCTGGGTCCGGGTCACAGATTACACGTCTTCGGGCGCGGTGTTCGCCCGCATGGACCGCAACAACAACGAGCGCGGCTGGGACCTGTACCTCGAACACGGCCGGCCTGCGGTCCACCTCATCAACTTCTGGCCACGCAACGCCCTCAAGCAAGTGGCGGCCAAGCCGCTCACGGCCGGAAGTTGGCAGCACGTGTTCGTCACCTACGACGGCAGCGCCAAGGCGGCGGGAGTGAAGATCTACGTCGACGGCGAGCCGCAGGCCGCCAAGCCCGAGGAGGATACCCTCACGGAGTCCATCCGGTCGCCGACCCAGTTCACGCTCGGGCGGCGCAGTGGCGGAGAGGGAGCTTTTCCGGTCGCCGTGCAGGACATCCGCGTTTATCGCCGCGTGCTCTCGCCGGATGAGATCAAGGCGCTGTGCGGCAGTGAGGTTCTGCCCATCGTCCGGGCTGTTGCGCCGGACAAGCTGGTGGACGCGCAGCGGAAGTGGGGCATGAATTTTCTGCTCAAGGATGACCCGAAGCTGGTTGTGCTCCAACAGGCAGTGAGCGGCATCAAGGGGGAATACGACGCGCTCGTCGAGCGCAGTCCGGCCACGATGGTGATGGACGACAAACCGACGGCGGCTTTTGCCTATATCCTCAAACGGGGGCAGTACGATCAACCCGGCGAAAAGGTCGAGCCGGACGTGCCCAAAGTTCTGCCGCCGCTGCCGCCGGGCGCGCCGCGTAACCGGCTCGGCTTGGCACAATGGCTCGTCGATCCAGGCAACCCGCTGCTGTCGAGGGTGACGGTCAACCGGTTCTGGCAGCAATTCTTCGGCGTCGGGATCGTCCGGACCGCCGAGGACTTCGGCATCATGGGGGAGCGGCCGGTGAACCAGCCGCTGTTGGATTGGCTGGCCGTGGAGTTCCGGGAATCCGGTTGGGATGTCAAGCACACGCTCCGTTTGATGGTCACTTCTGCCGCTTATCGGCAGTCGGACAGAGTCACCCCGCAAAAACACGAGAAGGACCCGGAGAACCGGTTTGTCTCGCGCGGCCCGCGCTACCGGATGGACGGCGAAATGATCCGCGACCAGGCGCTCGCCGCCAGCGGCCTGCTCGCGCCAAAAATCGGTGGGCCGAGCGTCAAGCCCTACCAACCCCCGGGATTGTGGGAGGTGGTTTCGATGACCAAGGAATCGTACAAGCCCGACACCGGGGAGGGCCTGTACCGCCGCAGCCTGTACACGTACTGGAAGCGGCTGGCTCCCAACCCGCAGTTGGCCACGTTCGACACGCCCACGCGAGAGCTTTGCACCGTGCGGCGTGATCGGACGAACACCCCGCTGCAAGCTCTGGCGGTGGAGAATGACCCGCAGTATGTTGAAGCCGCGCAACATCTCGCCCTGCATGCCATCGCCGCCGCGTCTGATTCTGCCGGGCGACTCGACTACATGTCCGAGCGCCTCCTTGCCCGCCCGCTCAACGCACGGGAAAAAGGCATCCTCCTCAAAAACGTGGCGGATTTCGCTGCTCTCTACTCCGCAAAGCCCGACGCTGCCGCGCAACTGGTAAAGTCGGTCGGTGGTGTTCCGCTGGAAACGGCCGCGCCCGCGCCCGAGCAAGCTGTCTGGACAATGGTGGCCAGCGAGTTTCTGAATCTGGACGAGACCCTCAACAAATAAGAGATTCCACCTGAAATTATGGACCCGTTTGACTCGTTCTGTCAGCAGCATTCCCGCCGTCAGTTCCTGGGCCAGGCCGCCAAAGGCCTCGGCGGCGCGGCCTTGACCTCGCTGCTCGGCGGCTCGTTTTTCTCACAACTCGCCCGCGCGGCGGCCACCGGGGACACGACCGGCTTGACCGCCGCACTGCCGAACTTCGCGCCCAAAGCGAAGCGGGCGATTTATCTGTTCATGGCAGGAGCGCCGTCGCAACTCGATCTGTGGGACTACAAGCCACACCTCAAGGCGATGTTCGACAAGGATCTGCCGGACTCGGTGCGCAATGGGCAGCGCCTCACCGGAATGACCTCCGGGCAGTCGCGCTTCCCCGTTGCTCCGTCGATTTTTAACTTCAAACAGTTTGGCCGAAGCGGTACGTGGGTCAGCGAACTGCTCCCGTGGACGAGCCAGATCGTCGATGACATCGCTCTCATCAAGACCGTCTGGACCGACGCGATCAACCACGAACCGGCGATCACCCTCATCCAGAGCGGCAACATGAACGCTGGCCACCCGTCGCTGGGTTCCTGGATTTCCTACGGCCTCGGCTCGCTCAACGAAAATTTACCGACGTTCGTGGTGTTGACCTCCAAGTTCCGCAACATGCGCAACCTCCAGGCCATCTCGTCGCGCCTGTGGTCCGCTGGCTTCCTGCCTTCCGAGCACGCTGGTTGCAGCCTGCGCGGCTCAGGCGACCCCGTCTTATATTTATCGGACCCCGCCGGAGTTGACCGCGCCACTCGCCGGGAGATGCTCGACGGGGTCAACGCGCTCAACGGCCTGGAGCACGAGCGCATCGGCGACCCCGAAACCGCCGCCCGCATCACGGAATACGAGATGGCGTTCCGGATGCAGACCGCCGTGCCGGAACTCACCGATCTTTCGGGCGAGCCATCGGCAACCTACGAACTCTACGGCGAGCAGGCGCGCGAGCCGGGCACCTTCGCGGCGAACTGCCTGTTGGCCCGACGCATGGTGGAACGCGGGGTGCGTTTCGTGCAGGTCTTCCATCGCGGCTGGGACCAGCATTCCTACCTGCCGGATAGTATGCGCCTGCAATGCGGCGACGTGGATCAAGGCTGCTATGGGTTGATCAAAGACCTGAAACAGCGCGGTTTGCTCGAAGACACGCTCGTGATCTGGGGGGGAGAGTTTGGGCGCACCGTGTACTCGCAGGGCACGCTGACGCAGACCAACTACGGGCGCGATCACCACCCGCGCTGTTTCACGATGTGGATGGCTGGAGCCGGGATCAAGGCAGGCGTGAGTTACGGGGTGACGGACGATTTCAGCTACAACATCTTGGAGAATCCCGTGCACATCCGCGACCTCAACGAAACGATCCTTAACCAGTTCGGCATCGATGGAAACAGCTTTTCCTATAAATACCAAGGTTTGGATCAGCGCATGGTCGGCGTTGAAGACGGCAAACTCGTCAAGGGGATCTTGAGCTAAGCGAGCCGGGTTTCGGCAGCACGGACAACCGGTTGAATGCCCGGGGATACTTTATTGCAGCGCATTCCCTGTCTTATACCCACCGTCCGGCCTCTAAAGCCGGCGAGGTTCGTTCGTTGTTTTATTTTGCACCCTGTCTTGATCACCATCCCCATGAAGATAACCAACCCGCTCTTTTTCGTCTTGGCCCTGCTAGCGTTCAACCTGGTTTTGGAAACATCGCACGCGGCGGAGGAAGCGGTGGTTTTTGGGCCGGTCAACGTGGAAGCGCACGGCAGCGGGCCCGGGGTGATCGGGTGGTTTGACGGCGCGCCGCCCACGACGGCAGTGCATCCCTGGACGGTGTCGGCCTGGGTGCGGCCCACGGCGGTGATCTCCAAGCCCACGCTGGTGGCGGGGTTTGGCGATGGCATCGATTATCTCGGCTCGCAACGTTACCTCGCCGCCAACGCCGCCGGTTGGTACGTCTGGGTGGGCAGCCAGGAGATGAAGAACTCGCATTTTGTCAAAGACCCGGTTTCGCACGACCTCATGCCGCCCGCTGGAACGGCGCCGGTGGTGCCGGACCACTGGCAATTTCTCGCGGCAACGTATGACGGAACGACGCTCTCCTTTTACGTCAACGGCAAACCGGTCGCCAGTCAGGCCGCGACGCTCAACGAATCCGCCATGCAGCCGCTCATCGCGCCGCCCCCGGCGTGGAAGGACGGCGGCTGCTTCGCCGGGCGGATCGCCCGTTTCACCATCTCGGCCAAGGCTCTCGCCGCGACTGAAATCGCCGCACTGGCGCAGACCCCGACCCCCACGCTGGACGCATTGCATTGCGAGCCCACGCCCGCCGGACCCACGCCCGATAACCGCTGGAACGAATTCCGCGGCAGCCGCAACCTGCCGCCGCAAAACCCGGACACCTTTCCCAAGCCCGTGCCGCCAGTGACGGTCACGCGCGTGCCGAAACTCGCGCCGCATCCGCTGCCCGCGTTGGCCGCAGACGGGCGGCTCGTTCTCGACCGGGGCTGGGAACTGGTCGACGCCGCCACGGTTTCCGCTCCGCCTGTGGAGATCACCCGCCCGGCCTTCGACTCGCACGCCTGGCTGGACGCGACCGTGCCGGGCACGGTGCTCACCACCCTGGTACAACAGGGGGTTTATCCCGACCCGTTGCACGGCCTCAACAATTTGCTGATCCCCGACCTGGCGAAAAAGACGTGGTGGTACCGCGTCGCCTTCGATACGCCACCGCAGTGGAAAGGCCGCACGGTCCACCTGACCTTTAACGGCATCAATTACCATGCGCAGGTGTTTCTCAACGGCCGGGAACTGGGTGCCGTCAGCGGAGCCTTTATTCGGGGCGAGTTCGACGCCACCCCGGCGCTGGCCGCCAGTGGACCGAACGTCCTGGCGGTGCACTTGTGGCCGCAACCGCACTTCTGGATCGGGCACGAGGAATCCGTGAAGGCAGGCGCGGGCACCAACGGCGCGGACGGCTCGTTCGACGGCCCCACTTTTTTTTGCAGCGAGGGTTGGGATTGGATCCCCACCATCCGCGACCGCAACACCGGCATCTGGCAGGATGTAGTGCTGCGCGCCACCGGACCCGTGAGCGTGGGCAACCCACGGATCGTCACCACGCTGCCGCGGCTGCCCGATCTTTCCGTGGCGAACGTCACCGTGCAGGCCGAAGTGCGCAACCTGACATCCATCCAACAACGCGTCATGGTGGAGGGCGTGCTGGGCGAGGTAAAGTTCACGCTGCCTGCCGTCCTCGCTCCGGGGGAGACCAGGACCGTGACCGCCGACCCGACAACGGTCCCGGCGCTCGCGCTCAAGAATCCCCGGCTCTGGTGGCCCAACGGCTACGGCGAACCGGCGCTCCAGGATCTGACGTGGCGGGTGCTCGATGCCGCCAACCAGGAGTCCGACCGGCTGACCCAACGGGTTGGTTTACGCGAGTTGGAATATGACTACCTGCCCAAAGGCCCGGACACCGAGGGCAAAACGCCGCTCGTCATTAAGGTCAACGGGCAACGCATTTTCATCCTCGGCGGCGACTGGGGCATGGACGATGCCATGAAACGGTCCTCCGGCGAGCGCCTGGAACCTTATTTCCGGCTGCACCGCGACGCGCCTTTGACCATGATCCGCAACTGGATGGGACAGCAAAC
>CAXTVY010000094.1:0-15033 GCA_964247665.1 uncultured Chthoniobacterales bacterium | reverse complement strand
CGGGCGTCGAGGGCGACGGGCTCGGCGATGATCCGGGCGATCCGGTCGCGGACGTTGGACATGAACATCGCGTCGTCCTGCGGATTTGGTCCGTCCGCCGGATTGGCCAGCCAGAAATCGTTCCAGACCAGGATGCCATACCGGTCGCAAGCGTTAAAAAACTCCTCTTTCCCGATTTGGCCTACCCAGTTGCGAATCATCACCATGTTCATCGCCTGGTGGAGCCGGACGGCAACGTCGTAATCCTGGTCGTCGTAGCGCAACATGGTTTCGTCCATCCCCCAGTTGCCGCCGTTCAATTGGATGGGCCGTCCGTTGCAGGACACCTTGAGGATTCCGTTCGACGTGTCGTACCCCAACTCACGCACCCCGAAAGTGACGCGGCGTGCGGAGCTGGGCGCTCCAGCAACCGTGACACCCAGGGCGAGGTGTTCGAGGGGCTGCCCGCCGTAACCGTTGGGCCACCATAGCGGTGGGTCCATCAACGTGAGTTGTGGATCGGTCTGCTTATCCAGCCGCAGGGTCTTGACCTCGTGGGCGGCCAACGCGACCTCGTGGCTGAACGACACGGCACCCAGATGCCCGCTGAACGTTGCGTGGGCTGGCGCATTTTCCAGGTTCTTCAAGGTCACCGCGACGCCCACGTCGGCGTGGTGCAAGTCGGGCGCGACGGTCGTCTGTACAAACGGATCAACCAGGACGACGGGGCCGGTTTCTTCGAGATCCACGTGATCCCAGATGCCGATGTTGCGCCCCCGCACCGATGGCATCCAGTTCCAGCCCTGGCTCGCCACGAAGGTTGGACTGTCGAGGCCCAACACCCCGCCGTTGTGCGACATGCGCGTGAGAGTTTTTTCGTTCGTCGGTCCCGGATGGGGGCAGCAGTGGATCAACACCGCCAGCGTATTTTTCTGCTCTGGCCGCAGCGTGCTTGTCACGTCAAAACAGCCACGCTGAAAGGCGCCGTCGATCCGTCCCACCCGTTCGCCATTGAGGTAGATGTCCGCTTTCCAGTTGATGCCCGCAAAGTTCAAGAGAAAATGCCGCTGGGGGGTGCTCCGGGGCGGAATGAACTCTCTGCGGTACCAGAAATCGTGCTGGAAGAAGGATTCGGAAATCAACCTTTGCTGATCGCCGAAATTAGGGTCGGGAACGGCCCCGGCCGCAAGGTAATTGCCCAGAATAGTACCAGGCACCTTGGCGGGCAACCAAGACTCCGTGACAAACGACGGCTTGGCGATCATGTCCTCGGCGGCGTGGAGCAGTAACGAATTTTGTACCCGCCACCCCGCGCCATCCAGCGGCATCTTACCCTCCGGGTCCGGCGGCGGCAGCGAAAGTTCCGGCGGCGCTGCCGCCGGTGGCGGCTCTCCGAACACCGCAAATTCTGCCACTTGGCAGCC
Organism: uncultured Chthoniobacterales bacterium; assembly: GCA_964247665.1. Taxonomy (GTDB): domain Bacteria; phylum Verrucomicrobiota; class Verrucomicrobiia; order Chthoniobacterales; family SZAS-18; genus CAHJWO01. The sequence goes on along the minus strand of CAXTVY010000094.1, from coordinate 13,630 downwards.
TGCGGGGGCACCTCCCAGGTCGGTGATCATCCGCACGAAACGGGCGTCGATCCTGGTGAAGTTGCTGCGGCTTGTCCTCGCACCGGCCGTTGTGAAGCGCGCAACTTCGGTCCAGTTCGACGGGGAACCCACCTCCGTCGAAACCTGGATCGAACAACCCTTCGGCGGCAGGTTTCCCCAAGACAACTCGACTCCGTTAATTTTCCGGCTAGCGCCAAGGTCGACATAAATCCACGGCCGATCCTCCGGCTGGCTCTGCCAGAAGGTTTCCACGCTTCCGTCCGTTGCCAGGTGCGCAACGTTGTCGTAGTTGATGGCGCTAGATTGATACGCAGCCCGGTTCAGGGCAACATTGGCTCCCCCTGTCTCCGCCGCGTTCGCCGCGCACGGTGGCAGGGCGAGAAAAAACAGGGTCGCGGCCCGTAGGATCATCCTAGAGTGTATCATATAGTCTCCGTTGCTGCGCCTTCCGCCGTCCTCTCGACAACGCCCCGGGGCAAATGGCCCCGGGGAACACGTTGCGGGTTTCGAAGGCATACCCGATCTCGACGGTCGGATTCGGGTTCATGCCGATCAGAGGATCGATACCGGTGGTGGGGGATCGTCGAAGCACAAGCAAAAGGCTGGTTGGAGGACTATCAAACCCGAAAAACCGGGCGCGCGCGTTCAAAAAACGTGGACAAAAAATCGAACGCCGCTGCGGACGGGGCCAACAACCTCCGGGCCGTGCGTACCCCAGTCATTCGTCCACGGTACGCGCTGCCTCCAAGCATGGCCGGGGGCCGACGAGGGTCCCGCTTGCGTATGCGCCCTATCTGGCGAGTGGATTACCCTCGTTGAGCCGTTCGGGTGCCCGCTTCCACTTTCCCTTGGCAGCCAACGCTCCGGTGGGTGAGCTTACGGATACCGGTGGCGAACCGTTGACGGTTTTGCTTTGCTCGCCTCACCCACCCCGGCGTGAGCGGCTGATTAGAATCCCGATGCCGTTCAGTTCGCTCTAGATGGATTGCCTGCCTTGATTTTTCCGCCCGGCATCTTTCCTTTGGATGATGAACCCGCCCTGCCTGCTCTCCGTCGAACATTGCCGCTACGGGATTCGTGAAACCACGGAAGGAACCGCGCAGCTAATCCCGGAACTCTGTCTCGTCGGACACGTCCGCTACCACACGGCACGGCCTGCTTCCTTCTTCAACCATCGACACGCCCATGTGCTCGAAATTTTCTACGTGGCGCACGGCAAGGTGACGTGGTGGGTCGAAGGAGTTTCCACAGACGTGTGCGGCAATGAACTTTTCTTCATCTGGCCGGGCGAGTGGCACGGCGCGCGCGATAACATCGTCGAACCCGCCGAATATTACTGGGTCCAAGTACGCCTGCCGCTCCTGCGTCAGAGCGCGGGAGCGGCGTTCTTCGCTCACGGCACGCCAGATCGGCGCATGTTCCCTGGACGCAAGTTGGTCGGAACCAAAGCGCTCTTGCCTCTTTACCAAGCGTTGCTCAACGAACATGCCTGCCGGGAACCTTGCGGCGAAACGGTGGTGCGCGAGACGCTCCATCTCCTCCTCTCGCTGGTGCTGCGCTGCTCGCAGACGCAGAAAACGCTGCCCCGGGTTGATGGAGCGCACCAGGCGCGGATCGCCCGGGCGATCCATTGGACGAAGCGAAACGTGGCCGACGCTACCTTGCAGGGGATGGCGGATGCATCCGCCCTGGATGCCACCACCTTTCGCAAACGCTTCTGCGAGGTGGTGGGTTTCTCCCCGTCGCAGTACCTGACACGCCTGCGTTTGCAGCGCGCCAAGGAATGGATGGCGCGCGGGGCCAACGTGACAGAAATTGCGCACGGTCTCGGCTTTAGTTCCAGCCAATATTTCGCTACCGTGTTCCGGAAATACGAAGGTTTCACACCCTCGGAGTTCCGACGCCGTGGACCGAAGACGTAGGTTTTCCTGCCTGGCGCTTAGCATCCTACTGGCAGGGTGACATCGCCTGACACCGGATCGACCAAGCGGCCCACGAACAGGACTGTTTAGATCAGCCGGTGAGCAAAATCGCACTCCCGGTTTTGCCTCACGGTGAGACCAATCTCAGACCGCTCCCATCAGCGACAATCGTGCACCGCACTTTTCCCTGGCCAACGTTTTCCAGGCGGCCCACGAAGGGACGCGGGGTTTTCTCGTCGGTCAGCCGCATTTTCCCGTCGATGCTGGGTTCAAAGCCAAAGAACGTGTTGAGGACCACATCGGTAAAAGCCGCGCCGCTGATGCACTCCTTCATGCAGCCGGCTCGCAGGGCAATGCGGACGGGCGTATTGTAGCCCTTGATGTCAGGGCCATAGAATTCACGGGCCTGCGCGAAGGGCCCTTCCTTCGTGACGACGGCGGTCCGGCAGTAGAAATCGAAGGCGTCCCGCGGATTACCGAGCCGCCACATGGTGCCGACGGTGAGCGGAATCCAGCCGTCGTAAGCTCCGGTCGGGCTGTGGTCGGGACGGGTGGAATGCGTGGCCGACGCATCTTGCCAGCTCATCGCGCGCATCCAGTCACGCGCCAGCAGTTCGCGTTTGACGAAGGCGTTCATCTCCGCCTTTTGCTGGGTGCCGAGGTCCGGTTCGAGGGCGTCGCCGACGTAGATGAAATCGACGCAGTGCCGCAGGTCGACCAGCGTGCCGTCCAGGTGGTACGCATTCCACACGCCGTCGCCGCTTTTATACAGACCGAGCACCGCCGGCAGGAGCGCCGCCGCTTTCTCCTGCAACTCCTTCGCGCGCGCTGGTTCGCCGTGGAGCGCGTGCCACTGCGCCATCCGCCGCATCATCCAGACATCCTGCGCGTTGAGCGAAGCCACGCAGTTGATGTACTCTGGCGCGCATTCGAGCAGGTTGCCATTTTTCCCGTAGTCGACCAGGCCGTGCGGCCCGCGCGGCAGGGTCTCCCAGTCCGTGGCGAAGCTGTCCAGGTGATCGAGCACCGTCTTGCCGTCCTCCAGCTTTTCGTCGAGAAAGGCGCGGTCGCTGGTGACGCGCACATAGGCGTCGGCGGCTTTGAAAATGGTGCAGGCGTTGAAAGCGTAGCCGGTCACCGCGTCGTAGTGCTTCGCATCGAAGCCAGACGCCGAGTTCGCGGAAGTGTGCGCGCCGCTGCGAGCATTTTGGACCAGCCAGCGGTGCAGCGTCGCCTTCATCCCCTGCGGTTCCAGCAACGCCCACGCGGTCGACTCCATCGAGGCATCCCAGTAGTATTGAATTCCGTCGCCCCGCTCGCCGCTGGTGATGAAGTCGCGCGGCGTCACAGGAAATTGCGTGCGCTCCAGGATCAGGCTCGTGAGCGCACCCATATAATAATTGCGGTCAAGCGCTGGATGGTCGGACTTCAGCACCGGCAGGTTGCCGGAAAAGTGCTTGTTTCCCGGCGTGAAGGCGTCGGCCCAGCGCTGCTCCCAGACGCGCCGGCACTCCTCCATCGTCGCATCAAAATGCGCGGCCCAACCCGCCACCCGCGCGTCCGTTTGCGTGGCCTCGGCCGGCTTCTCGTCACCGGCCACGTAGCCGAGTGTCGCTCGTCCGCCCGCGGGCAGATCAAGCGTCCACTTCCAGCAGACCACATCCGGCTCGGTGGTAACCGCATCCGGCTTCCGCGCCGGGCGAACGACCGAAACGGTGTTCTTGCGCTGGGTGCTGTTGGCGACGCCGACGCCGTCGGGTTGCAACGCGCCCGGCACGCGCAAGATAATGGTGGCGTTCGCCGGCTTCGCCGCGCCGTTGGTCACGATGATCTGGCAAAGGACGCCGCGCTGTTCGTTGACCATGCGCGTGTCGGTTTCCACCGCCAAGCCCTGGCAATCGGGGTTCCGCCGCGAGGCGCGATAGGCGGACCAGCGCATTTCGGTCGCCGGAAACTCGCTGCCGTTGATCGTCATCGTGACCAGGGGGTAACCGGCAACCCATGGGAAGGGCGAGCCCTTCACCCGGCCAAACAAGCCACCGGGATTGCAGTAAAAAGAGGTAAGGTCCGGCCCGACGATGCACATCTGGTTGAAGTTGTGCACGTCGGGAAAATTGGCCACTTCTTTCGCGGGCAGCCAGTCGCCGGACATGGCCTCAAGCGACGGAACGGCGGTGGTTGCTTCCTTGCCCAGCGCGGCGTCCGGTGTTGCTTTCAGCCGGGCCGACGGAACCATCAGCAGGCAAACGGCGGTGAGAAGGCCAAGTTTGTTGTGTTTCATAGGGAGGGAATCAGGTTAGCTAGATCACGCAGGACTTGGCTGTCAAGCACGCCCCGGCACCTTGGACGCGGAACGCTGGAATGCAGCCGTCCATCAGACGAGGAAAAAGAGGAACCGGGTTTTGCCGTCGCGGGCTGACTCGATTGTCCAGGAAAGGGATATGTCCGCTATTTCATCTGGGCAATAGCTGACCGGCCCCAGGCGAGCAGATCATCGGAATAGCGCACGCCGTAGTTGGCGTTGCCGATGAACATGGCGTACTTGCCGTTGATCTTGACCGGCGTGCCGCTGGGATCGCAGACTCGATGGAAAGAAAGATGCTAGGAACAGGAATGCGGATCGATTCACTTTTCAGGTCCGCACGAAGGCTTTCATGGTGGCACATTCGTGTCCCACGGATTTCCCGTGCGGACGGATCGTGTATGGGCCGACGGCGGCGGGGACGATGAAAGTCTCGGCGTAATGCACGATGAACGGCTCGAAAGCGTTCGCCGGGCTCTCGACCACGGCTTCCTCGCCCTCGACAAGATTGAGAACGTGGACGCCGCCTTCCGTGTCGTGGGTCACCGGGCCGGTAAACCAATGCCGCCGCGTCTCGATGAATTCACGCCGGTGCAGCCCCGTGCGCTCCTCCCGCCAACCCGCGCCAGAGCCCAGCGGTTCCACCGCGTTGACGAGTTGCCGCGCGACCTGTCCCGTCGTGAAGTTCCACTGGATATTGGCCGCACCGTGTTCCAGATGGATCGGGCGGGGTTGGCCGTCCAAACCCAGCCGCCCCCAATCCCACATCTTGAACGTGAAGATGTAAGGCGTGGCGCTGATTTCCAGGACCATCGACCCCGCCCCGCTGCAATGCACCGTGCCCGCCGGAATCAAAAAGTGATCGTGCTTGGCGGCGGGAAATTGGTTGGCGTACCGCGCGGCGGGAAACGCGTCGCCACCTGCCTGTGCCGCCCGCAAATCGTCGAGCATCCTGGCTTGGTCCACGTCTTCCTTCAAACCCAGGAAGACGCTCGCTCCGGGCACGGCGTCGAGGATGTAGTAGCTCTCGTCCTGCGTGTAGTGCATGCCGAAATGCTGCTGGATGTACTCGGTGAGGGGATGCACCTGGAAGGAAAGGTTGCCGCCCTCGACCGTGTCGAGAAAATCAAAACGGATCGGGAACTCATCGCCAAAGCGCGCGTGCACCGCCTCACCCAGCAGGGCGCGCGGCTCGCTGAAGACGAGGTCGAGCGAGGGGATCTCCAGGCGCGTCTCGCCGAAGCCCAGGAGCAGGCTGTTTTCTTCGGGGACGCCATCGAAGCACCACCCGTAATTCTTCGCCTTCCGGTCCAGGTCGCAGACTTCCTTCATCCATTGTCCCCCCCACGGGGCCGGGTCGAAAAATGGCACCACGCGAAAGGGCCGCGTGGCGGCGTGACGCAGTCCACGGCGCACCGCCGCACCGTCCGCGAGTTTGGGTTCGTCGGGATCGTGGGTGTCGAGCACGTAATCCCAGCGGGCGATCAGCGGGCGTTTCCAGCGGTCGCAGACACGCCAGTCAACGAAATACGCGCGTTTATACTGCAAACTGGCTGCCAGGGTGCGGTTCTCGACGCCGAGGTTGCTCGCCTCGTTGCGCCGGAAGCGGAGCTGGCCCTCCCAGCGTGCCAAGTCGGCGTAGATCAGGATGTCCGGGTCTGCCACCAGACTCGCCCCGCAACCGACGATCAACACCAGGCCTTGCTCGACGTTAGCCACCTGAGCCCGGAGCCGGTCCAGGGTCGGCGCATGGAAAAATTGCGGCAGCATCAGGCCGGAGAGAAAGCCGAAGACCGGATCGTCGCCAAGGAAAGGTTCAACCAGGGCGTCCACTTCCCGGGCGGGGCGCAGCGCATCCGCGGCGTGGAGCGTCGCGGCAGGCGCGAGCCGGGTTTGCAGCTCTTTCAGGATGAGGCGCTCGTCGACGCCGGCATAACACTCCACCACCAGCACGGTCTTGCCGGCGGATCGCTCTGCGGCAGCACGGCGAACCCGCTCGGCGACCGCCGGCCAGCCCTGGACGCACGCGCCCTCGCCGCCGGGAACTTCGACGCAGGGAAATTTATCGTAGCTGGATGTTTTCACGGGAACAATGCCGGATGGGTTTGCATGAAGAGTGCCTCCGCGCCAACCAGCGCAGCGTCATCGCCCAGGGCGGCGGCGGCCACCGGTGTCTGCGACGGCAACCCGGGCATGTGCGCGCGCAGGTGCCGCTCCATGGCGGGTAGGATCACCCCGGGACTGCGCAGCACCCCCCCGCCGAGCACAACCACCTCCGGGTCGTAAGCGAGCACCGCATTCTGCAGCACGACCGCCCAGACCCGGAGGCTCTGCTCCAGCAGCGCGGCACTACAAACGTCGCCTCGCGCCGCCCAGCCGAAGACCGTTTCGAAATCGATCTTCTCCGCGCGCGCGAGTTCGCTGTCCGCAAAAGCCGGGTGACCCGCCGCGCGCGCCGCCAGCGTCGCCGTGGATGCGAGGTCTTCGGCGCAGCCGATGTTCCCGCAACGTCCGCGGGAGCCTTGATGGTCAACCGTGCCGTGGCCCAGGAGAGTGGCCGCCCGGTTGTTCGCACCCCGCAAAAGGCGGTGATCGGACAAGACCGCGCAGCCGATGCCCGTGCCGAGAGCGAGCATCACCACATCGCTTTTCCCACGCGCGGCTCCGGCCGTGCATTCACCGAGCAGGGCCACGCGCAGGTCGTTTTCGAGAGCCGTGGGCAGAGCCATGCGCGCCTCGCTCCAGGCGGCGAAATCAACCGCCTCCGCCCCCGGGAATTTCCCGAAATTTCCGAGCACGCGACACCGCGCAGGGTCCGCCACAAACGGCAGCGCGAACGCGGTGCCTTGGCACTCGCGCGTTGCACACCCGCTTTCCCCGAGAAGTTGCTCCCACGCGACCGCCACCGCTTCGAGCCGTTCCGGCATCGGCCGGTCCGCGCGCGCTTCGAGCCGGTGCCGTGCCACGATGGCCCCGTGCTCCACCAGGCCGAGTTTGATCGTCGTGCCTCCGAAATCGGCCGCGAGAATCATCCGGCGTTCCTTTGCAGATCCAGCGTGAGGGGAAACTTGGAAGGATACCCCGCACCGGGAAACTCCAGGGGTGCGAATAGGTCGGACGCCTTCATATCTGGATGTCTGGACAAATAGGTTGCCAGGCGGGGGCGTGGCAACTAAAAAACTTCATGCTCACAGACATCCCCCTGGCCCCTGGTTCCAATTCTAGATCAATGCACGGTGGGGGGATGCTGCTGTTGAGCGCGGCGATTGCAGCCCTGGGATCGCTCCTCTTCGGCTTCGATACCGCGGTGATTTCCGGGACGACCGAAGCCCTCCGCCACACCTTCGCGCTCAACGACAATTTGCTCGGGTTCACCGTGTCGAGCGCATTGCTCGGCACGATGCTCGGGGCTTTGATCGCCGGGCGGCCGGCGGACTGGTTCGGGCGGCAACGGGTCCTGACGCTGCTCGCGGTGCTTTTCCTCGTTTCCGCGCTCGGGTGCGCGCTAGCCTGGAACTGGTATGCACTGCTGTTCTTCCGGTTCGTCGGCGGGGTCGCCGTCGGCGGTGCGTCGGTGGTGTGTCCCCTGTACATCACGGAAATCGCCCCGGCGAAGCAGCGCGGCTTCCTGGTGGCCGTGAGCCAGTTGAACATCGTGGTCGGCATCCTGCTGGCGTACCTCTCCAACTACCTCGTCGCGGCCTTTCTGGGAGCGGAGAACACCGTTGCCTGGCGCTGGATGTTCGGCGTGATGGCCTTGCCGTCGGTGGCGTTCTTTGCTGCGGCGCTGATCATCCCGGAAAGCCCGCGCTGGCTGGTCAAACAACGTCGGTCGACCGATGCCACGGCCGTGCTTGCGCGCCTCGGCCACGAAGACCCGGCGCAGGAATGCCGCGAGATCGAAGGCTCCCTTTCGTCGGAAGTCTCGGGCACGACCGAACGTCTTTTTCAGCGCCGGTATCTCCGGCCGCTGCTGCTGGCGCTCATGATCGGCGCGTTCAACCAACTCGACGGAATCAACGCGGTCATCTATTACACGGCGGATATTTTCCGCATGGCCGGGGCTGACAAAGGCGGGGCGCTGATGCAATCGGTGATCGTCGGGCTGACCAACCTGCTGATGACCTTTGTCGGCATGGCGCTGATCGACCGTGTGGGCCGCAAGGCTCTCTTGCTGGTGGGCTCCGTGACCTTTGTTTTTTCTCACCTGCTGGCTGCCTGGGTGTTTGCCACGCACGCCCAGGGCTGGATCGTCATCGCCGCCTTGATGGGCGTCGTGGGTTCGCACGCCTACTCGCAGGGAGCGGTTGTCTGGGTAGTGATCAACGAACTGTTGCCCAACGCCGTGCGTGCTTCGGGCTCGGCCGTCGCTTGTTTCCTGATGTGGACGCTGTGCGCCGCGATTGGGTGGGTGTTCCCGATTATCGCGCACGCTTCCGGCGCGTTCGCGTTCGGATTTTTCGCGCTGATGATGGTGCTGCAATTCGGACTCGTCTGGAAGTTCCTGCCCGAGACGAAAGGCATCACCCTCGCAGACATGCAGAAAGGGCTGGAGCTTCCCGCCGCCGGGACGCCCGGAGCCGTGCTTGGCACCTGAAGGGCCGCGCCGCCGGACCTCCGGCGGCGTGGTCCGGTTTCCTGCCACGGCCTCGCGGCGCGTGGCTCCTCTTATGACCAGAATCCTACTCCTGTTGCTGTGTTGGGCGTCCGCCGCGGCGGGCGCGGAACCCGTCCTCGCCCTGGGTCTGCCCCAGGTGTTCGGGGACCACATGGTGCTCCAATCCGGGCTGCCCGTCCCGGTTTGGGGTTGGGCGAAGCCCGGCGACGCCGTGGCGGTGACGTTCGCCGGCCAGCGCAAGCAAACCACGGCGGCTGGTGATGGCGCTTGGAAGGTGGAGTTGGCCCCGTTGGCTGTCTCGGCGCAGCCCGCCGACCTGACGGTCAGCGGCGCGGAGACGATCACGTTGCACGACGTGCTGGTCGGCGAGGTCTGGTTGTGCTCGGGCCAGTCCAACATGCAAAAACCGGTCGGCAACTGGCGGGGACAGCCGGTCCCGACCGTTAATGCCGAACAGGAACTGGCCGCGGCGAATTACCCGCTCATCCGGCTGATGAACGTGAAGATCGCGAACCCGGGTGCGCCCGCGCGCGACTTCGAGACCCGCGCCCGGCCGGGTGAGGACTACCCCTGGAAAAGCTGGGTCGCCTGTACGCCCGCCTCGCTCGACGAGATCAAATTTTCCGCGGTCGGATATTTCTTCGCCCGCAAGCTTTTCGGGGAATTAAAGGTTCCCGTCGGGATGATCGAGGCCACCGCCGGAGGGACACACATCGAGGGTTGGACCCCCGCCGGCGCTTTCGCCACCGACCCGGCATTGGCTGATTTTTCCAGAGCCACGCAAACGCCCAAGGTCCGGTTCGACGGAACCACGATCTCAACCCTCTACAACGGCATGATCGCCCCGATGGTCCCGTTCGCTTTGCGGGGCGTGCTCTGGTACCAGGGCGAGTCCAACCTGCTCAAAGGCGATGGTCCAATCTACGCGCATAAATTCGCGGCGCTGATCCAGGGCTGGCGCGCCGCCTGGGGGCGGACGCTGCCGTTTTACTTCGTGCAGTTGCCGCCGCTGCTTTACTCCGCGCGCAAAGATCCCACGCACGCGCCCACGGACGAGGCGTTCTTTCGGGAGGCGCAGGCGGCGGCCCTGAAGTTACCGAACACCGGCATGGTCGTCACCACCGACCTCGGCGACCTCAAGAACATGCATCCGCCGCGCAAAAAAGAGGTGGGTGAGCGCCTGGCGCGCTGGGCCTTGGCGCAGGACTACGGCCGGAAGACCATCGAGCCTTCCGGGCCCGCCTACCGCGAGGGGAGCAGCGTGCGCGGCGGGGGCAAGGTCATCCTGCGCTTCAACCACGTTGGCCAGGGCCTCTGCTCCAGCGACGGGCAGCCTCTGACGGGCTTCACCACCGCTGGAGCAGACGGAATCTTTTACCCCGCCAAGGCCGAGATTTCCGGTGATGCCGTCGTGGTCACCAGCCCGCAGGTGTCCGCGCCCGACGCCGTTCGCTTCGCTTGGAATGAGGCGGCGAACCCGAACTTTTTCAACCAGGATGGGCTGCCAGCCATCCCCTTCCGGACGGATGCCGCCGTTGCTCCGGGCACGGGCGCACCGGGCGACAACCTGAAATGAACAGGCCGGGCGGGTGAGCGCCCGCCCGCCGCCCGTGCGCCGGACCGGTTCGTCCGCCCGCGCCTCAGCGCGCGGCCGGACCGTCGGCGAAATCTCGAAGGAGTTGTGCCGTGGTGATGACGTTGATGGCCCACTGTGATACGCCGGGGGTGTTCGCCCCGGGAACCTCCTCCACCGGTTCGGGCACGACGGGCCCTTCGATCAACGTCGGGGTGGTGGGGAGCCGGTCGGATCCGTTGTCCACGAGGCTGGCCAGGAGAAGCTGCCGGGCCTTGTCCCGCAAGGCGGCATCACGGTTCACGAGCGCGGCGTAGGCGGTGACGCGCATCTTCGTGTACCCGCTCCACTTCGGGTTGGTAGCCCAACCGACGCAGAGCCGGTTCCAGGCGGCGGCGAATTCCGGACAGGGTATGAGCGCTATCAGATCCGCGGCGATCTGGTCGCCGCCGAAAAGGTCGAGAAACTCGCCCGCCGGGTTGTTCGGCTTGCCGATGTCGAACAGTTGCTTCGTCCGGGAATCGTAGCGGAAAGCCTGGAGCGTCACGAACTGTTCGGGCATCGCGCCGATGCACTTCATCCCCGTGAGAAGATAATCGCGGTAGCGCCCATCGCCAGTGCGCTCCCATTCGGTCATCCAGTTGCTCGCAAATGCCAGCCAGTCAGGGCCAACCCGCACGATGGGAGTGTCCCCCCGGGTGACCTGCTTGCGCAACGGTTGGATCCGGTCAACCGTGTGGTCAACGTCGAGAGTTTCACGCATCAGGTCGCCGGTTCGCTCGTCCGTGGTGAGATAGTAGTAGAAACGCTTGAGGAAGGACTCGCTGATGCGCGCTTCCTTCGCGCCGCAACCCCAGTGGCTGACGTTGTGGCGCGATCCCAGACCGACAAAGCGGCCGAGATGATACACATCGACTTCGCTCGTGTTGCGCGTCATCGCTTCCGCAAAGCGGAATGCGTCCGCGCGGCCCGTGCGCAGGAAGGCAAACCAGAGCCAGGCGTTCGGCATCAACTCGGTGTTGTTCCAGGCGTGGCCGCCGATGTCGTACATCCACGTGTGGCGAAGACCGTCGTAGGTTCGCATCACGTCGCCGAAATCCCAGAACCCGTACCAGCGACGGCGATCCACCTCGCCGTGGAAGAACTCCCAGGCCTCGTCCAGGTGCCGTTCCATGCTAGTGTCGTCGGGCGTGGTGCGGTCCGGCAGGCTCCAGACCCCCAGCGTGCGGGTCGCGTGGTAGTATTCCGGCTGGCAGATGAGCAGCGGCGGTTCGTTGGCGGTTTTCGCCATGGCGAGCAACGCGGCATGGGTGGGGGTTTCCGTCAGCGCCCAGAGCGTTAATTCCGTGGTGTTGGCCACGCCGGTCGGGGTGCTGAACCCATCCGTGTGGTCCTCGTAGGAAATCTTGCCGTCGTGCCCGATGGTGTCGTAATGCCGCAGGTCCATCGCCGGCGCATCCGGCGACCAGAACCAGACGTTCAACTCACCCGCCGCCGCACCGGCTCCGTTGATCTCGAGCGCGGCGGGATACTTTTCCCAGAACCGTTTCACCCCGACCGCAAGGCCGCCCGTCACATCGCCCAGGAAGACGCAGCCCCGCGCCCGGTTCCCATGGAACACCGGCAGCCAGGAACTCGGCGCGCCGGTGCGTTTTTGTACCGCGAAAGAGTCCGGAGCAAGCTGGGAGAGCTTGAAGCCTTCCCAGACCGCGACGCTTTCAAAAGCCGCTTTGTTCTTGTCACCGAGCGCGTCCAGATTCGGGATGCGCTTGCCGGCAAGTTGATCCTGATTCATCACCCGCGCCCCCGGCACGAGAACGTCCCGATAACCGGGGCTCATCAGCACCGGTTCGCCCCAGACCCCCTCGCCGTCAGCCGCGAAACGAATGTGCCGATTCTGCTTTTCCTCGCGGAAGGGCACGGCGAACGCCAGGCCCAGACCGCGGATGAAATCATTCGACGCGTCTCCATCGAAGACAAACGAATGCACGACGCGGACCGAAGGGAGTCCGGCGGTGAAATAGAAGCGCACGGTGAACGGCAGCCACTCGCGCCCTGCCTCCGGTCCGGCATGTACCCCTGCCACCCGCACCACCGCCCGCACGGGTCCCGACTGCTCGATTTCCACATGCTTGATCTGGCTGGCATACGGCTCCTGGCGCAGCCATCCATCCGCCTCCCGGGAACGATCCTCGCGCAACGCGATCAGGCGTCCATCACGGCCGACTTCCCGGCCGTTGACCGCCAGTGAGGCGATCAGGTCGGTCCCCGTCCGTGGGATCGTGCAATCCAGGACGCCGGTCGAGACGGTCACCGCCGCGGTGGTTTCCCGCACCGTGACCGGCGTCGCAGGTGCCGCGGCAGCCCCGGGCACGACGCTCAACGAGCCCGTCAATCCGGGAGTGGCGGCAATGGCGAGGCCGGACCATTTCAGCGAGCCGTCCGGCCAGTAAGCCAGGGGCCAGCTTTGGGTCGGGATGGACCGGCCGTCCACCTGCACTCGGAATTCTTGTTTACCCGGCAGGGTGCCCCGAGCCCAAGGCACCCCCAAACTGACGCCAGCGGAGGTCAGCGGAGCCGTCTCCCCAAGCCAGCGGAGGGCGACAGGCGCAATTTTCCCCTCTGGGTCGGGTCTCGGCGCGGAAGCATCGGGTTCGACGGCGGCGAGCGCCGCGTGACCGGCGATGCCGGTCAACGCGATTCCAATGCCCCCGAGAGCGGTGTCCCGGAGGAACGCACGGCGAGAGATCTCGCCATCAGTGTTGGTTTGGTCGGTCATGGTTCAGGGTGCGGCAGATTTGCTGGTCCCCAAATGGGAGATGTCGGCGGACACGCGGTATTGCCGCAAGTCTCGTCCGACGCACCTCCCCCCTTCCCGAGCGGTCAGACAGAATTATCATCCAAGCCGCCGACGGAAGCGAGCGTTTTAACGCCGGAGATGCATCGCCCGCAGGGTTTAGGGAGCAACCTGGAACCAGGGTCCTTACCAAGCGGCGCGGCACCGGCGATTTGCCGGGTAGCAGCGAAGCAGTTTTGAACGGCAGAGAGCACTCCTGCGGCGGCCTTGCTTTGCCGTTGACATCATCCGATCAGCAGATGTAGGAAAAAGAAAGGTATGTTACCCCCCAAAGTCCCATCCCGGCTTGTTTCTGCAATCATCGCGCTCACGCTGGCTGGCGTCGCTCGTTCCGGCG
>CAXTVY010000093.1:0-15259 GCA_964247665.1 uncultured Chthoniobacterales bacterium | reverse complement strand
GCTTCACCTCGATTCGCCTGACGGCCCGCGGCTGGGAACCTGCGCCGTCGCGGGAACCGGCGACTGGCAGGCGTGGAGTTCCTTCCAGGCCGCGATCACGCCGACCAGCGGGCGCAAAACGCTCTGCCTCGTGTTCCGGCCACCGCCGCGGTCCGCACTCTGGTTCGCTCAGGTGGATGACAAGAATACGACGATCCGCGCGCAGTTCCGCGGTGTGGACCCGAACCGGCAGCAGGTGGAAGTTAACGTGCGCCGCACCGTGTTTTACCCCGAGAAAACGGGAATCAACTATCTCACGGTGCGCGGCTTCATCCTGCGCGACGCCGCCACGCCGTGGGCACCGCCGACGGCCGAGCAGATCGGCCTCATCGGCACGCACTGGAGCAAGGGGTGGATCATCGAAAACAACGAGGTCAGCTACTCCATGTGCTCCGGCGTCGCCTTGGGCAAGTACGGGGACGAGTGGGACAACAAATCCCAATCCGCCGATGCCTATAATCGAACGATCCAGCGCGCCCTCGAAAACGGCTGGTCGAAAGAAAACATTGGCCATCACGTTGTTCGCAACAACACGATCTCCCACTGCGAACAGACTGGTATCGTCGGCAGCCTGGGTGCGGTGTTCAGCGTCATCTCGGGCAACACCATTCACGACATCCACGTCAAAAACCTTTTCGCGGGGGAGGAGATGGCGGCGATCAAGTTCCACGCTGCCATCGACGTGCAGATCGTCCACAACCATCTCCACCATAATAACCTGGGCATTTGGCTGGACTGGATGGCACAGGGAACGCGCGTGTCGGCGAATCTCTGCCACGACAACCAGAAGGACTGCTTCTTCGAGGTGAACCACGGTCCTTTCCTGGTGGACGACAATCTTCTGCTTTCCAAGCAGTCCATCGACAGTTGGTCCAACGGCGGAGCGTTTGCCCACAATCTCATCGCCGGGTCCGTTTCCGTGTCTCTCTTAGACAAACGCCAGACGCCGTTCATGAAACCGCACTCTACCGGGGTGGCGGGGCTGCACGATAATCCGGCGGGCGACGACCGTTGGTACAACAATCTCTTCGTGGGTCATGGCGGACTCGCCACCTATGACAAGGCATCGAAGCCGGTCTGGATGGACGGCAACGTTTTCTTCGAGGGAGCCACGCCGTCGGTGCATGAAAAAGACCCGGTGCGGCCTCCTGACGTTGATCCTGCGGTGAAGCTGACCGCCGAGCCCGGCGGCTTTTTTCTGAGTTTGACGCTACCTGTCGGTTGGGCGGCTGAGCGTATGCGAAAGCTCGTTACCACGGACCTGCTCGGCACGGTGGTCATCCCCGACGCCCGCTATGAAACTCCGGATGGCGCGCCGGTGCGCGTTGACACCGACTATTTCGGACAACCCCGTGACGGGTCCAACCCGGCACCGGGACCGTTCACCCATCTGGGATCGGGCGATCTGAAAATCAGGGTGTGGGACCAGCCGAACCCGGGACCGTTGCCAACCGGCGATCAGCGGTGATATCCTGCCTCCGCAAAACCCTATGCCGTTCCTCCTCGCCCTGCTCCTCTTCGTCGCCGTTCCGCTGCTTGCCGCGGACGATGCTCCCCGCACGATCAACGCTGACTGGACCGCCGTGAAAGGTCCGACCAGCCGCGTCTGGCAAAATTGCGTCGGCGCCGGGCGCGCCAACGAAGGTCTGCGCGCCGACTGGCAGCAGCAGCTCGCCGGGGTCCAGCGTGACATCGGTTTTCGTTACATCCGTTTTCACGGCCTCTTCCACGACGACATGGGCGTCTACAGGGAAGGCCCGCACGGCGAGCCGATCTACAACTGGCAGTACGTCGATAAGCTTTTCGACTTCCTGCTCAGCGTGAAGATCCGCCCGTTCGTGGAGCTTGGCTTCCTGCCCTCCGCCATGCAGAGCGATCCCAAAAAGACCGTCTTCTGGTGGAAGGGGCAGACCAGCCCGCCCAAGGATTTCAGCAAATGGGGTGACCTCGTCACGGCCCTCGTTCGCCACTGCGAGGAGCGCTACGGCCAGGCCGAGGTCAAGCAATGGTACTTCGAGGTCTGGAACGAACCGAACCTCCATCAATTCTGGAGCGGCACCCGCGAACAGTATTTCCAGCTCTACGAAGTGAGCGCCCGCGCCGTGAAGTCCGTCTCGTCGGAATACCGCGTCGGCGGCCCCGCCACCGCCGGCTCCGCCTGGCTCGACGCGTTCGTTCCCTTCGTCGTCTCCGGCCAGATCCCCATCGACTTCATCTCAACGCATGCTTACGGCACGGATTCCATGTTCGATGAATTCGGCAAAAAGATCGCCGGCTTCCGCGGCAGCGACTACATCCCCCGGAACGTGGCCCAAGACCGCGCCCTCATCGACGCCAGCCCGCTCAAGGGGCGCGAACTCCATTTCACCGAGTGGAACTCCTCCTCCAGCCCGAAGGACCCGCGCCACGACACCTACCAGAACGCCGCCTTCGTGCTCCACGTCCTGCGCCACGCCGAGGCCGCCGACAGCATGAGCCTGTGGACCTTCACGGACATCTTCGAAGAGCCCGGCCCGCAGTTCGGCCCCTTCCACGGCGGCTTTGGCCTGCTCAACCTCCAGGGCATCCGCAAACCCACCTTCTACGCCTACGAATTCCTGCGTGCCCTGGGTCCGACCGAACTCCAGAACGCTGACGGCAATTCCTATGTTTGCCGCGACGACGCCGACAACTTCCAGGTTCTCCTCTGGGATTTTGCGGCCCAACCCGACCAGGCCTATGCCAACGCCTTTTTCAGCAACGGCGACCACCCGGAGGATCGTGGCTCGACCCAGATCGCCGTCAAAAACGTCCCTTCCGGCAACTACAAGCTCTCCATCTACCGAACCGGCTACGGCCAAAACGATCCCCTCGACGCCTTTCGCGCCATGGATTCTCCCCAAAACCTCAGCCGCGAGCAGGAAAGCAAATTAAAAGCCTTGAGCGACGGCCATCCCGTCGAGCAAACCCCCGTCCGGATCACCGACGGTGTCTTTCGGAAAAGCGTTTCCTTGAAGGGCAAGGACGTTGTCTTACTCAAGCTCGAACGCCAGCCGTAGTGTCTCCCATCGCAGTAATGTCCCGAGGGGGGACTCGTTGACGATGCAAGGTGGCGTCTATGGTAAGTGATGGGCTACCGGGTTATACTGGTGTCACTTACCGAAAACGACTATCCGCAATTCTTGCACCGTCGTGCTCTCATGCGGACAATGCAATGCCCGCGTCGCAACTGGGTTAGTCCCCCCGCTTGGCCCCCCAGGTGAAATTTTTTGGGTCCAGCGTTGACCACTCGGGACCGTATTTCAGCAAAAGCTGATTTTCAGTGTTTTGACTGGTCAGGCAGTTCCAGTCCACTCGTGACCGGATCGGTCAAAACGGGTCACTTCCGGGTAGCCGAAAAATGCCATTGAGGCGTTCCACCAACTGAGCTAAGACCCCGAAAGTCGTTGCGAGCGTTGGGTTTGCGGCGCTGTTGCCAATCACCGAAAACCGGGGCAGTCCACCCATTTTGCCCCCTGCTGCGCCCGGGAGGCGACAAGGGAAACACCTTTGGCACAAAGAATGAGCGATGCAGGGGAGAAAAGTACTTCGGGGCTGGTTGGGTTCAGAGGAAGTGGAGAAACAAGGGATGCAATGTCGGACAAGGGGCCAGATGTGCACGGTAAGATAATCTGACGGCGAGGCCGATCTCCGCAACCTCCAACGCGTCAGATTCGCAAGGCGAGACGAGATTCCAAACGAACGGGTGCGCGTAACGTTTGGACGATTCGCATTTGCGCAAAGGCGAAAGCGGTTAACCCCGCGCTTTTTTTCGAGCGTAAATGAGCACATCTCGGGTCCGAAATCGCACACTAATTCATTATACCGATGCTTGATCAGTTGCTACCGTCACCTGCGTGGGTTCGATTCATTCGCTCCCGCGTTCCCCTTACCTCCCAGACATGAAAAAAGTTGAATCTCTTCGTCTACATCCATCGTGTTCACCCGCGCGCCGCAGTGCGCGTCTACCGGGCGGTCGCTGGCGATCCCTGCTGGGCGTCGCCCTGCTGACCCTGGCCACCGGCGCGTTCCACGTTTTCGCTGATACGCCTAACACGCCCGGTGCCATCAAAGGCACCGGATCTGTGACTGTGGTGGACAACGGCAGCACCGTGACCATGTCCAACGGCATCGTGTCGATCAACGTCAGCAAGACCGGGCCCAGCCTCAACTCGGTCAAGTACACCTACGACAACGGCGGCGGAACGGTCACGAACGAACTGCTGGGTGGCAACGGCCAATACTACGCGGGCGGCGGCGGACCGGGTGGTTCGACGTGGGTCTATGCGCTCGCCACCAACAACGGCGCGCTGGGCGACGTGACGTTGACCGCCAGTGATTCGACCGGCAAGACCGTCTGGCATTTCTCGCTGCTCAAAGGCTCGTCGGGTTACTACACGACCGCCATCCTCAGCCATGCCACGGGTAACACGCCCTCCGGCTCCTTCGCCTTCGGCTTGAACTCGCGGTGGTCTTCGAAGTTCAACTGGCTGAGTGCCGACGACGCACGCGACTTCTTCACCGGCGTCCTCCCGAAGGGGATCTATGGCGGCTACCACGTACCCGGGGCGGGGCACGAGATGCAGTTCGACAGCGACGGCGGCCTCCTCGGCAAGTACGACGACAAGTTCATCTACGGACAAGACCGCATCGACATGAAGGCGTGGGGCTGGAGCAGCGTCGGCGCCGGCGGCCTGAACGTCGGCGTCTGGGAGATGACCAACATCGAGTACGGCGACGGCGGCCCGCTCAAGCGTGACGTTTCCTCCTACCCCGCCGGCGGTGGCCTGGCCCTCCTGGTCAACAACTTCCTGACGGAAGAACTCGAGCAAGGCACCGACTCTTCCTATCTCCAGGACGAAAAGTTCACGAAGGTCTGCGGCCCGTGGTTCACCTATCTCAACAGCACACCGATCTCGACCACCGACGCTGCCACGGCCGCCGACGCCCTGTTTACGGACGCGAAGAACCAGGACACGGCCGAGAAGACAGCAGGCTGGCCTTACTATTGGTTCAACGATCCGAACTACCCGCAAGCGAGCGGACGTGGCACCGTCACCGGACAGTTGAAGCTGAGTGACTCCGGCAACGCCAATCCGGTGGTGGCGGGAACCTGGGTCGGCCTGGAACAGGAGCCGATCCCCGTCGCGGGTTCAACCAACAATTTCCAAAAGTGGAAGAAGCCTTACCAGTATTGGACGCAGACTAACTCGGGCGGGTATTTCACCTTCAACGACGTGCGGCCCGGCACGAACTACACGCTCTTCGCTTACGGGCCGGGCATTGCCGGGACGTTCCAGTCCCAGAACCTGCAGAACGGCAACCCCGCTATCGAGTTAGACATTCCTAACCCGCCGTTGGCACCCATCGTGGTGACGGCAGGCTCCACGACCACTGTTCCGGCGGTCACCTGGACGGCGCAACGCGTCGGGGCAACGGTCTTCGAGATTGGGTACCCCGATCGCAAGGGCGACAAGTTCCGCCACGGCGATGACTATTGGGTGCCCGACGCACCGACGATCATCGGCACCGCGCCGAAAGTCACCGCTTACCCGACCGGCCTGTGGGGCGGAGCGGTTCGCTTCCCAATCGAGTATCCGGGCGACGCGGCCAATAGCATCCCGCCGCTGACGCTCGACTACACTGTCGGCACGAGCCAGTGGGCCACGGACTGGAATTACATCTTGCCCTCGCAGGAAACTGACGACATCAATAAGACGGTCAAGCCAGCCACGGCCAACATCTCCTTCAATCTCGCCAGCGACCCGGCCGCGGGTGCCCAGGCATCGCTCTACCTCGCCATCGCGGCCACAAACTACGACGTTCGCACCGCCGACGGCTCAAACCGTAAGAACGGCGTTCTCCTGATCGAGGTCAACGGAACTCCGGTGCTCACTAGCGATTCGGGCGTGACTTCCTCGCCTTGTGCCGACGGACCACTGGCTCCTGCCGGCTTCCTTGGCTTGGTTCCGAATGGCGGGTACACCGACGACAGTGGAGAGCATTGCAGCGACCACGGCCCGTTCTGGGATGACCGGATCACCTTTCCTGCCAGCCGTCTGCACGCCGGGACCAACACCGTGACCCTCGTGGCGCAGGCGAACATCAAAGGGATGATCAACGGCGACCCTAACATCGGGGGCGCTTATGTGATCTTCGACTACCTGCGGCTGGAGCTACAGGGCTACGTGCCGCCGACGCCGAGTCGGACTGCGGTGTTCCCCGGGAACAACCGCAATCTGGTGGCGTGGCCGATTGTCCCCGGGGCCACCCGGTACAACCTCCTGCGCTCTGGCAACCCGACCACGGGTTTTACGCCGCTCGCTTCGGGGATCGTGGCCCGGGATTACGTGGTCGGCAACGGTCATACCGTCATGACTTACACGGACACCTCGGCCGTCAACGGGCAGAACTACTACTACGACGTGCAGGCCGTCAACCCGACGGGTACGAGCGTCGCTTCCACCGCGCCGCCACGCGGAACGCCCTTCGCCAGTCCGGCGCAATCGACGCCGGCGGCACCCGCCGGATTGAAGGCGACGTCGATCGGTCACAATCTGGTGGCTTTGTCCTGGAGCGCGTCGGCGGGAGCGAGTTACTATCAGGTGCTGCGAACCACGCTGCACAACGATAACGCGGGTAATGCCTACTCCATCCAGCCGAATGGATCGACCCTCATGTCGGATTACACCACGGGGACGACCTTCAGCGATGACACTCCCACTGACGGCGAGCCTTACGGCTACACGGTGGTGGCGGTCAACGCGGCGGGCACGAGCAGTCCGTCGGCCGAGTTGATGGCCACGCCGTTGCCGCCCAAGCCCACTTCGGCTCCGGCCAACCTCACGGCGACCCGCACGACGAGTGGATCGAGCCTGACGGTCAATCTCTCATGGACGGCGGTGCCGGGCGCGACTGGTTACACCATCTACCGCTCGACCACTTCGGGTGCTCCGGTGTATCCAGACCAGTTCATCATGGCCACGTATCGGACCACCTTTGTGGACAGTCAGGCCGACTTCAGCGGCGCAGCATTGGACCCGACCAAGCCGTATTACTATCAGGTGACCGCGGTGAACGCGGCCGGTATCGGTTCGACGGCTACCTTTACCTCTAACCCATAGGCAAGGTAAGCGGGTGGTGACCCGTTCCAACCGGGTCACCCATCGCCGGACAACACTTCCGTCCCATCAAAGGCGGTGTTCATTGCCAGGGTGTGTTCACGATACATTTGCGGTCCGTGCGGAGGGTGTCCAGCTTGAGGGATAGACGATGCACGGCTTTTGCACCTGAGCGACGAGCAATGGACGCAGATCGAAAACGCCTTTCCGCAGCGGCGCGGACGCTCGGGCTTCGAGCGCAAAATCAGCAACCGGCAGGCTTTCGAGGCGGTGCTCCACCGTGCCCGCGTGGGCTGTCCCTGGCGCGACCTGCCGAGTGCCTACGGCGACGACCACGCCATGTACATGCACTGGCAGCGGTGGGTGAGGGGCGGCGTGCCCCAGCGGGCTCTGGTAGCGTGGTATCTGGACGCGGCCCAGCGTGGAGAACTGGACCTGAGCCTGGCGATGATCGACTCGACGGTCGTGCACGCCCATCAACACGCCGCCGGGGCACGAAAAAAAACGGCGAACAAGCCCTTGGCCGCTCGCATGGCAGGCTGAGCACGAAAATCCATGCCGTCAGCGTCAGCGAACATCAGAGTCTGGAGGTCATCCTGAGTGGTGGGCAGGAAGGCGACGCCCCAGTGGGCGAAATCCTGCTGGACGAAGTGCTCGCCTAACGAGGAGATCCAAGCCGTGGGCGGCGACCGCGCCTACGACAGCGACACCGTCCGTGCGCTGATCGCCGCCGCAGGCAAGGAGGCAGTGATCCCACCGCGCTGCAACCGTCGTCAGCCCGCTGCCTACGACAAGGAAAAATACAAGCAACGCAACAAAGCCGAGCGCCTCTTCAACAAACTCAAAGGCTACCGCGGGATCGCCACACGCTACGACAAGCTCGCCGCCGTGTTCCTGGGCGGCGTGCTCGCTACTTTACTCGCCGTCAGCCTTAAATGTATTGTGAACACACCCCAGTTACTCCTATCACCTGCCCACGTTGTCATCCAGCCCGGCAGCTACCCCGGCTAGAAGTGTGGAAATGGTGTGTAAGACGTGTGGAAACGGCGTGGTTAAAACGCATTAAGTTCCGAGACGCTACCCATTGTGGCAAATTTGCCACAATGCTCTCCCCGTAGGCCTTGATGGGTCAGGGTGAATTGGTAAAAAACTGTAATTTTGTTGTTGAGTCTTTGTACAGAACGCCGAAATGCGGATGGCGTGAGCGAGGCACTCTAAAAAAGTGCACAAAAGGTGGAAAATCGGTGCGTCGTTTATCAGACGTGGCAATCTCCCGCCCGCTCAATAATACCGACCAATTGCCTGCCATCACGGCTTCGGCTTTTCGTAAATGAGCAAGTGCTGCTGCGGTAGATCATCGATGGTTTCGAGCCAGCGCAGCCCTGCCGCTTCCATCTCCTTGCGTGCCTGGGCCGCCGTCATCTTGTGGTGCGGTAGAATCTGGACCGATGAATCCTCGGCGCGATACTCCAATTGGATGACTTGGCCGCCCGGCTTCAGTTCGCGCAAGACAGCCGTCATCATTTCCAGGGGATGATCCCACTCGTGGTAGGTATCCACTAGGACCACCGCATCCACACCGCCCGGCGGCAGTTTCGGGTCGGTGGTTGTGCCTAGGATCGTCTCGACGTTCGCGGCATGGTCCGCCACCTTGCGTTGCTCTATCATCTTGAGCATGACGGTGTCGATGTCCTCGGCCAGCACTTTGCCGCGGGGAACGAGTGGGGCGATGCGGAAAGTGAAGTAGCCGCTGCCCGCGCCGATGTCGGCCACGACCGCGTCGGGTTTGAGCCGACGTGCCAGGAAGGCCACGAGTTTATCAGTGCGCTCCTCGGTCTCGCGGGAGGGGCGTTCGAGCCAGTCAGCGCCCGCGTGGCCCATGACTTGGGCGATCTCGCGGCCCATGTAAACCTTGCCGATGCCGTCCGGGCTGGCCGTGCCCGGAGTGTACACAGCCGGGGTCTGCGCCATCGCGCAAGCGGCAAGAGAAACGGCGAGCAAGCAGGAGACGGCTGAGACGCGGCAGAAGAAGGAGAGTCGCATGATGCCAATAGATACGCTCGCTGAAGCCCGGTCAGCCGCAGTCTCACCAATCGTCCCAGCTTTACCAGTCCCGGGCTGTGGCGACCGCATAACCAACGCCGTGACGTGGCAGGAATAAGTCTGAGGGCTCGCTGGGTGCGGTGCGCTGGCGGCGGCGCGCTTTCGCCATTCCCGACCGCGTTACGATGGTCCGAGGCGGAACGGTCCTTTCAATGTGTTCGGATCAACTGGTTGGCCATGCTGGCGGATGCACAGGCGACCCGCGTTAGCGAGGTCCACGTAGGTCGCTCGAAGGTCGGCCATTTTGAAGCCGAGGTCTCGGGACAAACGACCGGGGCACATCGTCGTGCCCTCGCGCAGACCGTGCAAGCGTTCGAGAATCCTGTCTGCGATAGAATCTGGCATCAACGTGGATGGCAAAGCGACTGCTCGGCGCCTCTAATTACATGCTGGGAACAAGTCTAAGCAGCGATGGCCTTACGCTCCTGCCTTGTCAGCTTCCCCTTTGCCTTGTAGTGAACGGAGTGGCGAGGATTGCAGCACATCTGACACGAGCAGGGTGTACGGTTATCGCGGATGCGCCGGGCGGTACGCTCGACCCATGTGGTGGTTTCACCGACTGCCGCCCATCGTCTCGCTACTTGGCGGGATTTCTCGAGAACACGCTTTGTCTCATGCCTGCGTTGGGCGCGCGTTTTCACAAAGGTCTATCGTTGGTCATGCCACCGAAGGCAACCCCGGAGAGGCTGCTCAACGCCCCCGGCACATGGCGGGAACAAGTCTGGGCGCGGTGGAACGACCGGCACCAAGCTACGCTCAGCATCCTCAGATAATTCAGCAGCGAGCAGTTCATCCTCTTCCGCCGCTTGCAGTTGATACCTCTCCCGCTCCTCGGGCGTCATCTTCTCCAATGCCACGGTTTCACGGTACTCCTGGGCAGCAGCCAGCAGAGTGAAGGTTGGCTCAACCCCTGCTCGGCCAGAAATGTCATGACCCGTTCTAGGGGTAGGCGGAAGAACTCCTTGCGATAACTGACCTTGTTGACCCGGGCGTCGTCAAACTTCCGGTGCAGCATGTATTCCAGGGCAGGCGCGTCTTCGCTGGCGATGATGGCGTGCACGTCGAACGAGAACGGCACCGAGGCGCCCCCGAGTTCTTTGACACGGTCCAGTGGGTCCAGGCGGCGGGTCAGCCCGATCTTGAACACGCCCTCAGGCTACCTTCACTTGGATGCAACTCGGCCTGTGCGCCGGCTTTGTCTCCACCCGGCGGGCTCGTTGTACCCGGCAGCGCACACGGCAGGTGGAACGTTCGATTTGCCTTTGTGGCTTGCGCATACAATGCCACGCTGACGAGCGTGAAAATCCCCCTTCTACTGGCCATCGTCCTCTGCGTTTACCGCGTGGCGGGCGCGCAGGATATTCCCATCGCCCCGGAGCAGATGCACCCCTGGACCGCTCCGGCCACGGTTCTGCCTGCTGCCATGGTGAGCGCGGCGACGGAGTTGTTCGACGATGGCATGGCAGACCCGCGCGGATGCGAGTACCGGGAAATTGAGATCGCCAAGCGCAAAGATTTTGCGCTGAAAACCCATGGCTGGGTACTGCCGGGTCCGGACGGGCAGCGCTACGCCGTCGGCTGGAACGGACTCGTTTACCCGGTCGCATCCGTGGGCGCGCCGGTGGACCTGCGGGCAGAGTTCACGGCGCTGGACTCCGCGAACGGGCGCAGGCAATTTCCTCATCGTTTCCAGCAGGTGGACGAGAATATCAGCCTCGACCCGGCCCGGGCCCAACCGCTTCAGGTGGCGCTGCTGCTACGCCTGGGCGAGGCATCGCTGGCCGAGAAGGTCTGGCGGGAGGGGGCGGGTGATTCACCCAAGGCCGTCCAAAACGTTTTTGCCGACATGGCCCACCTTTGGCTGGTGCCATGGTTCAACCGGGCTCTGGAAGCTTATGCCCGCGACGACTACCCGGCCGCCCTGGCGCTTTGCCGACAGATCGCACCCGCCGAGAAGAAAGCGCGCGAATCGGCCATCCAGCGTGGCACGCCGGACCCCTGGCCAGACACGGCGGAACGGGAAATCCTCTGGCAGGTGCCGGTCCTGGAAGCGGAGGCGCAACGCCGCACGGAGGAAGCACCGTACACGCCGGTGCTCGACTCTGGCAGACCCGTGTCAGGGGCGGAACGCGTTGCCGGTTTGATCCGCGACCTGGAACGGGTGCGCGTGCACGTGTGGAGCAATCCCGGGCAGACCAACGTGTCCGAGGACCCGGTCGTGGAGGCGCTCGTCAAGGAGGGGCCGACTGCCGTGGAACCGCTGCTCCAGTGCCTCGTGGACGACGACCGCCTGACGCGCACCCGCTACGGCTACCGCCTGTACCAGGGGCCGGTGATCCCGGTCTACGAATGCGCCTACACGGCGCTTTTCCAGATCCTGCAAACCTCGTTCCCGCTCGACGCGCGGCCGGGCAGCGGCCTCCGCCAATCCCGGGACATCCGCCATCTCAACCGCGCGGACCGCCAGGGGCTGGCGGCGAAACTCGCCGCCGTGTGGGCGCAGCAGAAAGGCCGGTCTGTCCTGGAGAGAGCGTATGACACGTTGCGCGACGACCACGCCGGGGCGAAAGCGTGGCTCCAGGCCGTGGACAACATCGTGCAACCCGGCGACGGCCTCTTCACCGAGTACCGCCTCGTGCGGCCCACGGGTGCGGGCTATGGCATCCGCGTGAACCCGGCACCATTCACGCCCGGCGGCGAAGCGTTGCGCGGCCGGTCGGACCCGTCCGTGTCGGACCTGATCGTCCAACGGTTCGAGGAACTCAGGCAGGACGACGCGCGCTCCGGCTGGGACCTGGGAAATCCGCACTTTTTCAGTTTTGAACAAACGCTGGGCAATCTCCTGCTGTCGCTCGCCGACTGGGACGGCAAGGCCCGCCTGGACGATCTGCGCCGGCTCCAGGGCGAACTCGTGGAAAGTTTTCGCCGGCTGACGGCCAAACCCGTCACCCGGGAAGGGCAGGGGAATGATCGGTATCAGGGGGTGCAAGTGCTCACGCGCGTCTTCGAGAAGCGGCAGGCGTTGGGCGATGATCGTGCGCTGGCGGATTACGCCGACTTTCTCCAGAGTCTGACTCCCGGCAGCTTCGGCACGACCTGGGGCGGGGTCACCAGCATCTTCCGGCTCATGTGGCGGCATCCCGATGACCCGGTCATCGGGCGTACGGCGGAGAAGATATTTGGCCAGGGCTCGGCATGGGTGCCGCTCGTCCAGCGCGACACGCACGATCTCTCCGCCCTCATTCGCTCGCCGCTCGTCGCGCTGCCAGCCTTTCAGTGTGAACTCGAACGCGGCCTGGGTGACCGGTCGGCCGCCGGGCAGGTGACCTTGCAGGACAACGGCACCTTGAACGACGGCACGGCCCGTCTTTATACGCTGGACCCGCTCGCCCCGCCCCGGGGCTCCCGGGTGGCTTACCGGCTCTGCGACCGCTACGCACACGAACTGTCGCTTCTGGAAGGCTGTCCGGAAATCGAGCTTTACTGGCCGGAAGCCAACCGCGACCAGGCCGTGGAAGCCTGCCGCGACTTTCTCCGGCGGTACGCGGACAACTTCCGCTACCGGGAACCCGAAGATGCTGGCCGGGACGGCTCGCCGTCCGGAGGGGCGGCAATCCATTTTCCGGTGCTCGACCAACCGGCGACGGCGGAGGATGTCCGGGTCGGCCGCGCCGTGTTCACGCTACCCGCACCTGCACGGGTCTGCCGCTTGCCGGGCCTGCCGCTGGTGGCATATCGCCCGGGCTACGCGGTGAGTCCGAGCGAAGCCAGCGATGCGAAGGGCCAGCGGGTGGTCAGCTACGAGACGAGAGGCAGGGTCTGGCAGGTGGAGGAGACCCTCGTCGGGGATCGGTGGGAGCGGTTTTACGGCTTCGTGGGCCGTTACCAGTTGGCGAAGGTGCCCGCCGCGGAGGTCGAGTTCGGCTTCCGGCCGCGTGGGGCCTGGGTCACTCCGGAGATCAGCGCAAGCCTGGAAACCCCGCGCCGCCTTTTTAGTGGGGGGTTCCGCTTCGGTGGCGAGATCAGCAACTTCGCCGCGCCGGGTGCACCCGTGCCCGCTCAGGTGAAGGTGTGTAATCACAGTGGATTGGACCAACCTTTGCCGGGAGAGATGGTGCTTCCGGCCGGAGCGGGCAGGGCGCTGCCGCCGGGAATCCGTTTCGCGCTGTCGTATTCTGAAAAGGTTCCGCCGCGCGGCCGGGATTATTCGGACCCGCCCTTCGATTACGGCGCTTGGGAGAAGATGCCGTTACGCGAGGAAGTGCGGACCGTGGAAGGCAACGCGCCGGAACCCGTGCTGAATCCCGGCCAGGAACTCACCCTGCTGGACATCGACCTGCGTGATTACTTCGACCTCGGCCGCGTGGGTTCCTACCGGTTTCAGGCCGTGTTCCAGGCCCCCGGAAAACCGGAGAGCGCCGCTGACGAGTTCATTTTCTCCGTGGCTCCATGAGACCGGGACACGGCTTGGCCGTGTGACCGCGTAATCCGCTCTCGTGGCACGCGCGTACAAAATGTGCTTTGATCCTCCTGCCCGCCGCTTTCCGGCTCCTCCGCCATGTTCAAGCATCTTCGTCTTTCCCTTTCCGGCCCGCTGTTCATCCTGCTTTGCCTCTGCCTGGGAATGGCGGCACCCGCGCGGGCGCAACTCACCCGCAAGACCCTGACTTTCGCTGGCGGCACCCGGGTCTGGTTCGAGCATGTGCCCGCTTCCTACGATGGCACGCACCCCGTGCCGCTCGTCCTCGTGCTCCACGGAGTGCAGAGCACCGGCGACCAGTTCGCCCCCACAAGCGAGTGGACGCCCGTCTCCGACCAGCAGGGCTTCATCGTCGTGTACCCCAATGGCGGGTTGGACTTCGGCAGCGCGGGACTCGGCTGGAACGACTTCGTCTACCAGGGTGAGGCCCCCGACGACGTGGGCTTTCTCTTTCAACTCATCCAGACCCTCAAGACTACCTACAAGATCGACCCTGACCGTGTCTACATGACCGGCTTCTCCAACGGGGCGAGCATGAGCAACACGTTCTGCGGGGTCCATGCGAGCGTCCTGGCGGCCATGGCCCCGGCTTCGAGCGATTGGATGACCAGCTACGGCATTCCGGAATCAGCGCAGCACCCGGACGGGCCGGTGTCATCGTGGATCTCGCGCGGCGCGCTGGAAAACTTCCAGGAAGGCGACCAGAGCCACGACGTGCAGGACGCTAACCAGACCGCCTACTGGGTGGGCATCGACGGCTGCAACCCGACGCCGCAGAACGTGGTGGACGGTATCTACACGACGAGCATCTACACGGGCGGGCAGGGGGAGGTGCGCTACTCCAAGGTGGCGGGCTACAACCACCAGTACGGACCGGGTTTCGCGGTCAAGATCTGGAACGATTTCTTCTCGCGGATCACCCGTCAATCGGCCGCTGCCGTGCATCCGGCGTTCTTCACGGGCGAGGTGCCGTTGGGTGCGGGCGCGTACTACCTGGCGTTACCCGGCGGCAACCCCTTCGGCTACTACAGTTACCTGAACGACCCTCACTATTTCTACCACTTCGACCTCGGCTACGAGTACTGGTTCGACGCGGCAGATGGCAATGACGGGGTGTATCTCTATGATTTCAAGAGCAACGGCTTCTTCTACACGTCGCCCCGTTTTCCATTCCCGTATCTCTACGATTTTAGTTTGAACACCGTGCTGTATTACTACCCGGACCCGAGTCACGCCGGGCACTACAACACGAACGGCTACCGGTTCTTCTACGACTTCGCCACCGGCAAAATCATCGTAAAGTAGTTCCCGCCATTTCCGCGACGCTCCGACTCCCGTCTTTATTTCCAGACTGAGGAGTGCGGGCATCTGCCGGAAACGCAGCTTGGGCACCCGTGCCCGCAGATTGCCGAGCGGCGCACGATGGAGTGGCCTAGCAGGCTCGACAGGGTGGACGCCGAGGTGGAGAAACCACGCTGCACCAGCTCATCTGGCGCTA
>CAXTVY010000092.1:14210-15511 GCA_964247665.1 uncultured Chthoniobacterales bacterium | reverse complement strand
CGCTTGCGCGGCCAAGTCGCGCCGGACTTGCCGGGCCTGCTCGGCGGCTTGCCCGGCACGTTCCTTGGCGGCTTCGTCGTTGGTCTGGCGGGCCGCGTCGCGGGCATGGTCGGCGGCGTCGTTCAGGGCGTGCTGCGCGTCGGCCAGTTGCAGCTTGGCCTGTTCTTCGCCCACACGGTTCATGCCGTCCACCGCCGCCTGCATTTCCCGCGCCGCCTCCGCCGCCGGTTCACGCGCCGCCGGGGCGTCGCCGCCGTCGATCCGATGCAAGGATTCGCGTGCCAGATCGTGCGCCCGGTCGAGGTGCCCGGTGATCTCCGCGTTGAAGATCCGTCCGTTGAGCAGCGCCCCGACGCGCTGGCTGATCTGGGTCTGGCGTTCGCCGGGCGTGCCCTCGATTCTGTCCGGGTCTGGCGGCTGGTTGGCATCCGGCTTCGGCGCGGTGTCGGGCGGGGCCGCGCCTTCCGGCCGGGCCAAATCTTCGGCGAGCTTCGCCTGCGCGGCGGCGAGCATTTCCAGTTGTCCGCCGGAGGTCTTGAACCGCTGCTTCAGCTCGAACTGCTGGTTGTCGGCGAACGGATCGTTGACGTTCGGCTTCTGGCCATGCGACGTGCCACCGTGCGGGGCGAGCTTGCGAGCCAGTTTTTCCACCTCCGTGATCAACCCCAACGCCTTGCCCTGCGGCGTCAGCGCAGGCCCGTTGGCGGCGGCGGCGATCTTCCGCGCCGCGTCCCCCATGAACGGTTTCGCCTGGGTGATAAGATTGACGACCTCCGCCGGAGCGGCGTCCCCGATCAACTGTTGGATGGCGTCGCCGGTTTTCTTTTCCAGCGCGGCCTGTTCGCTGCCGACGTTCACATTCGCCTTTTTCCACTCGGCGCTTTCTTGCCCCAGATCCGTGTGGGTGAGGACAAAGTTTTCCTTGATGAGCCGCAACTGCGCCACCTTCAGCGCGGTGATGAGCGCGAAGCTCGCGTTTCCTTCGTCTCCCCGCGCCTCACGGACATCTTCGCGGAATGGCTTGATCTGTACGAACTGCACGCTGGAAGCCGTCTCGGGCAGTTTGCGGGCGTCGATCCGCTGGGCGCGCAGATAGTATGATACCACGTCGAAGGGCTCTACCTCCAACTGGTCGAGGTAGATCGAAGCCTGTACCACGTGCGACCCGGCCGTTTGCAATCCTTCTGCGGGGACGGGCACGCTCAGGCGCGGCTGCCCGTTGACGGACATTTCCAACACCAGGTCGCGCAGCCCGCTGGCCGACACGGCCAAGGCTTGCAGGGGAACTTCCTCGATTGGCG
>CAXTVY010000092.1:0-14200 GCA_964247665.1 uncultured Chthoniobacterales bacterium | reverse complement strand
GGCCGGGGAGGGTTGGGGAAGCGGCTTGGCCACGGCGGCGGCAGGGCGGACCCAAGGGCGCGTCCAACAAAGCAGCGCGGCCAGATGTGCCAGCGCCAGGAGGGCGGCCAGCAGGCCGAGCGCCACGAGCGGCGCGCGACGGGCTGGCGCGGCGTGTTGACGCGTGAGAAAATCGGTGGCTTCCTCGCGCTGGGCCTGTGCCATCGCACCGGCGTCGCCACGCAGGCAAGCGGCGGTTTCCAGCCGGTTCTTGGCGTCCAAACGCAGGTCGAGCCGCCGTGCGCCGAGCAATCCGGCGCGCCGTCGCAAAAGCCACACACCTCCAGCCACCAGGAACGTCAATGCCACCCCGGCGGCCCACCAACGCCCCTGGCTGCCCCATTGCTCGACCCGCGCAAGGGATGGATGCCGCCGCCACTCCAATCCGAGCGTGGCCGCCAGCCCGGCCGCGACGATGAGAAGCGGCCAGGCCAGACGCGTCCAACGGTCGTGCTGGCGCAGCAGGCGTTCGGTGAGGGGAACGGCAGCGGGGAGCGGCATGTTCATGGGGCGATCCGAATCAGGGTCTAATCACATGGCAGTGCGGTTGGCCAGGGCGAGTTCGGCGAGGATGAACGCCCCGCAGGCGGCCAGCACCCACCACCAGAAGCGTTGCTGATTTTCCGCCGCCTCGCCGTTGATTGACAACGCCGCCGATGGAGCCGGTCCGGCAGACGGCGGAGGCGCGGTGGATTCCAGGGCCGTGAGTTGCTCGAAATTGGGCCAGGGCGCGAGGTCGGATTCCTCGATTGGCGGGTTGACCGCGTAAACCTTGCGCTCCCCTCCTCTGCCGACATACGCGTACAACCCGGGCGCGCCGGGCCGCACCTTGCCGCTGACGGGTTGATCCGCCACCGGCGACGCGGTGTCCAACGCACGCCAGACGCCCTCACCCGGCGGCAGCGGGATCACGTCGCCGACCCGCCAATCGCTGCGCGCGGCTCCGGCCGAACCCAGCCAGAGCGCCGCCTGGTGCACCCAGGGAACAAAAGAGGGTTGGGCAGGCCAATTGGTCGACCCGCGCTCCAGGGGGAACCCGGCCAGGAGAAACCGCCGGCCGCCGCTGTTCCACTCCGCCAGGGCCGTCTTGCCGTCGGACCAATTGGCGATGGGCGTCAGCGCCTCGCCCGCCAGATCGAAGCCGCGATAAAATTCCACGTTGAGCAATGGCAGCAGGCTTTGTCCGGCGAACGCCGCGAGGGTCGGGTGTTCCGGGTCCCAGTCGCGCAGGTGCTCGGTGCCGCCGTTCGGCCCGGGGTCGCGCGGGGTGACTCCGATCCCTGCCTTTTGCAGCCAGGCGATTTGCTCGGCGGACCCATCAATGAATAACCACACCGGTCCGCCACTGCCCGCGAACTGTTCCAGGCGTTCGAGCTCCGGCGGACGAAACGCAACGGAACCACGTAGGATGGCCACCGCATCCAGCGGCCACGGACCCTCCGGCAAAGATACCGGCTCCAGCCCGCCCGCTTCCAGACTTTGCGTGGAGTGAAGGGCGTGCGCGAGAAAATCCGTGCCCGGCGTGGTGTCGAGCAACACCTTGCCAGCCGCGGGCTTGGCCAGGGCCAGCCAAGCCGTGTCGTCGGCGGGCAGGTCGTCCGGCTCGACCAGGGAGACGCGCACACCGGGCGTGTCGGGCGGCAGGTTGAAACGCAGTTCCACCGGGTTGTCGCCCGCGTGCAGGGAAACCGTTTGCTCGGCAAGCGTTTGTCCATTCACCAGCACCGCGATCCGCCGCTGGT
The DNA here is from genome assembly GCA_964247665.1 of uncultured Chthoniobacterales bacterium. Taxonomy (GTDB): domain Bacteria; phylum Verrucomicrobiota; class Verrucomicrobiia; order Chthoniobacterales; family SZAS-18; genus CAHJWO01. The sequence goes on along the minus strand of CAXTVY010000092.1, from coordinate 12,419 downwards.
CCTGCTCCGGCTGGAACAACCGCACGGTGGCGGCGACGCCCGGCCGCGCATCGGCCGCACCGGCACCCAGGCGGTGCAGATTCACGATTGCCGCCTGCCGGCCCGGCGGCAGGGCGGACGGCGCGAGACGGACCTTCACCCCCGCGGGCAGCGCACGGTTCAAATCCACGCCCAGCCAGCCGATCCGTTGTTCGTCGGCCATCCAGGCGAGCGTCTTCGTCCCGGCGGGCGTCGCCGCTAGCGCGTCGCCCGCCAGTTGCAAGGCCGGGGCATAGCGCGTTTTCTCGAAACCGGGCCGCGCTTCCTGCAACACCGCCCGCACGTGGGCAAGGTCGTCGGTCATGGGCGCGAGCCACGTTGGGGCCGGATGCATGACGAGGATCGCTGCGTGATCACCCGGCTGCAAGGCGTCGAGTTGCTGAAACGCCCAGGCACGCGCGCCTTCCCAGCGCCCCGTTGCCTGCATACTCATGGAATTATCCACCGCAATGACCAGCGCGCGGCGTCCGGCGGCAGCGGCGTTCGTCCAGAACGGCCGTGCGAACGCCGCTGTGATGCAACCGATGACCAGGCAGCGCAGCAGCAGCGTCAGCCAGCGGCGAAGCTGATGTCGGCGCGTGTCGCGCAAGGCAGTTGCCCCGAGGAACCGCAGCGACGGAAACGGCACCACCATTTTTGGCCGGCGGCGCAGGAAATGCAGCGCCAGCGGCAGGCCAATGAGCAGCCCGCCCGAAAGAAAGCCGGGAAAAAGCCAGTTCACCGCCGTTGCTCCCTTTGCGCCAGATAGCTGGCGAGCGCCTCGAACGGCGGCTGATCGGTGCGCAGGGACATGAGTTCGCCGCCTGCCGCCTGAAAAGTGTTCTCCAGTTCCGCGCGGAATTGGCGGAATCGCTCCAGGTATCCCCGGCGTGCGGCGGGGGCATCGAGCTTCAGACGCGTGCCAATTTCGAGGTCTGTAAAGTTGCCGGTCTGATCGAGGTCGAAATCGATTTCCATCGGGTCGAGGACATGCAGGCCGATGAGGTCGTGACGGTCATAGCGCAGCCGCTGCAACGCCGCCTGGAGTGGGGCGGCATCCTCGTAAAAGTCGCTCGCCACGATCACCAGCGAACGTGGCGGGATCACCTCCGCCAAGTCTTCCAGCGACCGGGCCAGCGCCGTCTGCCCGCCGACCGCTGCCGCTTCCAGCCGCCCGACGAACGCCCGCCAGTGCGAGGCCGACGCGCGTGCGTGCAGAAAGTCTCGCAATTCCGTGCCCGCCACTCCGAGCCCAACCGCGTCGCCCTGTCGTTGCGCCAGCAAGCCCGCCGCCGCCAACACGAGCCGTGCGAACTCGGCCTTGCGCAGGATTTCCGGGCGCGAATGGTAGTTCATCGACGCACTGGCGTCGTACACGGCGAAGGTTCTCAACTGGGTTTCTTCCTCGTACTGTTTGACGCACAACCGGTCGCTCCGGCCAAAGAGCCGCCAGTCCACGCGCCGCAGGTCGTCGCCGGGTTGATAATTGCGGTACTCGGCAAACTCCACGGACGAACCTTTCTGCGGGCTGCGGTGCCGCCCGCTCAGGAAACCTTCGACCAGATAGCGCGCCCGGAGCGTAAGCGAAGGCAGGTCAGCCAGCAGCCGCAGGTCCACCGGCGGGAGCGTCGTCATGGGAGCCTGCTGGGTCAGGTGCGCCTCCGTCCGTTGCCGCCGGGATGCCAACAAAGTCCGTGCCGGGTCGGACGGCAAAGGGGGCGGTTGCCGCCAGGCAGGCAGGTGCGCATGGTCGGCCGCCGTGCGTGCGGGCACGAACGGCGTGGAAGGCGGTCGCGGGAGCGGCGGCGGGACCTTGTTCACCGGAGACTCTCCAGGAGTTTGTCAATGATGCCATCGACCGTGAGGTGGTCCGCCTCGGCGCGGTAGTTGGCGATGAGACGATGCCGCAGCACGAGCTTAGCCGCGCGCTGGATGTCGGCCTTGGCCACATTGAAACGTCCGTCCAGCACTGCAAACGCCTTGCCCGCAAGCGCGAGGTACTGCGAAGCGCGCGGCCCCGCTCCCCATTGCAGGTAACGCTTGACGAAATCCGACGGCTTCGGCCCGTTCGGGCGCGTCGCCTGGACGAGCGACACGGCGTATTCCGCCACCGACGGCGGCACGGGCACCTGCCGCACGGCACGTTGCAGCGCGAGCATTTCCTCGCCCGACCAGACCTTCTCCAACCCCTCGGCGCGGTCCGTCGTCGTTTCCAACAGGATACGCACCTCTTCCGCGTGCGAAGGATAGTCCACGCGCAGGTTGAACATGAAGCGGTCCAACTGCGCCTCGGGCAGCGGGTAGGTCCCCTCCTGCTCGATGGGATTTTGCGTGGCCAACACAAAGAAGGGTGAAGGCAGCGCATACGTGCTCCCAGCCACGGTGACGTGCCGTTCCTGCATGGCTTCGAGCAGGGCGGCCTGGGTCTTGGGCGGCGTGCGGTTGATCTCGTCGGCCAGCAGCAGGTTGGCGAAGATCGGACCGGGGATGAAGCGGAACTCGCGCTTGCCGTCCGGCGTTTCCTCGATGATCTCCGTGCCCGTGATGTCGCTGGGCATCAGGTCGGGGGTGAACTGGATGCGCTGGAATTGCAACGCGAGAATCTCCGCGAGGCTGCGGACGAGCAGCGTCTTGGCGAGGCCGGGCACACCGATCATCAGGACGTGTCCCTGCACGGCCAAGGCAACGAAAAGGTCGCGGATGATCTCGTCCTGACCGATGATTCGCTTGCCGAGTTCGGCGGCGAGGCGTTGGTAACGCGCCGGGACGCCGCGCAGCAGTTCCACGTCGGCCTCACTGGCCGCGTGGTTGGAAGCAGGAAGGGGGGCAAGGTCGGTGGCGGCAGTCATTGGTCAGGTAGAAAACGGGGAGAAACGCGCTAACGCGCCAGCGCCATGCTCCAACTGCGGATGGCTTGGCGCAAAGCGGCGTAATCGGCGGTGGGCACCATGGGCCGCAACAGTTCGAGCCGCGCCACGCGCCGCACGGTGCGCTCGTCCACGCGTTCCCAGGCGACGCTCATTTTCTGCCCTCCAATTTCCGTCTGCCGGGGCGGCGGCAGGGGCATCGGCACTTTGTCCGGGGCCGCGTACCGCAACCGCACCGTCTGCGAGAGCGTCATGGGTTGACCGTCATTGAGCCACAACGGCCGGTCCCGCGTGGGCGAATCGAAAATCTCCAGCCCGGATGGCTGGACCCGCGGCAAATCGCCACCCGCCGCCGCCACCTCCGCGCGCAGTTCCACACCGTCGTGCAACGCGCTGACATCACTCACTGCGCTCCGTGTGAAGTCCCCGCTCGGCCACAGGTCGGTGAGCATCCCGTAGAGCCGCGCCCCGCGTTGAACCGGCGTCAGCCCGCGAAACGCCCGGCGCAAGCCGTCGTCAGCCAGACCCGTCGCGGCGCGGTGGAAACTCCCCTGCCAGCCACCCTTGTCATCCTGAGCGAGTTCCCAGGTGTCGCGGACCTCCGACACCGTGCCTTTGCCGTTGACCACCGTCTTGAAATCCGCCTTGTCTTTGTCGAAAACCAGCCCCGCCCGGCCATAGTCACCCGGCGGCACGAAGCCGAAGGGCGTCACGCTGTCAGTGGAATCCAACCACAGATCGTCCGGCTGTCCGGCTTCCGGCGCGCGCGGCACGAAGCAGATGGCATGATTGAACTGCCAGCTCGGAAAGCTCACATCCGTCGCCGACCCACGGTTGAGTAGAACGAAGCTCGCGGGGATGTTCTGGCAGCGCAGCAGCGCGACGAGCAGATTCGCCTTGTCCTTGCAGTCGCCGTAACGGTTGGACAACACCTGCGCCGGGGTGCGTGGTCGGAAGCCGTGCACCCCACACTCTACCGCTACGTAGCGCAACGCCGACACGAACTCGAACGACCGGCGGATGCAGTCCACGCGGTTCGTGGCACCGTTGCCCAACTCGCCGGCGGTCTTGCGCACCGTGTCGTCGATCAGGTCCGAGCCTTGCGCGATCCGGCGGAACCACACCGCAAACTCGTCCCACGACGGCAGCGAGCTGACCGCAACCGCCGTCACCCATTGTGAAGCGGGCGGGTCGCCCGGCAGCGATTCCGCCGCCGCGAGCGGCCCGAGCCGCCAGCGGTAGACGCGCCGTCCGTGATCGGTGGATTCCTCGGCCTTGGCGTTGGGCAGGTTGTTGAGGGCGACGTGATACGTGCCCTTCGCTGGCACACGGACCTCCAGGGAGGTCTGGAGCACGGGAACCTCGCGCTGGATGGGCAACACCTCCGAGACGTGCGGCAGCGACGCATTCAGCAGCGCCTGGGTGCGATAGCTGATTTCGATCACGCAGCCCGCCCGCGCGTTGGGCAGGAACACCATGCTCATGCCGCTGCTATCACCCGAATCCGGGTCCGACACGGCGGGCAACCGGGCGGGGTTGTAGGCGGTGACGGTGCCGTCCGGTTGGATCACGCGCGCGAGTTCGAGCTTGCTGGTCACGCTGGGAGGCGATTGCGGCAGGAACTGGTTGGCCCAGTCTTCGACCGCCTCCTCGCGCGCGATGAAAACCCGTCGGTAGGTGCGGGTGTCTGTCGTGCGGTCTTCCTCAATGGTGAAGCCGATGCGCTGTTCGAGTACCAGCGCCGCGTGTCCCTCGGGATTTTCCACGGCGCGGGCGTCGGCGACGATCCGACGCGTGACGTCGGTGGCAGGTTGCCGTTCCCACTGTGCGGCGGGGTCCTTGATCTTCACGGGGATATCCGCCACGCCTGCGCCTTTGGGAGAGGTGTCGCCGGGAGTCTCGGCCTGGTCGGCGGCGAGTGGTGTCCCAGCCTCATCGGCGGACGGCAGGTTCACGCCGAAAGGCGCTTCGAGGATTTTGCCCGTCGATGGGTCCGCCAATTGCGGGTGTTCGGTCACGGCGAGGCTGGCAGAGACATATTCTCTCTCGGTCGCCGCCGCCGCCCGCGCAGCGACCGCAGCAAACGCGGCCTTGGGATTTTCGGCCAACGCGCTGACCCATGCACCGGGGAAACGCGGCAGGCCGCTTTCACCGTCGGCCCGGGTGGCGGAGAGGACGGCACGGCGCGGATTTTGCAACAGGGGGAGAAAGGCCCCGCTATCGCTCGTGCCGACGAAGACGAATTGCCGGGCGGGGATGGCGTCGAGCGCACTTTTGAGGTCGGGCGCGGTCAGGCGCGGTCCGCTCACCTGAAAGGCGGGTGCGCCGCCCTTCGATCTACCGCCATGGCCGTAAAGGACGAGCCAAAATTCATCGTCCGCCGAACAAGTCCCCGCTGCGGCGGACAGCTTTTGGAGGATGGTCTCGCGGGTGACCTTACCGCCGAGGGTCTGCACGTTTTCCAGGGGGATGCCCCGTTCGGCGAGCAGGCGTTTCGTTTCGCCCGAGAGGCGCTCAAACTCCTCCGCGTTGGCGGACGTGCCGCTCAATCCAGCGACGATCAACGCGCCGGAGGCTGCCCGCGATTTCGTGACTCCCACCGCAGCCAATGCGAGGAGCAGGGCTGCCCAGGCGGCTAGCGTACCGAGGAGGGGCGGACGGTTCATGCCGATCAGGTTGATAATGCAAGCGCATGATGATCTGCAAGCTAATACGAATCAGACACGCTTTATCCGGGCCGACATTGTGTCGATCCTTCCCTTCCTGGGTCAATCCGCACGCGCCCCTGCGTAGGGTCGTTGCGTGCCGAAGAGCCCCAGTGGCCAAGAGCATGGTGGCCGGGGTTGAGCCCGATGATGGGTCGTCTCGGTAGTGCGAGGCCGGAAGCACTGCCCGCACGCACAGGAGGTGCCACGGCTTGCCCGGATGGGCCGTCACGAATGAGTTTTGGAAACCAGCCCGCGCTTTGCACGGTGGTTTTGCTAACTGCCGTATCGTTTGGCCAGCAGCATGACGGCGGGGGCGGCAATGGCCAGACCGATGCCGACGATGGCAAGCGCACTCGCCTTCGGCACATAGTGCAAGAACCAGTGCGGCAGGAGTTCGCGCTGGCTGAGAAAGTGGTGGGCGCGGACCACCGCGATGCCGATGCCGATGAGCATCCCGGCCAGCCCGATGCTGAACGCCACGATGAGCAGCAATCCGAAGCCGATCTGGTGCAGCGCCACCGCGCTCAGCAACACGATCAGGGCCGAGGGACACGGCACCATCCCGCCGGATACGCCCAGGGCGAGCAGGCTGCGCCCGGTGACCGGTTCGCCGGGCGGCGGCAAATGACTGTGACCGTGCTCATGTTCATGTCCGTGTTCGTGCTCGTGATGAGGATGCGCGTGGCCATGGGCATGTTCGTTCCCGTGGCTGTGGCCGTGGGCATGTTCATGGTTGTGACCGTGCTCATGCGCGTGACCGTGCTCATGGTGGTGGTGCCCACCGCGCCCGAACAGGCGGAACAGCCCCACCTGCGCGATCACCAACCCGGAAGCCGCCGACAACCACGGATAAAGCGTTTCGGGCAGCAGGTAACGCGAGGCAAAGAGGGTGATAAAACCCAACGTGAAAATTCCCGCCGTGTGCGTGACCGTGACGATCAGCCCGAGGATGAACGCATGGCGCAACGTGCCGCGCGATCCCACCAGGTACGCCGCCACGAGCGTTTTGCCGTGGCCGGGCGACAGCGCGTGCAGGCTGCCCAGCCCCGCCGCCGCCAGCAGAAATAGCAGGGCTTTGACCGGGGCGAGGCGTCCCGCCGTCATCAGGGCGGCAAATGGGTCAGCCTCGCGTCTCCCGGGCGGGGTGACCGCCGCCGGGGCAGGGTCGGCGGCCCCGCCGGGAACAAAGTGAAAATCGACCGTGTGCACGTTCGTCCGATCTCCCATGGCGTCGGCGGCATCTCCCGGCGCAGGGGCGGTCGCTGGCCCGCCGTTGGCCGATTGGTCCACGATCCGCAACCCCAGGCCGCTCACCCCGATCTGCCGCCATCCGACGCGGCCGGGGTCGTTGTCGTCGCGGAAGGCACCCGCTTGCGCCCCGTCGCCCCGGAAGGCCGCCGCCAACGCGCCGGGGGCCGTTTCCATCACAGCGGACAAACGCAGCGTCGGCAGATTGGCTTGACCGATGAGCACGCTGATCTTGGGATCGACGGGCGTCAGCGCCAGGGGCTGGCCGTTGACCATCAGATGCAATCCCGCCGCCAGTTCCCCCGCGCGCTCCCGGGCGTAGGCCGACTTCTCGGCGTCATCCAGATTGCCGTCGCCGTTCGTGTCGATGCGGTGGGTCTCCCCGACCGTGGCGATTTCAGCCATGTCCAAGGTATAAACCAGGATGACCTTGCCGGGCGTGAGGCTAAGATGGCTGTAATGATCCACGCTCGCCGGACCGAGCGGGTGCGCCGACGCCGGACGCAACGCGCAAAGGAGCGTTCCAATGACCGCCCACGTTCGCAGCCATTTCTTCAAGCGTCGCACGGTGAGCTTCATGGGGGAGGACCGTCGATGTTTTCCGTGCGGGCCATGGGCTACGCCGGATTCCCGCCGAGCCGCCGGTGCCAGGGACGGCGCCACAACCACAGCACGCTCAGCAACGCAACGGCGACCGCCGTGCCCCCCGTGACTGCCTCGCGGCGGAGGGACGGCGGGCGTGGTGACGCCTCCCCGGTCCGCAACTTAAACGTGACTACGTTGGAGTATTCGCCCGCCGCCACAAGCTGGCCTTCACCCTCTCCGCCCGGGACGGCGTAGACGTGAACGGCTTCGCCGAGCACGTAGGGTAGGCGGATGGAAATCGTGCGGGCAGCGGCGGGTAGCGTGCCGGAAAAGGCGATGTCTCCGGCCATAAGGATGCGCGGCACGACATGGCGGGCCAGGGCGGCATCGACCTCCGGTAGACCCGGCAATTTCCAGCCCGAGGGGGCGGCGTCCCCGGCGTCCGTGCGTACCACGACTTCCCGGCGGAGTTGGTCGTTGGCGACGGCAAGCGCCCGGGCAAGCGTCGGCCGGGGGCCGTCCAAGAGGGCTTGCATCTCCTCGTTGGCCGCATCGACGGAAGGCTTGCGCAACGCGTAGGCAAGCAAATCGAAGCTGAGGCTGGCACGAAATTCGCCGGTGGGCGCAACGATCACCTGCAAAGTGACGGCCTGCGTCGGGTGGGCCGAAATCGCCCCCGGCCACAGCGCGGCCAGGAGCGCGAGAACCCTCCGGGCGACGTGTGGACGGTCCTTTCTCATTCGGCTGGCTTGGTTGCGGCGAGAAGCTGCTTCACCTCGTCCTCGTTCAGCGCGCCCCGGCGAATGGAGAAGTTTTGGATGCCGCCCACGAAAGCGCGCTGGTGGTCCCATGGATCGACCACGCCGATACTCACCGTCGGTTCGGCGTCCGCGTCGATTGCCATCCGCTTCTTCATGATCGGCACCGCGTCCTTGTAAATGGTCAGCGAATCACCATCACAGGTGGCCGTGAGCATCTGCCAGCGTCCGAGATCGAGTGGGGAGTTCGTCTTCACGTCCGCCTGCGGCGAGACCAGGAACCGGATGCCGTCGGGGTAGACGGCGAAGAAGCGGTTGGAATCGCTCTCCGGCTGGTCCACGTTCCGGCCAAATCCCGCGAGAACGACGCGGCCGGCCGGTTTGAGGTCGGCCTTGACGAGCACGTTCATCGTCCAATGATCGGTCTTCAGGACCGGTAGGCCGGGGGCGGGCTGGTTCACACCACCAGCGGGAAGGGTGGGTGCATCGAAGGCGTAGACGATGTTGCGGGCGTTGAATGGTCGCGTGACCGGCTGGATCACGTTGCCGCCGGGGGCGGTGTCCTGCAACTTTCGTAACGCCAGGTTGTAAGTGGTGCCCACGGCCATCGGCGCACCGAAAGTGAGCATGACTTCCCGCCGGTTCGCCGACGGCGTGGCACTGATCAGTGCGAGCGGCGGGTGGATCACGTAGTTTTCCGGGTCCTGTGCCGGCCCGGCAGCCAGTGGCTCGGAGAAACTCAGTTGCAGGGTGTTGCCCGACTCCCCGGCCACGGCGTCCAGCAGCCGGGGCGGAATCCGGTCATGCACCGCGACCACGCCCCGGACCACCGGGCCAGCCTTGCCATCCGGCGTGATCTGCCGGACGGCGAGGTTCGCCGTGTCGGCGATGGTGAACGGACCGTCGTAGACGTGGGAAGCCGCCGTGGGTTCGCTGCCATCGAGCGTGTAGCGCAGGTCGCGCGGCTGGTGGTAAAGCGGCGGCAGCAGGGTGATCTCGGTCGCGTCGTGGAAACTCTGACCCGCCTGCGGAATGATCGGCGCACCGCCGGGCTGATGGTCGGCGAGCGTATCGTAGAGCGGCGTGGCGGGTGGCGCGGCGGATGGCTCGCGGCTGACGCTCACGGCGAAGACGCGGATCTTCGGGTCGTCGGGCAAGGTCAGGGATTTCGCGCCGGACGGCAGGTCGTAGGAGAGTTGAAACAGGTAAGAGTATTCGTAAAAGGCATCGCCTTGCGGCGTGCTGTGGTGCGTGGCAAACCAGGCGACCGGCGCGCGTTTGATGAAGCCCGGCACTAGGCCGATAGGCGCGCCCTTGTGTTCCACGCTCTCGTCGGCCGGGTTCCAGAGCCGGTTGTCCCATTGCCCGACGTAGCCCGTCCAGTTCGGCACGTCGAAAGGCTGCTCCGCGTCGCCGACCTTGATCCGCGCCGCCGCGTCGCCGTCGGCGGCGGCAAGCACATGAACCCGGTTGAATTCACCGGCGGGCAAGGAGAGGCGCTGCCCCCGCGCCGCGAGGGCGTTCCTCGCGCCGTCGGCCGCCGGGCCGAGGTGAAACTCAACGCCTTCCTGCTGGAGTTGGGCGGGGAACATCTCGGCGGGGTAGGCACCACCATCCTTATCCATCGCGCCGTCTGTGCGCCGGGCGCGCGAACTGGCGACAGCGGTGTCGTAGACCAAGGGCACGGGCTGACTGGTGGCGCGCGCCGCGCCCGCGGCCGGCGGGGCGACCTTGAGCGCGAACGCCCGCAGGCCGAACTTTCTCATATCGAAAACAAGCGCGCCATCCTTCACCGTAGCACTGCCGACCGGCCGCTCCTGGGCATCCACCTCGCGGGCCGCGCTGATGGCCGCCGGAAAGCGAAGCGCCAGCCCGGCCGCCGCTTTGCCGGTCAGTTCCTTCAGCCGGACGACGATCTCGTCCGAGTCCTCGGCTTGCTTCACGGCGGCGATTTGCACCTGATCGCTGTTGAGCGACACCAGCGAGAACGAACGGCCGAGCGGCCCGGGATGCGCCGCGGGCAAAAAAGCGCACAACGGCTGGTTGAGCCGCGCCGCCTGCCAGGGCGTGCGCCCCTCCTCTTCGCCGCCGCGATGTGCCGCGAGCGCAAAGGTGATCTCGTGCCGTCCGATGTCCTGTGTGCTCTGGTCCGGGTAGCGGTTGCGCGTGGCGGGCGTGTAGAGCATCGTCAGGCGCAGGGTGTGGTCGTCGGGCTTGTCGCTGCCGAACTTGGAATCGTTGAGCACCGACACGCCCTGGCTGCCGTCCTTGTCCGTGAGGTCCATCCACTGTTGCTGAGCCAGCTCGAAGTGCTTCGGATCGTCGTTGCCGCGCCGCGTGACCCCGGCCTTGTCGTCGAAGGTGGCCTCGGGGTTGGCGGCGGCCAGCGGGAAATCCGCCCGCAGGCTCGCGCCGAGGGTGCGCCAGTCGATCCGATTGACAACCTCCACCCGGTCCCCGGCCGTGCCGGCGGCGAGACGAATCTGCTGCACGAACGTGGAATTTTCCGTGCTCCGCTCGACTTCGAGCGCCACCCGGGCGGGGCCGTTCTCGGCGATGCGGATTTTGGCCGGTCCGCCCACAAACGCGCGGACGGGCAGCAGGCGGTCCTCCCAGTTCATGTTCCACGCCGGATAGGCGAAGGAATTCTCCGTGTGGATGGAGAGCCGGGCCGGGGCGGAGAGCATTTCCTTGCCGAGTGACTTGTCGAAGAGCGAAGCGATGTCGCCGTCCGCGTTGAGCGTGACACGGTAACGGGCGTTCTCCAGCGCACTGGCGCTGACGCTGAGCACCGGTCCGGCCGGTGGGGCTGCGTCGGGGCGCAGGTCATAGACGGCGTAGCCCACCGACGGCACCCGGGCAACGAAGAGGACGTGAAGCATCGTGCCCTGCCGGTCGAGGATCTGGGTGCGGACGGGTTGTCCCTGCGGGTCGTAGGCTGTCACGGTGGCGGGGGCCGGCCCCGTCCAGGGGACCGTCGCCTCCACGGTGTCCTCGCGTTCGACGGAAAGTGGGTTGTACACTGCGATAGGCACCCCCTGAGCGCGCGTGTCGAGCATGGAAAGCACGCCCGCCGAGGCGCGCTCGGTGACGCTGGCAAACTGGTTGAGGGCGAGCACCTCGTCGTTCCAGGAATACTCATACGCCTTCGGCACGCTGGTGCCGGGTAGGATGTCGTGCATCTGCGAGCCAAGCACGAGGTCCCAGGCGCGGTACAGCGGGTCGTAGGGATACGGAAACACCCCCAGCCACGCGGCGGCGGTGGCGGCCCCTTCGGCGGCTTGGGCGAGTTGCTCGTTCTTGCGGTTCCACCGCTTCATGTACGCCTCGGAGGAAAGCGCGCCGTCGGAGTGCTGAACCAGTTCCAATTCTCCCTGGTAGTTCGGTAGTTTGGCTGCCAGGGCGGGCGTGATGTCCTTGAAAATCCGGTCGGCAGGCGCAGAAATCACCCGCACCGGCCCGCCGCTGACCAGGGCGCGCTCGATCCATTCCACGGTGGAATCCTTCGCGGCCCCACCCCGGTCGCCGATGCCGAAATATTTGAAGTCCGCGTACACGCCCGATTTCTGCCCGTCCTCGTCGATGCGCTTGAGCCACTGGTCGCTCCGGCTCAGGTCCTCATTGACCTGGTTGCCGTAGCCGCCAGGATTGAGCGCGGCGAGGATCGTCGAGCCGTCCGGGCCAGTCCATGTGCCGACGTTGAAGGGAATCCCCACGGCGCTGCCCCACGTCAGCTTCTGGGTGGAGAAACCTTTGATGCCACCGTGCGCCAAGACAGTGGGCAGCGAGGCGGGAAAGCCGAAGCAATCCGGCAGCATGAATTCCTCGCTCTGCTTGCCGAACTCACTTTGGAAAAAATGGTTGCCGTAAAGGAAGTGCCGCGTCATCGATTCGAGCGAGGGCACGTTCGCGTCGCCCTCGTCCACCGATGACCCAGCGGGAAACCATTGCCCGGTTGCCACGTATTTCTTCACCCGCGCGTACTCCTCGGGGTAGTACTCCTTCATGAACTCGTAGCGGCGCGACCCGGTGAAATTGAAGACGTAGTTCGGGTACTTCTCCATGAGCGCGAAGTTCTGCTCCATGGTGTTGCGGATGTAATCGCGGATGGTTTCGGGATAGATCCACCGCCACTGGGTGTCGAGGTGCGCGTAACCCACCGCGTACAGGTTTTTGTCGCGGCTCAGATCGGTCGGTTTGGCGGGTTGCTTTTGGAAAACCTCGCCTCCTTGAGC
>CAXTVY010000091.1:6369-15612 GCA_964247665.1 uncultured Chthoniobacterales bacterium | reverse complement strand
GTGGAAGATGGTGCCGACCGTGACGGAAAAACTGGTGTTGCAGGTATTACAATGGTGCCGGTGTTCCTTGGGAACCGCCGTCGAATTCTGATTTTTGCAGTACGGGCACGTCGGCTTGCCCTGCCAGCGAACGGCCTCAAGATGCGCGAGGCAAGCGGCTTGCGCGGGGAACTTCCGATAGATGGAAATGATGTTCATCTACCCGCATTTCGACAGGAAAAATACCCATGCCAAAGTAATTATCTACCAACTGCCAGGACATTCCCTGAGTATACTATCGATGGAATGTCAGCGCGAAACAGCCGCTTCCGGCGCGGCGTGCGGAACAAGCGTTTCGATGGGTGCGGCATGTCCGTGGCTGTGGTTGACCGGGCGGGTACGGCCCGTGATCCGCTTCTCCAGCGTCCGGAACACCACGTAGAAGACGGGCGTCAAAAAGAGGCCGAAGACTGTGACGCCCAGCATGCCAGAGAACACCGCGATGCCCATGGCCCGGCGCATCTCGGCTCCCGCACCGTGCGAGAGGACGAGTGGCACGACGCCCATGATGAAGGCAAGCGAGGTCATCAGGATCGGGCGCAGCCGCAAGCGCGCAGCCTCGATGGCAGCGGCGAGGGTTTCCTTGCCATCCGTCTCCAGTTCCCGGGCAAACTCCACGATCAGGATGGCATTCTTGCACGCCAGCGCGGCCAGCACAAAGAAGCCGATCTGCGTGAAGATGTTGTCGTCTCCCTGGCTCAGCCAGACGCCGCAAATCGCGGAGAGCAAGCACAGCGGCACGATCAGGATCACCGCCAGCGGCAGGAAAAGGCTTTCGTACTTCGCCGACAGCACGAGATAGACGAGGAGTACGCAGATCGGGAAGACGATGAGCGCCGTATTCCCGGCGATCTCTTGCTGGAAGGTCAGTTCAGTCCACTCCCAGTTCATGCCCTTGGGCAGGGTTTCTTTGAGGATGCGCGTGATTGCCGTCTGCGACTGGCCGCTCGAAAATCCGGGAGCGGCTCCTCCGTTCAGGTCGGCAGAGCGGTAGGCGTTGTAACGCATGGCGCTCTCCGGCCCGGTGGAGTCGCTCAGCCGGATCATCGCGCCCAGCGGAACCATGGCCCCGGAAGCGTTGCGAATCTTGAGCTTGAGGATGTCGTCCGGCTTGGAGCGAAACGACTTATCCGCTTGCGCGATGACCTGGTAGGTGCGCCCGAACTTGTTGAAATCGTTGATGTAAAACGATCCTAGATAAATCTGCATCGTATCGAACACGTCCTGCGCGGTGACGCCGAGTTGCTGCGCCTTGGTGCGGTCCAGATCCGCGAAGAGTTGGGGCGTGTTGATCTGGTAGGAACTGAAGACCCCGGCGAGTTCGGGTGTTGTCGCAGCCTTGGCCTGCACCTGCTTCATGACGTTATCCAGCATGGCATAGCCGAGGTCGGCCCGGTCCTCGACCTGGAGCTTGAAGCCGCCGATGGTGCCTAACCCTTGTACGGGTGGCGGCGGGAACACCGCGACGAACGCGCCCTGCACGCCGTTGAACTTCGCCTGGAGCTTCTTGGCGATGGCCGCACCGCTCAGTTCCGCACCGCGCCTTTCCTCGAAGGGCTTCAGCCCCAGGAACGCGATGCCCGCGCTGGGACTGTTGATGAAGCCGTTGATCGACAAGCCGGGAAACGCGACCGAGTTACGCACCCCCGGCTCCTTGAGCGCGATGTCGGTCATCTCGCGGATCACCCTTTCGGTGCGTTCCAGGTTCGCGCCATCCGGCAACTGGGCAAAGCAGACCAAGTACGCCTTGTCCTGCACCGGGACGAAGCCCGGCGGCACCCTCAGGAACGCGAAGTACGTCCCGGCAAGCAGGACCACGTAGATCACCAGGGCAATCGACTTGCGTCCCACGATGCCGCGCACCCCGTTGCCATAGCGAAGGCTGCTGCGCTCGAAGAGCCCGTTGAACCAGCCGAAGAACGGGCCGAACACCCGTTCGATCAGGCGCGTCAGCCCATCTTTTTTATCGTGGTGGCCTTTAAGTAAAATGGCGGCGAGCGCCGGGCTGAGCGTCAGCGAATTGAAGGCCGAGATGACTGTCGAAAACGCGATGGTCAGCGCAAACTGCCGATAAAACTGGCCGGTCAATCCGGTGATGAAGGCGATGGGCACGAACACCGCGCAGAGCACCAGCGTGATGGCGATGATAGGACTCGTCACCTCGCTCATGGCTTTGATCGTGGCGTCGTGTGGCGAAAGCCCCTCGTGGATGTTGCGCTCCACGTTCTCGACCACCACGATGGCGTCGTCCACCACGATGCCGATGGCCAGCACCAACCCGAAAAGCGACAGGGCGTTGATGGAGCCGTGCACCATGTTCATCACGGCGAACGTGCCCACGATGGATACCGGCACAGCCAGTAGCGGGATAATCGAAGCGCGCCAGGTCTGGAGGAAGAGAATAACCACGAGCACCACCAGCGCCAGAGCCTCCAGCAAAGTGTGGATGACCGCCTCAATGGAATCTCGCACGAACACCGTCGGGTCGTAGGCGATGGAATAATCCACGTCGTCCGGGAAATCCTTCTTGAGTTCGACCATCGTGGCGCGCACCTGGTCGGAAATATGGATGGCGTTGGCACCCGGTAACGCCAGGATCGGCAGGGCCACGGCGTCGTGGTTGTCGAGGAGTGAGCGCAGGCCGTACGCGGCGGCGTCGATTTCCACGCGGGCCACGTCTTTGAGCCGGGTCACGACGCCTTCGGCGCTGCGCTTGACGATCATCTCGCCGAACTCCTCCGGGTTGCTGACGCGTCCCTCCACGTTGACGGGCACCTGCACCTGCACGCCGTGCTGGTAGGGTGGCCCGCCGATCACACCGGCACTGGCCTGGACGTTCTGGCTGCGAATGGCGGCGACCACCTCGTCGGCGGTCAGGCCGCGCTCCGCCACGCGCTCGGGGTTGAGCCACACGCGCATGGCGTAGTCACCGGAGCCAAAGAGTTGCACCTGCCCCACCCCGGAAATCTTGGCGAGTTGGTCCTTCACGTTGAGGACCGCGTAGTTGCGCAGGTAGAGCATGTCGTAGCGCCCGCTCTTGGAAACCAGGTGGACCACCATCGTCAGGTCCGGCGAACTCTTGATCGTCGTCACGCCGATGCGCTGGGTGACTTCCGGCAGGCGAGGCAGTGCCTGGTTGACCCGATTTTGGACAAGCTGCTGCGCGAGGTTGGCGTCGGTGCCGAGCTTGAAGGTGATGGTCAGCGTCAACGTGCCGTCGCTGGCGGCCTGCGAAAACATGTAGAGCATGTCCTCGGTGCCATTGATTTGCTCCTCCAGCGGGGTGGCGACCGTCTCGGCGATGGTCTTCGGATTGGCCCCCGGGAACTGCGCGCTGACCACAATCGTCGCTGGCACGACCTCGGGGTATTCCGAAATAGGCAACTGAAAGACGGAAATCAGCCCCGCCAGGAAGATGATGAACGAAATGACCCCGGCAAAAATGGGTCGGTCAATGAAGAAGCGGGATAGGTTCATGGGATGGACTCCTTTGATTGCACAGCGTTGTCGGCTTGAGCAGTCTGGGAGACGGTGTCCGTTACCGCCAGAGCCGCCGGTGCGACTTCCTTGGGTGCCACAACGGCGTCGGCACGGACACGCTGCAAGCCGTCCACCACGATCCGATCCCCCGCGGCGAGCCCCTTTAGCACCACGCGCTGGCCGCCGAGTTCATGGCCCAGCTCCACCTCGCGGTAGATCACCTTGTTCGCCGGGGAAACGACGTAGACAAACTTTTTACTCTGGTCGTAGCCGACCGCTTGGTCCGCAATGACCAGCAGGTTCCGCTCACGACTGCTCGCCAGCCGGACCGAGACGAACATTCCGGGCACCAGAGACGCGTCTGTGTTGGGGAACTTGGCGCGGGCGCGGATGGTGCCGGAGGCCGGGTCCAGACGGTTGTCAAAGTTCTGCACGAACCCCTTGTAGGTCTTGCCAGCGTCGCCGGGAGTGACCACCTCGACGGGAATTTTCGCCTCTTGCGCGTTGCCGTTGGCGGTGTCGCGGATCGTCTCCAAGTAGGTTTGCTCATCGACCTCGAAGTCGGCGTAGATGCCGTTCTCCGACACGATGGACAGCAACAACGGTGCGCCCGCACCACTCTGGACGAGGTTGCCCACGGTCAGTTCCGCGCGGCTGACCCGGCCGGCGATCGGAGCCTTCACGTAAGCGTGATCGACATCGACCTGCGCGGTTTTGAGATCGGCCTGCGCGGTCAGCAGTTCGGCGCTGGCGCTGTTGTTCGCGCTATCGGTCTGATCGAACTCACGCTGCGAAATTGCCTTTGTTTTCAGAAGAGAAGTGTCGCGCGTTTCGTTGGAACTCGTCAGTTGCAAGGTTGCCTTCGCCGCCGTGATCCGGGCTTCGGCGCGGGCGACGGCGGCCTCGTAGACCCGTGGGTCGATCACGACGAGGATGTCGCCTGCTTTGACGCTCTGGCCATCCTGGAAGCGCACCTCGGTGATGCGCCCGCTCACCTCAGGCCGGATCTCGGCAGAATCCACCGCACGCAACCGCCCGGAGAAGTCGTTCCACAAGCGCAGGGGCTGCGACGCGACGGTTTGCACCCCCACCGGCACCGGGCCGGGGGCTGCGGCGGCGGTGTCGTGCACGCTGGCGTCTTTCGCCTGACCGAGGAAATGCCAGCTCACCCACGCGATGACCGCCAGGGCCAGGAGGCCCAGCGCGAAGCCACCGGAGCGGCGTTTCTTTGTTTCTGGAAGCGGCGGAGTTTCACCTTCGCGGTTGACCTGATGCCCATCAGGCAAGGCGGCGCGATGTGAGGGCTCCATGTGGACGGCGTTGTCAGGTTGCAGCGTGGTCATAAAAAAGGTGTCTTGAAATTCAGGGAAGCGACGACGTCTAGGGAGGCGAGCAGCATCAAGGTGTCTCGCAGATCGGTGGCGAGTTGTTTTCCGAGCACGGCGTCTGACTGCGCCTGCGCGTGTCTCCACAGCGGACTCGCCTGCCGGAACTTGGTGAAACCGGCCACCGTCAGTTCGACCCGCTTGCTGCATCGCCCTTCGCCGTGCGTGACGAAGCGTACGAACTCGCCGCGTTCCAGGGTACGCAAGCTTCGGTTCAGACGCGCGCGGTCGATCAAGAGCGTCCGGGCGAGTTCAGCGATGAGCGGGGGATTGGATTCCCGGGCATTGATCTCGCCGAGGATCACGAACTGCGTGGCCGTCAGTCGGGCTGGTGCCAAGGCACTTTCGTACATGGCCAAGATGCGACCGACGGACTTTAGAATGGGGACCGCCGGGCGAAAGCCAATCACTGGAGAACAGGGAACCATGTCGTGCGAAACAAAAAATGGCTTGGCCGAGAGCCATCCCACCCGTCCCCGCGCCCCCTGGCGACGTGACGGGTGAGACGGCAGCGAACCGTCTGGCCGGATTCGATCAGCGCAATCCACCGCCAGCCAGAAGCTGTTCGCCGGTGAGCCAGCCGGAATCGTCCGAGGCCAGAAACACCGCGATGGAAGCGATGTCGTGCGGCTGGCCGACGCGGCCGAGCGGGGTTTGCGGGATGATCGATTTTTCCATCTCGCTGTCCGGGCCGCTGGTGCCGGCGGTCTTGGTGCCTTCGGTTTCCACGAGGCCGGGGTTCAGCGCGTTGACGCGGATCTTGCGCGCTCCAAGCTCGCGTGAGAGCACGCCGGTGATGGCATCCACCGCACCCTTCGTGCCGGTGTAAACGGCGCTGTTCGGCGGGGTGACACGGGTGACGACCGAGCCGATGTTGATGATGCTGCCCCCCTCGCCCAGGTGTTTGACAGCTGCTTGGGTGACGAGCAGCAGCCCGAGCACGTTGATGTTGAATTGCCGGTGGAAATGCTCCTCCGTGATGGTCTCGATGGGACTGAACTCGTACACCCCGGAGTTGTTCACCAGAATGTCCAGGCGTCCGTAGTTCGAGATAGCGGCGTCGATGATTCCCTGCGCGTCGGCGGTTTTGGATACATCGCCGCCCACGGCGACGGCCTTGCCACCCGTTTTGAAGATTTCATCGACGGTTTTGTCCGCGCCTTCCTTGCTGGAGGCGTAGTTGACGACGACGGATGCGCCCTCGGCGGCCAATGCTTTAGCGATGGCGGCTCCAATGCCTTTGGAGGCTCCGGTGACAACGGCGACTTTTCCTGTGAGTTTGCTCATGATGGTTTGATTCGATTGGGTTGCTGCGGTTTCTGCTTTCTGAGGTGAATGTAATCTGTGGAGGAACGAAACGGCGGAACGCGGCGTGGCGCGGCCTCAGACGCTTTCGGCTATCCAGCGAGAAGCGAGAATGGTTGTGGCCCATGCTGGGCACAGAGAACGATGAGTTCCCACGCGTCCTCCCATCCCATCGCAGTCCCTGTGGTGCCGCGATGCAGGGCGAACTATGAACGGAGCGTGGGAGGAAACGGTCTGAGAAGACTCTCCGTTCAATGGGTGTGGCGCTGGGAAACACATGTTCATTGATTTGTATATCATTTGGTACAAATTATGGCTTGGTAGCGGGAGTAATTCTGAACCGAACGGTACATAAATACCAGCTCGACGGGCGGTGTCAAATAGATTATTGTATCGGCAGGTATGAAATCCTCGAAATCTGCGGCTTCTCCAGGGCGGCCCCGTGCCTTTTGCGTCGAGCAGGCGTTGGATCGCGCGTTGAAAGTGTTCTGGCAAAAAGGCTACGAGGGCACCTCTTTGTCGGACCTGACCGCTGCCATGGGGATCAATCGTCCGAGCCTCTATGCCGCTTACGGCAACAAGGAGGCTCTTTTTCGCAAAGCATTGGACCGCTACATCGAAAATTCGGCTTCCTTTCTGCGCCGCAGCATGGAACAGCCGACCTCCCGTGCCGTCGTTGAACACCTGTTGCTTTCCTCGGCCGACGGGGTGACCTGTCCGGACAATCCGCACGGATGTTTGACGGTACGTTGTGCGCTTTCCAGTGGCGAAGCGGCGGATTCGATCCGGCTCGAACTCGTCAACCGCCGTGCGGACGGCGAATCGATCCTTCGCAAGCGTCTGGAGCGCGCTCAATCGGAAGGGGACTTGCCGACAGACGCCGGTCCGGCAGACCTTGCTCGCTACGTGATGACTGTTCATCAAGGGATGTCTGTGCAGGCGGCCGGCGGTGCCAGCCGCGAACAGTTGCGTCGAGTGGTAGATACCGCATTACAGGCGTGGCCTTCATGAGATGGTGGCGGCGAGTTGCAAACCTCGCCCCCAACCGCTTTCGTGACGCCCGGCCGATCCATTGCCGGTAGCGCGCCGCCGCGTGTTTCTGGAGGAGATTCGGCAGCAGTTCCCACAGGTTTCGCCGCACGACCTGCTCTTTCGCAACCTGAGCCTGCACGGATTCTGGCTCATCGACTGGCTGCGCAACGCCGCCCGTAGCGAGGTCACGGAAACCTACCGCAAGTTCGCCGATCTCGTCGTCGATGGCTCGCTCTCGGTGGCCGTGCAAGCGTGCAACGAGGCCCAAGCTGCCGACACCAAAGGGTCGAACATCGTGCCCACCGCTTGATCCACCCAAAAAAGTAGCTACCTGTACTACGCACCCCAACCTCTCACTCGTTCTGGACCAAAACCGGGGGACCCGATCACCACCGGCTAAAGGAAATCGCAAGGCATCAGCCCAGGTTGGCAGCGATCACGAACTCCAACGTCGGCGGCGGCGCCACGAAGTGGTTGGTGACACGGGGCCGCTAGACATATCTGGTGAAATCTCGCTGTTCCAACCATCATTCGCTCGACGTTGACGCGCTCACTTACTACGCAAGCGCCGCCACTGCCGCCCGACAAGGCTTTGGCTTGCGTCTCCGCCCATCACCAGATCATCCATTGCGCCACCGGCGTATGATCACCAGCACTCACCGACCACGCACCAAGTCATGCCTTGACGGCTTCTTCCTCCGTACGATGCGCAGCGATGGCGTGGATCAGGAGGCCGTAACCGCATTTGGCAATGATGTCCGCCAAGCTGTAGCCCACCTGTAGGCCCATTTCCACACCCGCGCCCTTCAGCCCAAAGAACGGGGCCATGTAGGCGATGGGATAGAAGCCCCAGGCAAAGAGGGTCAACAGCGCCGTGTTGCGCAAGAGGATCGACACCTGCGGGCTCGAACGCTGCATCGAAGCGCGAATCTCGCCGAGCAAGATGACCAGGATATACACAAACGGGATCGTGCTCAGCGTGCCCCAAAGGCCGCGTGCGGACATGACACTCGTGCTCGCGCGGTCGCCCTCGCCAACGAAGCCGAGCACAATCATCAGGAAAGCAGCCACGGCCAGCTTGAAGATCAGCGCGCCCGATTGCTTGCGCGAGAGGCCGAGCACGAGGACCAGTTCGACGACCAGCAGCGGCACGGTGAGCATCCAGTCGATGTAACGGTAAGCGTGGTTGAACGGCTCACCCGTGGGCGAGTAGCCGCCGGCGGCGTTGATGTGGTAGGCCGCCTCCCAATTATTGAAGATGCGGAAATAATGGTACGCCGCGATGAAGACCACCATCGCCCCGGCGGTGACAGCTCCACGATATTTCAGGCTGATTTCCGTGCGTACCAGCGCGAAGTAAACAAAAGTGGCCATCATGCTGGCGATAGCCAGCGAGAGCAGATTGTAGACGCTAAAGTATTGGGCGGAGGTCAGTTCGGGCATGGAAGTTTTTGGCGAGGGAATTGTCCGGCGTGTGGAGGCGAAGTATCAGGTATTCTTTGTACGCCCACACTCTTTCTTTGGTTGCACACAACCTCCGCCGACCTCTCTCTCACCGCGGACGCCAGAGTCCTTCGTACCAGTCCAGGAGTGTGACCACGGCCGCGTGGGGAACGGTGAGTGCTGCGATCAGAGCCAAGTAAACGCCCACGGCCCCGAGGCCGCCCGGATCGTGGCGGACGGCGAGCGCGAGCGCGCCCAGCATGACCAGCGCGCCCAGCGTGGCTGGTGCCGCCTGCCGCGCGAATCCTACCCAACCGATGCCCTCCCAATGCATCAGCCGCCGGACGTGGCGCAGCCCATGCCAGAACGCGAAGTAAAAGCCGACCGACACCAGCGCCGGGAGGAAGCCGAAAAACACGAGCAGTGCCAGCCCTTCAACGAGGTTCAATCCCCAGGTCCGCGCCCTGCGCCCAGCGAGCGCGCCGTCTGCCGCGCCGAGGCCGAGCGTGATTCCGAGCGCCATCAGCCGCACCACGGGGTGTTCCATCCAGTTGAAGTC
>CAXTVY010000091.1:5938-6359 GCA_964247665.1 uncultured Chthoniobacterales bacterium | reverse complement strand
GCGCTGGAACGGGTTGCAAATGGCCTCTGCCGTCTGCCGGAACAGCCACGGGTCAACGGCCAGTGGGATCAGCATCGGCAGCGCCCCCCGCCACGCCGCGAAGACCCCCCGGTGCCAACGCGAGGTAAAGTAGACTCGATCCCGCTGCCACGACCACCACAGGTCCGCCAGCCCCCAGTGCGCCCACGTGAGCACGATGAAGCCCGCAAACACCACAGAAGATGCAACGAACCAGCCCGCGACCACGACCAAACTCATGGCAACGTACCCCGCCAGGATCACCCCGAGCGCCCAACGCGGCGGGGGGACGGGCCGCCACAGCCGCAAAAGCACCTCGTGGTCGAGCGCTCCGTGCGGCAGGCCAAAGAGCACCAGGCTGAGTACCCAGGGCGCGAGCCACCAGGCAGGCGGCAGCATCCGT
>CAXTVY010000091.1:0-5928 GCA_964247665.1 uncultured Chthoniobacterales bacterium | reverse complement strand
CGCCAGGCCAAAGCATTTCCCGGTTTTTCATGGCATCCGGGCAGGCGGGGCCTTCCACCGAAAAAAGAGCAGCAAACCCTGAATCACCAACAGATTGGTCACCAGGAAAAAGACGGCCTCCTCCACCGGCAGCCCCAGCGGGTTCCAGCCGGTCGAATGCACTGGCGAGACCGTCCAGACCCGCGCGCTGATGGCCGCCCGGTCCGCCGACCACAGGTAGACCGTCGCCAGGATCAGGCTGGCCGCGAGGACGTGCCGCGCCCGCCACAGAATATCGCCGCCGTAGAACCAATGCAGGGCCAGCGGCGGCGCGCTCCAGAGCAGGATCAGACCGAGGTAGAGCCAACGTCCTCCCGCCGCCAGGGCACATCCCCCGAGCATTCCGCCGGACGCGATCAGCCCCCCTCCCAAGACACGCGGGAACCATCGTCGGCGCGGGGCGCCGAGCCGTTGCCAATCCTGCCCACGGCGCAGGAAGCAGAGCAGGCACAGCCCCGTGAACACTGGCTGGAGGATGAAGAAGCAACATTCCTCCAGCGGGATGTTGCCCAACCGCCACGCCATGGCGACCCGGTCCGGCTGGTAGGACCAGGCACCGCGCGCGATGAGATAACTGTCCCACGGGACCGTGTAGACAAATGCCAGCCCGGCGATCAGCCCCAGACCCAACCCGGCCCGGGGCGGGACCGGGCCGCCGATGCCGCGATGCAGCAGGAGCAGCGCGCCGATGGCCGGCAGGATGAACGTGAGGTGGAAGCCCCAGTAAGTCATCCCGCAACCATACCAGACGCTTCCGGGTGCAGAAACATCTGACCGTGAGTTTGGCTGGCGTGGGCAAGTAAGTTCAAGGCCGCCCCAGCGGGTAACGGGTGGTGGAACGAGCGAATCTTTCTGAAGGTCTATCTTTCCTATTTCAATCGGCTAAGCGAAACTCGGAGGCTATCCCATGAAGAACACGTTACCCATCATCGGCGGGCTGCTGCTCGTCGTCGGCGCGATCTGGTTTTTGCAAGGCATCAACGTGCTGCCCGGCAGCTTCATGACCGGCCAAACCCGGTGGGCAGTCATCGGTGGAGGCTGCGTCGTGGCAGGACTGGTGTCGCTGATCCTATTGAGATGGCTGTGAAGACAATGCGTCGGAACCGTGCGAACTTTTACCCGAAGCGCCCCCGCCCGTGCCGACCCGCCTGCACGAGATGAACCGCCTGGAAGACATGGGGCGCTTTCCCATCGTCGTCTACGTGGGAGCGACCGCCAACGTGGCTGAGAGAAATCCTTTTGTTCTACTGGCTGCACGGACGCACCGGCGGCTGGCTGCCCATCGGCCTGGTCAGCGCGGTGGTCCTGCTGAGCCTCAACCTGCTGCCCGTCGTCGTGTTGCGCTGGCGCGAGGGCGCGGCAGGGCTGGCCGACACCCCGCCCGTCGAGGGGATGGGCTTCGTGCGCGACCAGCACCGTTTTGCCTCATGGGTGTACGCAGTGACCAGCGGCAACCTGCTTTCTGGCTGGTGCTGGCGTGGGCGGCGTTTGACTTGGAACACAGCGAACGCATGCTCGCGGGCGTGGAGGAGATCGCCTTCCTCTGCACCTTTGCACCTGTTTGGACGAGGCTTCTTTCCCGGACCCTTTAAGAAAAGGGCCAAAGCGGCCGTGCGTTGCGGCCGAGGAACTCGACCGTCCCCCAGCCAACGACTCCGCCAACGATCATCCACCCCCCTGTGGCCACGCCGAGCAGCACCGCCGTCCGCCACGAGCTACCGCGCAACACGAGGTGTCCAAGCAGGGCTAGCCCCACGCCGATGACAGCCTCGGCCACCACGATGTAGACCGGCACGTGCCAGAACCGCAGGCAGTCCCGGTAGCGCCACCAGTGCGCCCCCCAGGCCAGGTGTTCGTAAACCGGGATCAGGATGGCTCCCAACCCGCCCGTCAACAGCACGCCGCGAATACCGCCGACGCGCTGGATCGCGGCTTCCCCGACGACACCGATCTGCACGGCCACCACCGCCCACAGCAGAGGCATCCACCAGGGCGAATCCAAGGCCATGGTCGAGCCTGCCAGCGAGTAGTCGAGCGTGCCGGTGCAACGCACGCAGAGGGCGTCCGCCAGCAACTCCGTCCATCCGCAGGCCAGGGCAGCCAGCAACAACCGGCCGAAGGCACGGTCCTCGAACCAGACCGCAGAGCCGACGAACCAGATGAAGTTCGCCGCGATCAGCAGCGCGGCGCTGCGGCCATCCGACCCGGCCGTGCGCGCACAAACCAGAGCGAAGCCGACGGTACACAAATTGGAAACGAGCACGGCGCATGTGCGCGCCTGATCTGGTCTGCCGACCCTCCCCACAAAGCTTGCCTCACCGAAGCCGTCCATGACGCTCAGGCGGAAGGCGGAAAAACCCACAACGCGGGCCGGCCGACGTTGCAGTGGACGGCGCGCCCGAGCAGGGTGCAGCCCGCCCACGAGTAGTACAGGTTGTTGCGTGCCAGGTTGCCCGGTACGAACCCGGCGGTGGCAGACCAGGACAGATGCCGCAGGCGCTCCCGAGCCGAGGGCACGGGGTAAAAGATCATCTGCACGAGCCCGTTCGCCGCGCCGTCCTCCCCGACCAGAGCGGGAAACCGCTCGATCCACGCGCGGGAATCGTGGCCTGCGTCGAGGGCGGCGCGGTCGGCAGCGAACACGGCTTTCCGGCTCAGACTGGGCAGGAGCAGCAGGCTGCCGAAGGTCCAGAGCGTCATCCAGCAGGCGTGCATCAACAACGCTTGCTCCGCTACGTGCCCGGCGTACCCCAGGACAAAAGCACCGACGACGGCCCCCAGCACGTTCCACCCCAGGACCAGCCCCACGGCCCGTCCCGGCAGACCGCGCTCGATTTGCCAGCGGCGGCGGCGCAACTCCGCCGCCACTTCTCCCGCTGGCACTTGCCCAAGCCAGGCGGCGGGCAGCAGGCTGCTTGCGCGCTGGCCCCAGCCGACGGTCCCGCCGGTAAAGGCCGGGTCGGGTGCCGCGGCCACGAGCACGGTCTCTCCCTCCCGTGCGCTGGCGGTGGTGGCAGTGCCACCCGCCGCAGACAGCAGGGAGCGGCGCGCCAGCGCCAGCCCGACCGTTGCCACCAGGACCGCCGGGGCGAAACCTCCCGTCAGGCGGAAGCTCGCCACGCTCAGCCAGCCGACCGCGCCGAGCACCAAGGTGTGGACGGACACCCCCCGTAGCCAGCGCATCAAAAAGTCGCGCGCGGATGGCCCGGGCAGGGGCATCAGCACAAACCCGCCGACGAAGTCAAAGCCCGCCTGCATGGTCACGGCACCCGCCAACACGAGGGCACACCCGCGTGACGTGAACGTGTCCGGGGAGCACCGGGGCAGTAGCCACAAGCCGCCCACGGCGGCCAGCACCCAGAAGCCGACGTTGGTGATCCCGAGCATCAAACGATGGCGGGCGAGTTGGGTCTGGGAGTAATCCATGGAGACAATGGCTGACACCAAGGTACGCCCGCGTCTGCCTTACGGCTGCTTGCTACAGTTTCGTCAGGTTCATGTTCCCCGAACCAGAATTTACCGAGCGCGTTTAAGCCCCGCGCGAGGAGCGGGAGCAGTTCTTTCTTGCGACCAGGAATCAAATTTCGCTGTTGACCCGCTCGTTTTTCGGTGGTGGAAGCTCACTAAACCCACCAACTGCGAGCTGGTTGCACATCTGCGATGGGCACGATGTGCGGTCTATCTTCTTATCGCCACGACGTTGAACGCCTTCGAGGTCCCCGCCCCGGTGATATTGTTTCAGAATTGGTGTTTGCCACGGGGCTTTGAAACGAAGCACTCGACAAGTGTTCTGACGCGTCCTTGCTGACGGCCGGGCGGAAAGCGCTTGGTCCTGGTCAGCTCAGCGATCCCGTGCAAACTCGCCCAAAATAACTCGGAAAGAACTTCTGATTGCGGGCCTTGCTCCGCAAACAACTCCAGGAGTTGAGCAAACGCGAAGCGCAGTTCCGGCGGGGTTGCCGCGGTATCGAACGGCACGCTCAGGTTGAGCGAGAACATCACCTCATACAAGGCGGGGAAGGACGCGGCGAACTCCAGATAAACCGTCGCGACCGCTCTAACCGCCGTTCCACGCTTGCCCGCCTTCCTTGCCTGCTCCAAAGCCATCCCTAATTCTTGGAAACCTTCCGTGGCTACCGCGGCCAAGATCCCCTCGCGGTTGCCGAAGTGAGCGTACAAGACAGGTTGGCTGTACGAAATCTCGTCGGAGAGCCGCCGCACGGTAACGCTGGACCAGCCCTCCTTTTCCGCGATCTGTCGGGCGGTGCGGATGATCTGTGCGCGGCGAGCCTGCTTGTCCCGTCGTTTTCGTTCTGCGATCCGGTTCGCTGCCAGCTTCGTTGCCATCGGCAAGAAGGATAGCACCGACCGGGATCAACGTTTGGCGTAGACCGAACATTTCAGGCGCTTGACGTAAAATATAGCAGTGCTATTTTTTATAGCCGTGCAACACATCCTGCACAGCATCTTCCCGCTCCCCTGATGCTTTCTTTTACTCACCTCTGTGAACTTGCCGCCCTCGTGGTCGCTGGCACCATGGTCGGCAGCGAGTTGGCCGTGGCCGTTTTCTTCCATCCGCGCATCTCCGCGTTGGATGATGCGACCCACGCCCGCGCCGCCCAAGCGCTGGCGGCGGCCCTCGGTCGCGCGATGCCCTTCTGGTACGCGCTGACTTTTCTGCTCAGCGGCACGGTCGCCTTTTTGGCTCGACCGGCGGGTACGCCCGGCCACGGGTTGGCGCTGCTGGCCGCAGGGTTGTTCGCGGTGATGATCATTTACACGGTGCTTCTGCCCGTGCCCATCAATAACCAGATCGCTCGTTGGCAGCCGGAGGCTTTGCCCGCCGACTGGCGGGAGCTGCGCCGACGCTGGGACACGCTGCACGCGGTGCGTGTCGGCGTCCTGCTGCTGGCGCTGGTTTTGCTGGTCGCGTCATGTCTGGTTTCGCCTGCTGCCTGACAGCATCTCTTTGCAGTCTTGGCAGGCCAGGGGGACGGACCCTCCGCCAGCATGCGCCATAGGCAAACGAGATGGCTGGCACACCGCTCATGCAGGCAGATCAAACGGTCGGGACACCAACATCCACTGCTCATCACACACATCACTCGGATCAACTCCAGGCTGGCGCATCGACGCGCACTGACTCTATAAAATGCAGAACACCGTCTAGGGTCAGTCTGACGGATTGTTTTGGCTTGTGGTCAGCTCGGTGGCATGGCCCGCCGCTACGAATTGACTGCCAAGTAATTTGCTTTGATCGAAGACCTGCTGCCCGCTGGTGGCAGGCGTGGCGGACGCTGGAACGATCATCACACCACGCTCAACGGCATCTTCTGATGGCTGTACTCCGGTGCCCAGTGGCGCGAGGTGCCCGAACGCGACGGCAAGTGGCAGAGCGTCTATGGTCGCTTCAACTTCTGGCGGGCCGACGGTACGCTCGACAAGATTTTGGCGCGGCTGCACCTGTGCCTCAACGAAGAGGGCCGCTTGGGCTTCGCGCTTTGGAGCATCCATGCCAGCCGCGCGGCGGTCCGGGGGGGCGGCGAGGGAAAGAACCCCCGGGCCTGACGATCCCGCTGAACAAGCCTTGGGCCGCTCGCGCGGGGGGCTAGGGCACCAAGGTCCACCCCGTGGTCGATGGCGGCGGCATCCCCTTGGCCGCCACGATCACGGCGGGCCAGGCAACTACCAACTCAGAACACTGGACCACGACGAAAGCACAACTTGATGGTGCGGCGACACTGAGCTTACGCATCCCCACATCCTCGGATCTCATCTGCCGCGGTGGCTATCGCTGATCGCGGCGGTGGATGTCTGCCCCGAACTTCATTGGTGGGCGAGCAACTGGCTCAAGAGCGGTTCCATCGCGTCGGCCCAGAGCTGATACCC
>CAXTVY010000090.1:0-15930 GCA_964247665.1 uncultured Chthoniobacterales bacterium | reverse complement strand
GCTTTACTCCTTTTTCGATGAAGAGAAGATAAGTATCTAACTTGTATGCAGCTCCTACGTAATTTTCTCGGAAATAGATACTTTGAGCATCATCGCGGAACTCCCCTTGTAGCAGGATGTACGGCGGGTTCCCGATCACCGCATCAAACCCGCCCGCCTTCATAATCTCCCGGAACTGCACGGACCAGTCAAAGGCGCGCACGCGGATGAGATCTTCGGCCACCAGCGAGAAATCCGAGGCAATCAGCGAGTTGCCGCATTTGATGTTTGCATCCAGCGGGGGCAGGAGCGCGATGGCCTTGCCGAACAACTCCCGCTCGCGGGCGAGGCTCTGGCGCGTCTCGCCTTCGAGCATCTTCAGATACAGCGAAAGCTGCGTGACCTCCACGGCCTGCGGGTCGAGGTCCACGCCGAAGACGTTGTCGCGCAAAATCTGGCGCTTGAGATCGACCGTCAGATGCACGTCGCCAGTCTTCTCCTCGACCCAGCAGAGGCTCTTTTTGCGGTCCTCCGGGTGGGCGGTGAACCACGCGAGCCAGTGTTCGCACATGCGCTCGAAGGCGCGGATGAGGAAGCTGCCCGACCCGCAGGCGGGGTCGAGGATGCGGACGGCGCGGGACTTCTTCTCTACGGCGGCGAACTTCGGCGCGGCGGCGGTGATCCCGCCGGCGAGCTGGCCGACGGTTTGCTCGACGATGTAATCGACGATGTAGCGCGGGGTGTAGTACACGCCGCCCGCCTTGCGGACCGCGGGCTTTTCCTCGGTGCGCACGCCGGTGCCATGGGGCCGGATGACCTTGCCCAGAAACCGCTCGTACACGCTGCCGAGGATCTCGACGGGAATGATGTTGAAGAGGTAGGGCGATTCGTCGTCGCTCAGGCGGGCGATGAAGTCGGCCAGCCAGCGGTCGCCCACCAGGAGGTCCTCGCTGAAGTGGTGCTTGAAAAGCTGGCCGTTGAAGAAAGGGACGTTGCCCGGGGGCCGGTGGTCGAGGGCGCGGAAGTGGGCGACGACGGCGCTCCAGAGCGAATCGGCGGGCAGAAGGCGGGGGGCGTCGGCGGCGGGGTCCGCGAGAAAGGAAGCCTGCCTGGCGGGCAGGGAGCCGGGGCGGTTGAACTGGTTGCGCCAGATATCGACGATGGAATCCAGGCGTCGGCCGGTGTCGATATCGCGGTCCTCGCAGATGCGGATGAAGAGCAGGCGGTCGAGGATGTGCTGGGTGGCGGCGTTGAGGCCATCGCCCGCGAGCAGGCCGGAGCCAGGGTTGTGGCGGCGGAGGCTGGAAGCGAGGTCGTGGCGGGCGTCGTCGAGGAAGTTGAGGAAATCGGTGTCGAGGGCGCGGGCGCGGTCGGGCTTGATGAGGTAGGTCTGCCGCGCCCTGGCCCCGCGCCCGGTGGGGGCGCGCCTGGGCAGGGAGTCGAGGAGCGCATCGATGCTGCCGGCGGCGATCCGCTCGCGGGCGAGGAGGTCCCAGATTTCCCCGGCGACGAGCGGGAACATGTTGACGTGCCAGGTCTTCCAGTGACCTTCGTCCGGGCGGTCGGGCTGCGGCCGGCCGCCGACGACGTAGACTTTGATCTCCTCGAAATCCGAGAGCACCGCCAGGGGCAGGCCCATGTTGAAAGCGTAGCGCTTGGCCTGGAAGGCGTCCCGGCGGCCGAGGGGCAGACGGGGCTTCTTGGCCTCGCAGACGAAGCGGTCGCGGGCGTCGGTGCGGAAGAGGTAGTCGGCGCGTTTGGCGCGGCCTTCGATGTCGGTGCGGCTTTCGATCTCGACCTCGCGCTGGGACTGCGTCAGCCGGGCTTTGTTCTCCCGGTCCCAGCCGAGGGCGTCCCAGAGCGGATCGAGATAATCCTGCCGCAGTTGGGCCTCGGGACAACTGGACCGGGTGCCGGGCTTGAACTCGTGGCCGAACTTTGCCGCGAGGTCGGCGAGCCGCTTTTCAAATCGCCCGAAGTCGGTGGCTGGCATGTGCGTGGAAGCTAACGGACGGAACCGCGCCGGGTCAATGTCGCGCGGCCGGAACGGCCATCTTTGTCGTCCAACCGCCCTTTTCGCCACCACCGGCGCTCCTGGCGCAACTGAGAACTATTTCGGCCATTTTCGGGGGTTTTCGGGCATTTTTCGTGAAAACTCCCGCCCCCGCCCCGGAACCGGGCTTTGCGCCGGATCGGTGGGACACGCCCCCACCCCGTTTATTCGCATCTTGGGCTGTCGTCAGCAGCCGTCCGTGTGATAAGATATTTCCCACCCGATGAACAAACCCTTCGACGACACCGAAGCTCCTGATACGCCCTTCGACGTTTCCCTGCGCCCACCCGCGTTCAGCGAGTTTGCCGGCCAGGACAAGGTGCGCGAGCGGCTGGAACTGCTCGTCGCCGCCGCGAAGGGCCGGGGCGACGTGCTCGAACACGTGCTGCTTTCCGGTCCGCCCGGCCTGGGCAAGACGACCCTCGCCTACATCATCGCGCAGTCCATGGGCGTGAACATCAAGAGCACCAGCGGCCCCGTCATCGAAAAGGCGGGCGACCTCGCCGGACTGCTGACCACGCTGGAGCGCGGTGACGTGCTCTTCATCGACGAGATCCACCGGCTCCAGGCGACGATTGAGGAATACCTGTATCCCGCGATGGAGGACTACAAGTTGGACATCATCATCGACCAGGGACCCAACGCGCGGAGCGTGCGGCTGAACCTGCCGAAGTTCACCCTGATCGGGGCGACGACGCGCTCGGGCATGATCTCGGCCCCGTTGCGCTCGCGCTTCGGGATGGATTGCCGCCTGGACTATTATTCGGCCGAGCATCTGGCGGACATCGTCGAGCGCAGCGGCGGGCTGATCGACGTGGAGATCGACGCGGGCGGCGCGCTGGAAATCGCGCAGCGCGCCCGGGGGACGCCGCGCATCGCCAACAACCTTTTGCGCTGGGTGCGCGACTTTGCCCAGGTACGGGCGGACGGCCGGATCAACCGCGAAGTCGCCGACGCCGCGCTGGCGATGCGCGACATCGACGCCGACGGCTTTGACGAGATGGACAAACGGGTGGTCGAGGCGCTCATTCACAAATTCGCCGGCGGTCCTGTGGGCCTGAGTTCGCTGTCCGTGGCGGTTGGCGAGGAGGCAGGCACCCTGGAGGAAGTCCATGAGCCGTACCTGATCATGCAAGGCTACCTCAAGCGCACGCCGCAGGGCCGAGTCGCCATGCCCAAGGCGTACCAGAAGCTAAATTTGAAGGTGCCGGCCGGCAAAGGCAGCGGCCAGGTGGAGCTGTTCGACTGATGACATCCTCCCCTTTCTCCCATGCGTTCGCCGGGGAACGAGGGGTGCGTGCGGCAGGAGGCGCTTGACGGCTGGGCAGGGCGATTATGGAATCCAGCTTGGCGACCAGAATATTCTGCGCAAGAGGACCTTCTGCCTGGTGATCCTGCCCGAGAACGCAGGGCCCGGACCGTTCCCGGTGCTTTAATTTTGCACGGGTTGTCGACGATCACAGGCCTGGACCCGGCGCACCAGCCTGTAGCGTCTGCATGGAGGGATGCCGATGATCGTGGTCATGTCTGACCGGGGGCGTGGCTGGCACACGAATTCGAGCGTGGAGCCGATGGGAGCGTTCGAGATGCTTATTCTGCACGGCCCCGCGGCCTGATGGGGTTCATCCATCAACCGGATGTTCCAGACGCGGACCGGATCGGAGGGCCGGGTGGTTGCGGAACTGTCGCTGGGAAGTTACGGATGCGGTGGAGTTGGCGTTGGAAGTTGCCGGAGATTTTCTGGTGGAGGGCGAGTTGCTCTGGGGCCTTGGTGAACCCGCAGGATCACGGCGGCACTTGTCTGGGCAGCGAGTTGCAGCGGATCTTGGCGATACGCCGGTGGGTAGATCGAACGATGTTTTCGCTTTGACGGAGCAGTCGGCGTGACGCATTGACCTGGCCGCAGGACTGAAAATTCTCTCATTGAAGCACAACCATCTTTTTCTCAGTCACTTAGAAGATTTTTGGGTCGCGCATGAGTACACGGTGTTTCCTGGCGGGCGCAACGGGGGGACATGGGGATGAGCACAGGTGGAAGACGGTTGCGTTGTTCACCCGGGTACTGGGTTTGAAGCGGAATGAAGTTCTGACGTGGCGGGGTATTTAGAGATTTAGTGGGATGACTGAGATTTGGCTTGAGGATGATAGGAAAGCGTTTTAGTTTTGCGACTGCCTTGTTTGAATGCCCAACCGATGTGGCATTTGCGCCAAGAACCGCCAACGTAGCACAGTGGTAGTGCAGCTGATTCGTAATCAGCAGGTCATGGGTTCGAATCCCATCGTTGGCTCTCCAAGATAAGTGCAACGGAGAGTGCTGTTTACCCATAGGCCTACAAGCAGGTTTTTGCGTCTGGCAGAGCAGCCATCCGCCAGTTCCTGCCAGTTCTAAGTGCCTCAGCGCAAAGAACCGTGTTTTCCCACGCGCACACGACCTGCTGATTTCAGGGCCGTTTATCTGGCGGATGGTGCGCCCTCTTTGGCGCGTTTGCGGCAGTCTCGCAGAGCAGACTTGGCCGGGCCGCTTACGGTACCCGGAGTGCGGAAATTCTCACCCGCTTCCTATGCCTGTCTGCGTACCTGCGACCCATAGCGAGGACACGCCAGTGACCTCCGCAGGATGCGTTCCTCATCTCATTTGCCGCTCGTGTCGGGAGGGGCGAGACCAGTGATCGCTACGATGCCTATCCTCATGCCGCAATCATCCTCTGAATGCGAGTCCGAGCGGCGCACGTTCGTCGCGGCGGCTCTGGACGATGCCGGCCTCTCTCCCGCGCAATTTCGCGTCTATTGCCACTTGGTTCGCAACCGTGCAGACTTCACTCCTACCACTGACCGCATCGCCTCGATATGCCAGCTTCGGGCGGCAACCGTGCGGGCGTGCATTCAGGTTTTAGAGGCGCGCCGGATGATTCGTGTGATCGCGCCTCCGGGGCGCAAACGAACATTCTCGGCTACTCCTGCATCTTCTTGGCTTCCGGCCCTGGAAGTCAGGCCAGGAAAGATTGTCTCGCTACCTCTCTGCGATGAAGCAACCCGTAGCCTCAAACGTGAGGGGTGGCCCGCTTCGGTAGGGGTTGACTCCTTCCAAAAGGAGCAAGGGGACCCCTCTCGTTCAAGGCTAGGGGACCTCGTACGAAAAGAGCTACCCCATAAGGATACCCAATCTACGGATACCCATTTTAAGGATTCTTCTCTCTCCCTCGCGGTCGAGAGCCGGGAAAGGATGCCATCGGCGAAAAAGGGATCATCGGAAGAAGTTGCCGCTGATCCCCGCCACTCGGTTGTCACCAATGGCTATCGCAAAGCCTACCAAGTCGCGTATGGCGAACCTTACGCTCACCAATGCGGCAAGGACGGAAGCGCTCTCAAAAAGCTGCTCAAGCAGTTGAAACCCGAATTTTTCACAGCCGAACGAATCGTCGAAACGGCGAAGCGTGCGATGGAACACCACTTCGACCGTTTCGCCGGGCCGAGCAAGCATGCCGCGACGCTCGCCGGATTCGCCTCAGCGTACAACGAAATCCGCGCCGAACTCGCCGCTACCGCGAAGGCCCGCAAGTCCGGCAAGGCTGCGGGCGGATTCGCCGCCTCGCACGCCATCGCTCCATCCGCTCAAGACTATAGCGACTCGAACCTCTAACTCTTTTTCGATTCACCCCGCTCATGCGTACTTTTTTGATCCCAACGCGCCCGAATCAGTCTCTCCGCCTTGTCGCACGGTCGCCCCACTCTGACACCGGAAACGTGACCGGGTGTTACCTTGGTGGACTGGCTCTGTCAGCCCCGCACATTGATTTCGCGCTCGCCCCGACCTCCTGCGAACTGCTCGAAGCGGAAGCCGAACACCGCAAAAAAGCCGATGCTACACCCTGTGTCATCGCAAATGCGACCGCAGTGGTCGAAGTCGCCGCCGACGTTGACGCGCAAAACGCCGTACGGCTCGCTCGCATGTCAGCAATCTGCGCCGCCCGCCGCGCCCGCTGGCAAGCGCAGCTCGACGCCGAGCCGAGCCGGACGTGCGAACGGCACGGCGCGCCTCTCATACTCGAAGTCAGTCGTACCGCAGACCAGAGCGAATATTGTGGTGTCTATACGCCGGTCTTCGGCGTGTGTTCACAGTGCGAAGTAGAAACGTCGCGTCGCCGCCCTTGGAAGCTGGCCGGTATCCCGGAGCGGGTGATTGACGCCACGTTCTGCAACTACGAAACGCCAGACACCGCAACGGCTGAGGCTCTCCATAAGGCTCGCCAATATGCCGAGCGCGCCAAGAGCAACGGCGGCTTTCTGGTCGCGCTCGGTACACCCGGCACCGGCAAGGGGCATTTGGCTGTTAGCGCAGCAAAGGTACTCTCGCCGAATGGTCACAGCGTCCTTTTCGTTACTCACGCCGACCTGATGCTGCAACTTCGCGGCACCTACGGCGACGGCGACACCGAAGCCTTTGTCGAGCGACTGCTGCGCACCCGCGTGTTGATTTTAGATGAGGTCGGTGTCGGCGTCGGTGGGAAAGATGAAGCCCCACTTTTTTACCAAGTCCTCGCCGGTCGTCACGACCGCCGCAAGCCCACGATGCTCACGACCAATGAGACTCTTACGGACCTGAAAACCTTGCTCGGCTATCGGATCATGGATCGCATCCGCGAAGACTATGTACTCGTCAATCTGGCCGGCACTAGCTGGCGCACCCGTCATGCTGCCGTGTAGCAGAAGCCCTTATTGCATCACTTGCCCGTAGCACTGGACCGAGCAGCAGTAGAATTGCCGCAGCCGAGGCCAAGATTCGAGCCTACAAAGTTTACTGTACGGAGGGAGCAACTGATACTCGTGAAACGCGATCATGCCCTTGATGCGCGCTGCCTTAGAGCATTCATGGGACCGAAAAAGATCGCAGGTTTGTATCAGCCGTCAGATTGACGGAACTTCTTGGCTGTACCGAAATGCTGGCGACTTCCTCTACAAGGCGCATCAGGTCGCTGCTGGCAATGGCAGCCATCGGCGAGAACCCGTCACCAGCGACTTGGGCGCAGCATCTGATTCGATTGCCGTTACCTCTCCGTATCTTCTGATTGCGAATTTCTGAATCACGGTTGTACGGTGGCTGCTCGTCAAGCCATTCCCCGTCTCATGAGCACCGCCTATCATGCCAAATATTTCGCGCATGAACTCACCAAGCGTTGCCCATCCGACAGCATCGGCAAGCTCGCTGCATCGCTGGCAAACGCCCAAGTCGATCTGAATCCCCACCAAGTGGAGGCCGCCCTGTTCGCCTTTCGGTCGCCGCTTTCTCGGGGAGCGATCCTCGCGGACGAGGTTGGGCTTGGCAAAACAATCGAGGCAGGCATCCTCCTTTCGCAAAAATGGGCAGAACGCCGACGACGGCTCCTGGTCATCACGCCGGCAAATTTGCGGAAGCAATGGAGTCAGGAACTGGCTGACAAATTCTTCCTTCCGACGCTGATCCTGGAAAACCGTTCGTTCAACGAACAGATCAAGGCACGGAATCTCAACCCATTCGATCAGCCTGCGAGCATCATCCTCTGCTCGTACCAGTTCGCCCGCACTAAGGAGCCGTACCTGCGTCAGGTGCCTTGGGATTTAGTGGTCATCGACGAAGCTCACCGGCTCCGCAACGTCTATAAGCCGAACAGCCGGATCGCCAATGCCATCAAGGATGCACTCGCGCCCTACCACAAGGTATTGTTGACCGCCACCCCGCTGCAAAACTCCCTCTTGGAGCTTTATGGCTTAGTTTCGATCATCGACGAGTTCACGTTCGGTGACTTGAAAAGTTTCAAGGCGCAGTTCGCCCGGTCGGGTGGCGAGGGTGATTTCACGGAACTCAAGGAACGGTTGAAACCCGTCTGCCAGCGGACCCTTCGGCGGCAGGTGCTTGAGTACATCCGGTACACCAACCGCATCCCGATCACTCAGGAATTTTACCCAAGTGAGGACGAACAGCGGCTGTACGATCTCGTCACGGAGTATCTCCAAAGCCCGAGCCTCTATGCGCTGCCGTCCGGGCAACGCAAGCTGATGACCCTCATCCTTCGGAAGCTGCTCGCGTCCTCGACATTTGCCATTTCCGGCACCCTCGCCGGACTCGCATCGAAGCTCGAAGAAACGGCGCGTGAACAGGAAGAACGTCAGGAAAACGTCACCCCGAACACCCCTTCGGTGGTCGCTGAGAGCTTGGAAAGCTACGACGAATTGGCAGATGAATGGAATGAAGACGATGAGGCAGACCGCGACGGCAAGGATCGCCTCTTCACGCCGGTGGAACTCGCCGAAATGCGCGAGGAAGTGGTCAAATTGAAAGAGTTCGCTGCCCTCGCCCGCTCCATCGTCCGCAACTCCAAGGGTGAAGTCTTGCTCAAGGCCCTCAAACGCGGCCTTGCCCAAGCACGCGCTGCCGGTGGCAGCGAAAAAGCCATCATCTTCACCGAGAGCGTCCGCACTCAGGAATATCTGCGCTCCCTATTGGAGCAAACCGAGTTTGCCGGTCGATTGGTCCTTTTCAACGGCACCAATAACGATTCGCAATCACGCGAAATCTACGCTCGGTGGCTCGAACGCCACGCGGGCACAGACCGCGTGACCGGTTCGCCGACCGCCGACAAGCGAGCCGCCCTGGTGGATTACTTCCGCGACGAGGCCGCCATCATGATCGCCACCGAGGCGGCAGCGGAGGGCATCAACCTCCAATTTTGCTCGCTGGTGGTGAACTACGATCTGCCTTGGAATCCGCAGCGCATCGAGCAGCGCATTGGCCGCTGCCACCGCTACGGGCAGCGGTACGACGTGGTGGTCGTCAATTTTCTCAACAAGGCCAACGCCGCCGACCAGCGGGTGTACCAACTCCTCAGCGAGAAATTCCAGCTTTTCAGTGGGGTCTTCGGCGCGAGCGACGAAGTGCTCGGCACCGTCGAGAGTGGCGTGGACTTCGAGCGGCGCATCGAGGACATCTTCCAACGGTGCCGCACCGAGAAGCAGATCGAGTTCGAGTTCGACACACTCCAAGGTGAAATGGAGGCGCAGATTGACGAGCGGATGCGGGCCACGCGCCAGACGCTGCTAGAAAACTTTGACGAAGAGGTTCACGAGAAGCTCCGGCTCAACCTCAAAGCGAGCAGCGACTACCTCGACAAGTTCGACTCGTGGCTGTGGCAACTCACCCGGTTCTGCTTGGCCGATCATGCCCACTTCGAGAAAGATCGCCACGCCTTCACCCTTCTGGATAATCCGTTCCCGGACGAAACGATTCATCCCGGTCCGTACCGGGCGGGCCGGGATGCCATCCCTGCCGACGACGAGGCGAATCGTTACCGGATTGGTCATCCGCTCGCACAACGCTTGATCGACCGGTGCAAGGCCCTCCCCTTGCAGACGGGTGCTCTGGTCTTCCGACTCACCGGCTGTGGGAAGAAAATCTCCGTGCTTGAGCCTTTCGTCGGTCATTCCGGCTGGCTGACCGCCACGCTGCTTTCCATCACCACTGCTGATGCCGAGGAACACATCATCCTCGCCGCTTTTACCGATGACGGAGCCGCCTTGCCAGATGACACCGCCCATCGCCTCTTTTCCCTCGATGCGAGCGAAACCCCCTCTCCATCCGACACCACGCCGCCCGTCTTACGGGCTGAACTCGACATGGCTGTCGAAACACGGACCGCCCTGATCCTCGAAACTCTCAACGCCCGCAACGGCGCGTTTTTCGAGGCCGAATTGAACAAGCTCGATCATTGGGCCAGCGACCTCAAGGAAGCCTTGGAGCAGGAACTCAAGGAGATCGACCGCTCCATCAAGGAAACCAAGCGCGAAGCTCAACTCGCCGGCAGCTTGGATACGAAGCTCGCTCTCCATCGGCGGATCAAGGATTTGGAAAGCCGTCGCGCCTCGCAACGCCGCGATCTTTTCAAGGCTCAGGACGAGATTGATGCCCGTAAGGAACGACTGATTTCAGACGTAGAAGGCAAGCTCCGTCAGCACTTGGAATCCGAGCAGCTTTTTCTAGTCCGCTGGACGTTGGTATAGGGCGATAATCCTCCCTTCAGGCAGGGTAGAATTTTGCTCGACACTGCGAAGTTCTTGCCAATGATTTTGCACATCAGCAATTATTTGGCACGGTTTTTATAATAAAAAATATTCAAAAACGTCCGTTTTTAATAAAAAATTGGCCTTTGTAACAACTTTCTGCCACTTTGGCACCTGGATAAAAACTGATAGCACCCCGCAGAAAAATTTAGCCGTGTCAACCGTCCGCACCCCAATCCCGATAGGATATTCCTGGCTGTGCGAACACTTCCAGGTTGATCCCATCCCTCATTTTGTCGAGTCGTTTACGATTGAGCGAGGGCACCGACGGATCGAAACGCACGGGTGCCGGTTAAAGGAATTTTATCCTCAAGCCACGGTCAGTTTGGAAACGGTCTTCGACCATCTGGATTTCGCCCTCAAGCGAGAGGGCCTTCATTTGGAACTCCTCCGCGTCGTCCTGCCACGGATTTCCGCCGTGGAAATGACCGCTTACATCCAGGAAACGCCCACGGGAGCCAATGCTCGCCGTCTCTGGTTCCTGTACGAACGGTTCTCCGGCGAAATGCTTGCCATCAGCAACTTGCAGATTGGCAACTACATTGATTTGGCTGATCCCAAACTTTATTTCACCCGACCGCTCCGTGGTCCAGGTCGAAAGCTCCCACGCTGGCGCATCAACTTCAACTTGCTTGGCAGCATCCATTTCTCCCCGATGGTCCGGCGCACCGACGAATTGGCGAAATGGGAAGCTGCCAACCTTCAAGAGCGGTGTGAAACCTTGATCGGCAAAGTGCCGCCAGAGGTTTTTCAGCGTGCGCGTCGCTTCCTGTACGCGAAGGAGACAAAAACTTCTTACGCCATCGAGCGGGAAACTCCGAATCAACAGCGGGCGGAGCGGTTCATGTCGCTGCTCGAACGTGCCGGGGAGGACGAGTTTTTGGAAAAAGACGGTTTAATTTCCTTGCAGAACACCATTGTGGACCCTCGATTTGCCGCGAAGGATTGGCGCACATGGCAAAACTACGTGGGCCGCAGCCTTGGCCCTGGCGTGGAGGACGTGCATTTGGTGTCTCCACGTCCTAATGATCTGCCGGAATTGATGGATCGGTGGCTCGCCGTCGCCAAGCATGTGTCACGCTTCCCCGACCTGCCGCCGATTGCCGCTGCTGCTGTGGTCGCCTGGATTTTCGTTTATTTTCACCCGTTCGAGGATGGCAACGGTCGCATCCACCGTTTCCTCATCCATCATGTGCTGGCGAAGCGGCAATTCGGCCCTGTCGGCGTTCTGCTGCCAGTGTCCGCCGTGATGCTCGCCCGTCCAGTCGATTACGACGCCTCGCTCGAAGTGTTCTCCCGCCCGCTTAAGGAACGGTCCGAATACACGCTTGATGCTCAAGCCCGCATGACCGTGAGCAACGCCACCGGGGACCACTTTCGCTACATCGACTGCACTGCGATGGCGGAGGCGTTGTATTCATTCCTCAACGAAACCATCGAAAAGGAACTACCGGGCGAATTGGCGTTCCTCCAATCTTATGATCGCGCAAGGGAAGCCATGCGTGATGTGGTGGAACTGCCGGAAATCACCGCCAACCTGTTCTTCAAACTCTGCCAACAAAACGGAGGGCGTCTATCTAAGAGCAAGAGGAATCTATCCGCGTTTGCCAAGTTGACCCCAGAGGAAATCACCGCGCTAGAGGAAGCCGTCGCTGGCGCGCATCCAGAAAAAGCAGCCGATTAGCCCGACTTACCATCTCACTTCAAGCTGTGAAACTGTTACGCCCTGGTTCCTCATTCCCTGGAAACGAGAGGAAATTCGAGTTCTTCCAACTTCTTCAAAGCGAAAACTCAAAGGTGTCAATAATCCATGTGGAACTAGATTCCGTTCGCCCCGGCAGTATAACGTCTTGATGCTTCACAGGAACTAAACCTTTTGCGACCAGTGAAGGATCCGCAGCCTGTCGAACTACATCCGTGACCCCGAGTTGGCCGGCAGTAAACATTTTTTCGATTTTGAATACTTGATTTACTGCAAGAGCTACTGGATTACTACGGCTAGAATAGGCCACTTCTCCCAAGTGAACGACTGTTCTTGCTCTTATAGCAAAAGCCGATTCCTGTTCAACAGACAATTCTCCTTCGTTGAAGTAATTGTATGTTCCATAGTTGTGCGCCGCTTGCTTCCACCAATTATACAGATCGTCAAACGAGGAAAATATAAAAAGTGTAGCATCGCCAATCTCCTTCACAAATTGAGCGTAGTTGCTCAATTGAATTTGGCCGAGGGCTTCAACGCTGGCCGTGATAAATGTTTCTACTCTACGCTTATTTAGATCAACCCCCAACTGCCGCGATGCGATGGTTGAGCCCACGAGATCCGTTAAAGCAATATAGTAAAGCCCCGGTCTAAACAGTTGACTCTCTTCTAATTGTCTAACCTTTGCAATAGCTCGCATTGCGCCTTCCTTTGCATAGTCTGGAATATGATCAAACGCACCTTTTGAAAGTCCTAGAAATGCCTCGATGTCTTTCGGATTCATAAATTTTTAAGTCAAGGAATGACCTTCGTAGCCGGGGCTGGCGGTGCCGTTGGCGGTCACGCGCAGCCGGTAGCGGATGCCGCTCTTGAGTCCCATCAACGCCGTCCTGCTCTTACTCTCGTTCTTGGCGTAGGTCCAGCCCGTCAAAATCATTTTCCGGGGACGGAAAGCCGTTTGCTCCGGACGGGCCGCCATTTCCACCGGAGGGAAACCGCTCCCCGGGCCAGTTTTGCCACAAACCGGGCTGGGAACGCAATAATTCTCCGGCGCGGCGGCGTTTTCTAGACGGGAAACGCGGGGTTCCAGGCGGGGAAAACGGCGCGCCGGGGCCGGGCGAGGGCAATTTGGGAGTGCGCGACGGGACGGCGTTGGCTATAGTGGATGTTTTCCCACGATGACCTCCCGCAAGACAAAGCTCGAATTGACGTGGATCGGCAAAGAACACCGACCCAAGTTGGAGCCGCGCATCCTGCTTGAAGACCCGGCGAAGTCGTATCACGCCACGCATCGGGTCACAGACCATGACCAGTTTGATAACCGGCTCATCCAAGGGGACAACCTGTTAGCCTTAAAAGCCTTGGAGCAGGAGTTCACCGGGAAAGTGAAGTGCGTGTTCATCGACCCACCCTATAATACTGGGACCGCGTTCGAGCATTATGATGACGGGGTTGAGCATTCTATTTGGCTCGGGATGCTTCGTGACCGATTGGAACTTCTGCGGTCACTTATTTCAGTTGATGGCAGTATCTGGATAAGCATAGATGACAATGAATCCCATTATCTAAAAGTGCTCTGCGACGAAGTCTTTGGCCGACACAACTTCATTGAGAACGTGATCTGGCAAAAAATCTTTTCTCCAAAGAGCACCGCACAATTTCTGTCAGCCAATCACGATCACATTTTGCTCTTTACAAAGAACCGTGAGCAGTGGAAGCGCAATCTTCTGCCGAGAACAGACGAGCATAACAAAAATTACAAAAATCCAGATAACGATCCTCGGGGGATTTGGACATCTGGTGATCTTTCAGCGCGAAATTATTATGGTGCCGGAACCTATCCTATAACGACGCCGCAGGGTCGTGTCGTGCCGGGACCGCCGAAAGGAATGTATTGGCGAGTCTCCAAAGAGAAATTTGATGCGATGGACAAAGACAATCGCATTTGGTGGGGTAAAGACCGCGATAACCAGCCTCGAATCAAAAGATTTCTGTCAGAAGTCATGGAAGGGATTGTACCGCAATCCATTTGGCTGCACGACGAAGTAGGAAACACGCAGGAAGCTAAGAAAGAAGTTATGGATGTTGTTCCGTCAGACGCAGAAGTATTCCAAACGCCGAAACCAGAAAGATTGTTATATCGTATTATTCAAATCGCCACTCAACCTGGCGATCTCGTGCTCGATTCCTTTGGTGGTAGCGGCACGACGGGTGCGGTCGCCCACAAGATGGGCCGTCGCTGGATCATGGTCGAACTCGGCGACCATTGCCAAACGCACATTCTTCCGCGCTTACACAAGGTGATCGACGGCAGGGACCCCGGTGGGGTCACGCAAGCCACGGACTGGCAAGGCGGCGGTGGATTCCGCTTCTACCAACTTGCGCCTTCGCTCATCGTCGAAGACCGCTGGGGCAATCCGATCATCAACCGCCATTTTAACGCCGCCATGCTCGCAGAGGCCGTCTGCAAGATCGAAGGCTACGTTTATGCGCCGAGCGATAGCGTGTATTGGCAGCAGGGCCGCGCATCGGAAACCAGCTTTA
Organism: uncultured Chthoniobacterales bacterium; assembly: GCA_964247665.1. Lineage (GTDB taxonomy): Bacteria > Verrucomicrobiota > Verrucomicrobiia > Chthoniobacterales > SZAS-18 > CAHJWO01. Next base: position 1,564 of record CAXTVY010000090.1, on the reverse strand, counting down.
TCTATGTGACCACCCAACGCCTGAGCCGCGAGCAACTCCGCGCGCTCGACGATGAAGTGGGTGCTGGCCGCTCGCTTCTGGTGTGTTGCGCGGCGTTCACCGGCAAAGCGGAGGAGTTCCCCAACCTGGAACTCAAGAAAATCCCCAAGGCCGTTCTGACCAAATGCGAGTGGGGCCACGACGACTACAGCCTGCGCGTGGAAAACCTGCCTAAAGCCCCGGCCAAACCGGGGCAGCAAGATCTGTTCGCCAACCTCGGCGCGGAGGCCGGCCAATGAATCGCCACGTCACCGCCATCGCGGGCCGCTTGAGCCTGCGCCCTCCGCAGCGTGAATCCCTGGTGATTCTCGACCGGGTCACGGAAATCGTTCCCCTGCGCGGCAGCGTGGACCTCGCGGCCAGTTGCGAGGCGATCCGCTCCGAGTACCCGAAGATGACGGATTTCGAGCGAGAGTTTCCCTCGCTGTGCTTCGCGCTCGCCACGGGAGTTGGCAAGACGCGGTTGATGGGCGCGTTCGTCGCGTACCTGCACCTAGCGCAAGGGATCAACAACTTCTTCGTCCTTGCCCCGAACCTGACGATTTACCAGAAGCTCATCGCGGACTTTACCCCGAATACCCCCAAGTACGTCTTCAAAGGCGTCGCGGAGTTTGCGGTGGAGTCCCCGGAGGTCATCACGGGCGACAACTACGAGCAGCGCACGGGCGGCTTTGCGGAACTCTCGCGGGTGCGGATCAACATCTTCAACATCGCCAAAATCTCGTCCGAAGTGCGGGGCGGGAGGAGTCCACGCATCCGGCGGTTGAGCGAGTACATCGGAGAGAGCTATTTCGACTATCTGGCGAACCTGCCCGACCTCGTGATGCTGATGGACGAAAGCCATCGCTACCGGGCATCGGCGGGTTTCCGGGCTATCAACGAGTTACGGCCCCGGTTGGGCCTGGAACTCACCGCGACTCCTTTCACCGAAGGCGCAGGCGGGAAAGCCGTGCCGTTCAAAAATGTGGTTTGCGACTATCCGCTGGCTCGCGCGATGGATGACGGCTTCGTCAAGGAACCGGCGGTCGTGACGGAGCGGAACTTCGATCCGAAGCAGTTCAGCCCGGAGGAACTCGAAAGAGTGAAGCTCGAAGATGGCATTCGCCTGCACGAGGCGACCAAAGTGGAACTGGAAACCTACGCCCGGCAGAACGACCAGCGGATCGTCAAACCGTTTGTCCTGGTGATTGCACGGGACGTGACGCACGCCCGCGCTTTGGTGGAAAAGATCGAAGGCGACGACTTTTTCGAGGGCCGTTACCGGGGCCGCGTCTTGCAGGTAGACAGCAGCCAAACGGGTGAGAAGGAAGATGCCATGATCGAGCGGCTGGTCCGCGTGGAGAGTGCCGATGAGCCAACCGAAATCGTCATCCACGTCAACATGCTCAAAGAAGGGTGGGACGTAAACAATCTCTACACCATCGTGCCTCTGCGCGCGGCGAACGCGCGCATTCTCATCGAGCAAAGCATCGGGCGGGGACTACGCCTGCCCTAAGGTATCCGCACGGGTGTGACGGCGGTGGAT
>CAXTVY010000089.1:11105-16033 GCA_964247665.1 uncultured Chthoniobacterales bacterium | reverse complement strand
CGGCAGCCCGATGAAGCGCAGGTCCACGTAGCTGAACAGGGCGGCCAGCGTCAGCAGCAGGGCGAGGAGCGTGAACGGGTGCATCGGCGACGTAGGGTAACACCGTCGCCCGGGCACGCCAGCCCGGCCGTGCAAAGGGAGGTACGGACCCCAGGCGGACGGGGGAAGAAACCCCAAAGGGTGATATATCGCTTCCCTTTGTGCCCGGGCTGCCGCAAGGGAGAAGGAAACCGCATCGACCAGATCGCTCTTACCAACCTCGTCGTGCACACCGACATGTTCTACGCACCCCTGTCCCCGGCGCACGACGGCGTGGACCGGCGTCCGTTGCATCCCGCGTGTCATCCGGCCGATCTGCTTCGCGGCCAACTGCCGCCGCCGGACTTTCTGTGCGCGCGGCCGGAAATCGGCTGGCGCGGCGACGAGACTGCCGAGAAGGACCCGGCGGCGGCCTTAACGGATCACGAGCAGAAAGTTGGCTTGTCGATTCCCGTGCGCCAAGGTAAGTTCCACGTCTCCCCCGGGAGTCTGTCCCGACCAGCTTCTCCAACGATGGAACCCGTCCGACCAGCCGGAAAAGTTGCCGCCTGGATTTTCGACGGCCGAAAGCGCGTCAATGATCTGTCGGACAACGTGGCGCCGCCGGACTCCGATGCGGAAACCCGACGCCGGGTGTTTTTATTCGTCGCTTTCAGCCTGCAGGGCGTGGTGTTCGGCGTGCTTTTCGCATTGTTTTACCTCATCATCGGCCATCCTTTCGGAGCGGCGACGGTCCTGGGCTGCACCGCTGCCATGGCACTCGCTCCTTGGGTGATCCGTTCCAAGGGCCTTGAGGGGGCGGGCAACCTTTACGCGCTCGTGCTGGTTGCCGGGTTCACGGCGCTGACGGCCATGGAAGGCGGCATCTACGGACACGCGGTGGCGTGGCTGGCCGTGGTGCCGCTCTGCGCCTGCCTGTTGGTGGGACAGCAGACGGCCAAGTTATGGTGCGGCGTCTGCCTGGCGATCATGGGAGTGTTCTGCCTCCTGAGCCTCCACGGCAACATCGTCCCACGCCTGTATCCCCTCCGCTGGGAGCCTATCATCACGTCGGCCGGCTACCTGACGCTGACGATCTTCATGGCGACCATCGGCGTCACCTTCGAGAAAAGCCGGCGGCGTTCCCTGCAAAAGATCAACGACACGCTCGAAGCGCTCTCGCAGGCCAACGACCAGTTGCACGATCTGGACAAAGAGCGCCGCGCGTTTCTGGGGATCGCCGCGCACGATCTGCGCAGCCCCTTGAGCACGATCATTGGCTTCGCGCAACTCGTCCAGCAGCTCAGCCCGCCGACCGATCCTCTCCAGCGCGATTCCATCGAGCGCATTCTTTCCGCCAGCGGTCGGATGCAGCACCTGCTCGACCGCCTCCTGAGCGTCCAGGCCATCGAGGAAGGCAAGCTGCGCATCCAGTTGCAACCTTGCGACCTGGTCGCCCTCGCGCGTCAAACCGTGGACCAGTATCGCGCCGCTGCGGCGGCCAAGAGCATCCAACTCGATTTTCTGCCCACCGAGAACCTGCCCCCCGTGCAGTCCGATGCGGCGGCCACGACGCAGATTCTCGACAATCTGATCTCGAACGCGATCAAGTTCTCTCCGGCCAACCGGCCCGTGGTCGTGCGCGTGGTGTGCGACAGTGGTGGCACCGACAGCGATTCCATCCGGGTGGAGGTCCAGGACGCTGGCCCGGGCCTGAGCGAGGAAGATCAGCGGCAGCTTTACGGCCGCTTCGCCAAGCTCAGCGCCTTGCCGACCGGGGGTGAATCATCGAGCGGCCTGGGACTTTCCATCGTACGGCGGCTGGCGGACGCGATCAGCGGCCAACTGGCCTGCCGCAGCAAGCTCGGCGAAGGGGCCACGTTCAGCCTGTCGCTCAAGCGGGCAGGGTCTGTCATGGCGGCTCCGTTTCAACCGGCGTTGAATTAGCGCGGGCCACGTCCGCCCGGTGTGCCAAGGGCTTGGTGCAGGACGCGGCGCGTTCCCTGCGCTGCCCGCCGCTGGTGCGGGTATCGGGCACGGGGTCGTCGGCGCGGCCTGCCGGTTTGTCCGTGGTTTTTCTTGTCGGCCCGGGCGGGCTCCGCTACGGTCCCGGCCTGGGAGGATTCGAGTATGGATGACCTGGACCAACTTTTTGCAAACAACCGGGCCTGGGCCGCGAGCATCCTCAAGGAGGACCCCGAGTTTTTCGCCAAGCTCTCGCGTCAGCAGTCTCCGGCCTACCTCTGGATTGGTTGCTCGGACAGCCGCGTGCCCGCCAATGAGATCGTCGGGCTTCTGCCCGGCGAGTTGTTCGTCCATCGCAACATCGCCAACATCGTCGTCCACACTGATCTGAATTGTCTATCGGTGATGCAGTTCGCCGTTGATATTCTGAAGGTGCGCCACATCATCGTCACCGGCCATTACGGATGCAGCGGCGTACGCGCGGCTTTGCGGAGCGACCGCATCGGGTTGAGTGACAACTGGCTGCGCCATGTGCAGGACGTGCGTGACAAGCACGCGGACCGCCTGGGGACTATCAGCAGCACGACGTGCGCGCACGACCGGTTGTGCGAACTCAACGTCATTGAGCAGGTCGTCAACGTGTGCCGGACGAGCATCGTGCGCGATGCCTGGGACAATGACCAGGAACTGGCCGTCCACGGTTGGATTTACGGAGTGCAGGACGGCATCGTGCGCGACTTGCACGTCACGATGAAGGCGCGCGAGGACCTTACCGCCGTGTACGGGGCGGCCATCGCCGCCCTGCCGTAACAATTGCTCCCAACACCTGGTGGTCCGCGGACTTATCGCCGGTACACGTCCAGCCGTGCGTGCGTTGCCAGCGCCGCCGTCATGCTCTCGGTGATCCTGTCTCGCCACCCGGAGCCGGAGTGACTTTTCGGCGACTCCTCTTTCTCCCCCCATATGAGCAACGAATTTTATGCGTTTGGCGAAATGCTGTGGGATTGTCTACCCTCCGGCAGACATGCGGGCGGTGCGCCTTTCAACGTGGCTTCCCACCTCGCGCAGCTGGGCGTTTCTGCCTGCCTCATTTCGGCGGTCGGTCAGGACCCTCTCGGCGATGAAATCGTCGCGGTAGCGCACGACAAGCATGTTGACACCCGCTTCGTCAGCCGGGTCCGAGTCGGTCTACCCACGGGAACCGTCATCGCGCGGGTGGATCCTTCCGGCAACGCAACCTACGAACTCGTGCAGCCCGTGGCGTGGGACGAGATCCGGGTGCCTGCCGCCGCGCAGGCTGCCGTCGAGGAAGCACGCGCTTTCATCTTCGGTTCGCTCGCTGGACGCTCACCGTACAATCTGGCACAGTTGAGTCATCTGCTCGCTTTGAAAGGGCCGACGAAATTCTTCGATGTCAACCTGCGCCCCCCCTTCGCGGAGCCGCCGCAAATCATCGATCTCGCGCTGCGGGCCGACGTGCTCAAACTCAATCACGACGAGGTGGGCCAGATGGCCACGTTTCTGCGGACGGGAGAAGCCACGTTCAATTCCCCGACGACCCTCGACGATGTGGCGGCGGCCTGTGCGGTCCTCTCTGAAGCGACGGCGACACCCTGCATTTGTGTGACCATGGGCGCGGCGGGTGCGGCGCTCTGGGACCGCGGCCAAATGTTGCACGCTCCCGCGCCATCCATCGAGGTACGGGACACGGTGGGAGCCGGCGATGCGTTCATGGCCGGTCTGATGATCGGCCTGACGCATGGTGCAGACCGGCAGGTCGTGCTGAACACTGCCTGCGAACTCGGCGCTTACGTCGCGTCACACGACGGCGCGACCCCGACGCTCCCCGAAGACAAAGCGCAAAGATGGATTGCCGCCTTGAAGGACCAGTGAACGATCCACTCGCAGGCTGACGGTTACTCGCTTGGTTGCGCCTGGTTTCTTCGGGAACTGCGGCTATGGCGTCTTCGAGGACTCTGCACTGATGCCCGGCATCATGGGATCGAACTTTCCACCGAGAAACGTTTCGATAGGTTGGTTGGCGTCGGTCGCAAGGATCTGGAGCGCGCGGAACTGCCGCGGTGTCAGCTTCACCGTAACCTTCACTTGGGCGGCGTTGGCAAGGTCCAGCCACGTACTGTGCTGTTGAAGGAGTTGCTTATCGCTCAATCCGAAAGTCTTGAGGATGCCCGTCGCCATCATTTCGTTACCCAGCGCGTTTGGATGCACGCCGTCCATCGTCAGTGTACTGCCCTTCACCGGCTTTTCGGCGGTCAGTTGCTTGAGTTCGGTTTGTTCGTCGGCGTTCAGATCAGCCAGCGGCAAATTCTTCTCTTTTGCCAAGGTGCGTAGGAAATCGTTGTAAGCCGTCAGCTTCTGGTTATTCGCGGCCCCCTGATCCTCGGAGATCATGGTGGACGTGAGGATGACCACTCTGATGCCAGCCGCTTGGGCACGATCCACGATGGCACGGATGTTTTCTTTGTACGTCTCCAGATCAACGCCGGTCAGTCCGTGCCAGACATCGTTGACGCCGCAGCTCAGGGTCATCAGGGTGGGCTTCTTGGCCAGAACATCGCGTTCGAGACGGGCGAGCATGTCCTTGGATGTGTTGCCGCTGACACCCGCTGGAATGGCCTCGATTTTGACGCCCTGTTGGGCCAGTCCTGATTCCACCAGCCGGACATAGCCTCCGGGTGGAACGGCTCCGTTGGCGGTGATGGAGTCTCCCAGGAATGCCACCTTGTCACCGCTCTTCACCAGGAGGTCCGCCGCCTTTACTGCCCCGTTGCCAAGGGAAAGGTAAATGCTCAGAAGAACCATCGCGGAGAGCCGAAACTTTAGGGGAGCGTGAAACCAGGGGGAGCGGTACATCCTGGCACACTACGGAGGGATTCAGCCCGCGCGAATGAAAAATGCCCGCGTAGACGCCGTCGTTGTTAGCG
>CAXTVY010000089.1:0-11095 GCA_964247665.1 uncultured Chthoniobacterales bacterium | reverse complement strand
GTCCCACTTCTCATCATCCGCCGTTTGACCTCTCGGCCGCGGTAGCAGCCGGATACAATGTTGAAGCCGACATCCTTCGTGGGATCAAAAATGATCCACACGGCCACCCCGATTTGCTGTTCGTTACAGATTCATGATGCCGACGAGCAGACACCTTTCCCAGCACCGGTGTTGACGCTGGGGGCGGATAGGAAGGGGCGAACGGTGGATGGAGGAGAAGAAAATAAAACCCCTGTAAACACATCATTGACAGGGGCTTGGAGGCGAGGGGAGTCGAACCCCTGTCCTGACAACTGTCTGCCTGAACATCTACATGCTTAGCCGGTATTCAATTTTAGGAGACGTGATTAGCACCGGCACAGTACCCGTCTCCGAGCCACCACGAAATTTTTTCACCTCTGGAACGGTCGCTCTCCCAAAAGGCTAGCCCACTGTCATCGTTACCAGCCCTAGCGGGCGTCGAACCGGTAACGCTCACGAACAATTAAGCCGCGAGAGCGAGATCGTTACGATCTGCGTTTATTTTGTTTTGTTCCGATATTTTTACGAGGCCAACGGAACATCCTCGGCATGCCGCCCAAGCTTCCAACTATCAGTCGAAACCAGTGCGCCCCCATTTGATTGGGTCGGGGAACATCGCCGTTGCAAGCACCGCGTGCAAGGGCGATTTTGCGATTCTGGCGGGTGGTTGTCGCTCCATTCATGCGTTTTTCCAAGAAGACCGAGTATGCCCTGCGCGCTCTATTCGCCATCGCGCGCGCCTCGCAAGTGCGTCATGGCAGATCGTGCCGAATCGACCAGATCTCCCGGCAGGAAAACATCCCGATCAAGTTTCTGGAACAGATTCTCCTGAGCCTGCGCAACGCCGGGTTTCTCGCCAGCAAACGCGGCGTTGGCGGTGGTTATCGATTGGCTTGCCCGGCGCGGGAAATCTCGGTTGGCGAGGTCATCCGCACGTTGGAAGGTCCACTCGCGCCGATGCCATGTGCATCGCCCGAGCACCGGCGGGAGCGTTGTACTTGCCCGGATGCCCGCACTTGCCCCGTGCGTGTGTTGATGGAGAACGTGCAGGCCAGGTTGGAAGGTTTGTTCGACGACCAGAATCTGGAGGATATCCTGCGGGAAGTGCCGCACGCCGGGGCGTTGAGCTTTGAAATCTGACCGGCAGCCGCGTGCGGTCACCGCACGTTTTTGCATGGCAAGGTGTGAGGAGCAGGCGTATGCTGCTGGTCCATTTTTCCGCTTATGTCTGACCATGCCGACGAAAAGAACGCCGCCGAAGACCCCGCTGCCGCCGGTGGCCCGAGCCATGCCGAAGGCCGGCCGATGACGGAGTTGGAGCGCATCCGCCATTCCGCCGCGCATGTGCTGGCGACGGCGATCCTGCGCATCTGGCCGGAGGCGCAGTTTGCCGCCGGTCCGCCGGTCGAAAACGGGTTCTACTACGACGTGGATTTGCCCCACCGCATCTCGCCGGAGGATTTCGAGCGGATCGAAGCCGAGGCCAAAAAGGAGATCAAGGCAAACAACGTGTTTCAGCGGGTGGAAGTCTCACGCGCGGAGGCCCTCGAACTGGCGGAGAAAGGGGCGCTGGCGAGCCTGGGCGAGCGGCCGGGAGCGCCGAGCCGGTTCAAGCTGGATATCGTCCAGAACATCGGGGAGGACGAGAAGATCACGCTCTATCGCAACGGCGATTTCACGGACCTCTGCGCCGGGCCGCACGTCGCGCGCACGGGGAACGTCGGCGCGTTCAAGCTGACCCACGTGTCAGCCACCTATTACAAGGGCGACGAAAAGAACCCGCAACTCCAGCGCATCTATGGCACGGCGTTCAAGAACAAGACCCAGATGGACGAGTACTTTGCCATGCTGGAGGAGGCGAAGAAGCGCGACCACCGCAAGCTGGGCAAGGAACTGGAATTGTTCATGTTCGACGAGGATGTGGGTCCCGGTCTGGCCATGTGGCTGCCGCGCGGGACGGCGATCATCGAGGAACTGGAAAAGCTCGCCAAGGAGACGGAGTTCGCCGCCGGTTACGAGCGGGTGAGAACCCCACACATTGCAAGGGAGAACATGTACCTGACCAGCGGGCACATCCCACTCTACCAGGAGTCCATGTTTCCGCCGATGGAGTTGCTCGAAGCCGACGATGAAAAGGCCATCGCCAAGGTGCGCACGCTCATGGAGCCGCTCGAAGAGGAGCAAGCGGTGCTGTTGAACAGCGATCCCGAGCGGTCCGCTGATCAGGGCCTCCTGCAAACGATCACTGACAAGCTCTCCGCTTACCAGGCGGAGATTGGCAAGTTTGGGCAGCGCTACTATCTCAAGTCGATGAACTGCCCGCACCACCACAAGCTCTTCGGGGCGGTGCCGCGCAGCTACCGCGATCTGCCCCTCCGCTTCGCCGAATACGGCACCTGTTACCGTTATGAACAATCGGGCGAGTTGATGGGCCTGATGCGCGTGCGCTCCATGCAGATGAACGACGCGCACATCTATTGCACCGAGGCGCAGTTCGCCAGCGAGTTCAACGCCGTCAACGAACTGTATCTGAAGTACTTCAAGCTGTTCGGCATCGAGAAATACCGGATGCGTTTTTCCACGCACGACCCCGCCAAACTGGGCGAGAAATTCGTGGACGATCCCGTGCTATGGAAGAAAACCGAGGACATGGTCCGCAACGTCCTGATCGAATCCGGCATCAACTACGTCGAAGTGCCCAACGAGGCCGCGTTCTACGGTCCGAAGATCGACGTGCAGGTGTGGAGCACCATCGGGCGCGAGTTCACCCTGGCCACCAACCAGGTCGATTTCGCCGTACCCGGACGGTTCGGTCTCAAGTACAAGACCCGCGACAATACCGAGCAAACCCCGCTGTGCATCCACCGCGCGCCGCTCGGCACGCACGAGCGGTTCATCGGCTTCCTGATCGAGCACTACGCGGGCAACTTCCCGCTCTGGCTCTCGCCCGAGCAGGTGCGCGTGCTGCCCATCGGCGACGAGGAACCGCTCGTGGAATATGGGCAGGCCCTCGTCAACGAACTGCGTGCCCAAGGGGTTCGCGCGACGATGGACGCCTCCTCGGACAAGATCAACGGCAAGGTGCTGCGCGCCGAGCAGATGAAAGTCCACACGATGCTCGTCGTCGGCCGGCGCGATCTCGAAGCGGGCAACGTCAGCGTGCGGATTCACGGCCGGGGCAACGTCGGGGCCAAACCGCGCGGGGAAGTGCTAGCTGACCTGTTTGCTTCAATCAAGGAACGTCGTCCCTGAAAAACGCCGCTTTTCCGCCTCTGGAAACCGTGCAGGTGACAATCCTGTCACCCATGGACGATTTCGCGCTAAAACAATTCCTTTTTCGCCTTGCCTTGGGGGATTTATGCGCGTAAACAGGAATTCTTACGCTGCTCCCAGCGAGAGGAATCGGCAGTTGCCAGTTTCTTGAAGCACGGAGCCGGGTAAGCCGGGGCTGGGAAGTGGTAAAACAAGTTTCCTGCCCCGAGATCATCGGAACAATTTAATACACATGCAGATTTAGCCATTCTCCGCGCTGACAAGTTTCCGGGGGATGGCGGACCCGAATGGCATTTCAACAGCAGAATCGAATCAACGTCAACGGACGTATCCGCGCGCGCGAAGTGCGCGTCATCGTGGCTTCCACCAAGGAGCAGCTCGGCGTCATGCGCACGTCGGACGCCCTGCGCAAAGCGAATTCCCTAGGCATGGATCTGGTCGAGATCGCTCCGACCGCTAACCCTCCCGTCTGTCAAATCGTCGATTTCGGTAAGTACCGATACGAATTGGCCAAGCAGGAAAAGGATCGCAAACACAGCACGACGAAGCTCAAGGAAGTCAAGTTCCGCGTGAACATTGACGAGCACGATTATACGACCAAGGTGCGCCGGGCCGAGGAGTTCCTCGACAAGAGCAACAAGGTCAAGATCCAGCTTCAATTCCGCGGACGCGAGATGGCCCACAAGGAACTCGGTGACCAGCTCATGCAGCGGGTCAAGCGCGACTTGGACGGGATGAGCGCCGTGGAGATGGAGCCCAAACACGCCGGACGGAGCATCAACATGACGCTCTCGCCCTTGCCAGCAGCCCGCCGCAAGCGCAAATTCGCGCCGATGGATGAAGCCGAAACCGCCGCTGCCGCCGCTGCCGCTGCTGCGGACGACGATCACGACGACCACGACGAAGACGACGAGTAGCCGGAGGCGCGTGGTGGGGTTACTTCCCTGTTTTCGCAGGCGCGGAATGCGCCTGTGCCAGGGGCGATACCCGGCAAACCACGCGCAGCGAAGCGGCGACGCCCGATTATCCTTCAGTGACCATGTCCACCCAGCCATCCTCCTCCCATTCGCCCTCCGTTGTCGCGTTGGAGGGTGAGATAGATCTTCACGAGTCGCCCCAGGTAATGGCGCGGATCAATCCGCTCATTGCCAGCCGCTCGCCGGTGGTGCATGTGGACATGAGCCGGGTGAGCTACATCGACAGTTCAGGACTCGCGGCGTTTATCGACGCAATGCAGCGGATTCAGGCTTACGGCGGCGAATTTGCTTTGGTGGCGATGCGCGACAGCGTGCACAAAATCTTTGAAATTTCCCGGTTGGATCAGGTGTTCAAGATCTACCCGGGTGTTGATGGAGCGGCAACCAACGCAGCCTAAGATCGGGAACATCATTTGATTATCCCCCAGTTTGAGGCAGCGCCCGGGACCCGGGAGCCGTTTTAGTTGGGAGATGAACACACGAAAACTTGGGAGGTCGGACCTCGACATCACACGGATTGGTTTCGGGGCCTGGGCAGTCGGTGGCGATTGTCAATTCGGCTGGGGTTCGCAGGACGACGCGGATTCTATCGCTGCCATTCACCGGGCGTTGGAGCAGGGGGTCAACTGGATGGACACGGCCGCCGTTTATGGCCTGGGTCACTCCGAGGAGGTGATTGGAAAAGCCCTCAAGGATCGGCGGGGGGATCGGCCATACCTCTTCACCAAATGCGGGATGGTCTGGGATGCCGCGGGAAAGGTTGATTACTCCCTCCGGGCAGACTCGATTCGGAGCGAGTGTGAAAATAGCCTGCGCCGCCTCGGCGTGGACGTGATTGACCTGTACCAGGCCCACTGGCCGGCGGACGACCTGGACGAAACCCTCGAAGGATGGGCCGAGATGGCCAAGTTGCGCGCAGAAGGCAAAGTGCGTTGGATCGGCGCATCCAACTTCAGCCGGGAAGAACTGGCACGCGCACAGGCTATCGCGCCGGTCACGTCGCTCCAGCCGCCTTATTCGCTGCTCAAGCGCGGAATCGAAGAGGAGATTTTGCCTTATTGTCTGGAGCAGAATATCGGCGTCATCGTGTACTCGCCGATGGCGTCCGGACTGCTGACGGGGACCATGACCCAGGAGCGCGCGGCCTCCTTGCCGGAGAACGACTGGCGGCGTGGCAACGCGGAGTTCAAGGAGCCCAAACTCACGGCAACCCTGGCACTTGCCGAGCGGCTGCGGGCGGTGGGCAAGCGTCACGGTTGCTCGCCCGGTGAAACCGCCATCGCCTGGACGTTGCGCCATCCGGCTGTCACCGGTGCTATTGTCGGCGCACGGAATGCCATGCAGGTGGATGGCATCCTTGGTGGTGCCGACCTCGCGCTTTCCGACGCGGAGGTCAGCGAAGTTGTGGACTAGGGCGGGGGGAGTCGAGCAATCAATGTCCTTGGTTGCACGGTGGCAACCGGCATGTAACGCTGCCTTTCCTTTGCGCGGGTCCGTCTCGGAAGGACCCGGCCATCCCAGGCCCTTCATCCCCGTTGTCCCATGACTCCCCCAGACCTCAACGCCCTCGCGCAGAACAGCCTCGCCATCATCATGGGTGGAGGTGCTGGCAGCCGCCTCTATCCGCTGACCAAGGAACGATCCAAGCCCGCCGTGCCGCTCGGCGGTAAATACCGGCTCGTGGATATTCCGATTTCCAACTGCCTCAACAGCGGCCTGCGGCAAATCTATGTGCTGACGCAGTTTAACACCACGAGCCTGCACCAGCACATCACCACCAGCTACAAGTTCGACCATTTTTCGATCAAGCGGTCGTTTGTGGAAATCCTGGCCGCGCAACAAACGCAGGAGAACGTCAGTTGGTATCAGGGCACCGCCGACGCCGTCCGCCAGAACTTGCGGTACTTCCTTGAGCACGACGTGGATTACTTCGTGATCCTCAGCGGCGACCAACTCTACCACATGGATTACCGTGTCCTGCTCCGGCAACACGTCGAGAGCGGGGCGGAAATCACGCTGGGCACGGTGCCCGTCACCCGCGAGGCAGCGAGCGATTTCGGCATCATGCACAGCGACTCCTCGCGGCGGATCATCCGCTTTCAGGAAAAGCCGAAGGACCCGGCGATGCTCGACGAGTTGAAAATTCCGGCCGAATTGCTGCACGAACTCGGACGCAAGCCGACGGAAGAACTGTTTCAGGCTAGCATGGGCATCTACGTCTTCAACCGGCAGGTGCTCATTGATGTCTTGAACGGCGACGGCACCGATTTCGGTAAAAACATCATCCCGGCCGCCATTGAGCGATATCGGATGCACGCCTTCATCTTTCAGGGTTATTGGGAGGACATCGGTACGATCCACGCCTTCTTTGAGGCGAATCTCGCGCTGACGGACATCATCCCCCCGTACAGCTTTTTCTCGCGGGAAGCGCCGATCTACACCCGCGCGCGGTTTCTGCCGGCCAGCAAGATCAACGGCGTCAGCATCCGCAACGCCATCATCTCCGACGGCTGCATTCTCACCGACGCGCGTTTGGAGCGATGCGTCATTGGCATCCGCAGCGTGATTAACAGCGGGGCGGAATTGCGCGATGTCGTGCTCATGGGCGCGGATTATTACGAGGGCGACCCGCGTGGGACCACCCTGCCGCTGCCGCCGAACGCCCCGACCATCGGCATCGGACGCAACTGCGTCATCAAGCGCGCGATCATCGACAAGAACGCGCGCATCGGCGACGGCGTCGTGATCACGCCCGACGGCAAACCAGACAATTACGACAGCGAGAATTTCTACATCCGTGACGGCGTCGTGGTCATCCCGAAGAATGCGGTGCTGCCGAGCGGAAGTTGGGTGTAGGCGAGGGCGCGGCCTCGCCACGAAAAGGGCGGACACCTCGCGCTGACGCGCAAAATGTCCGCCGTGGTCCGGCGGTAAGCCGAATTCTGTCGGTTCCGGCGTCCTTGGCAGGCCGCCGGAACCGGAACGATCATTTATCTGTCCGCCCAACCGTTGCCGGTCAGACAAACTCCCGCCGTAAAAGGCGGGATGCGACTATTACCCGGGAGCCGCCGCGCGTCCGTTGCCGGACGGTTGACCGGGCGGGCAACCCGCCCCCTGTTTTGTCTTGCACCCCACGGGGTTTTTCGTGCCCTCCCGTTCGCACGGGAGGCGGTGAGCTTTTACCTCGCCTTTTCACCCTTACCCCGTTGCCGGGGCGGTTTATTTTCTGTGACACTGTCCGTCGCCGCCGACTTTCATCGCCGGTGCCCGCGTATTCTCCGCGGCGTGGTGCCCTGTGGTGTTCGGACTTTCCTCTGGTGGGCAACGAACCCGTACAGGCATTCCCAACCACCAGCGATCGTCAGCCGGACCGGGGCAGATCTTACGCCCGCCCGCCGCCGGGCGCAAGGCGGCAGTGCGCTCAACGCAGATGCAGCCAGATTGTCCCGAAAAACAGCGTGATCATCGCCACGTCGATGACGACCTTGGCCAGCATCCCCGCCGTCGTCCCGAGCAAGGTCCCCCAGCCGGACCGTGCCGCCGGACCCAGCGCACGGCCGGCGAAGATGATCTCCGCGCACAAGGCACCAATCACCGGACCCAGGAACAGGCCGAAGGGAAAGAAAAATAGCCCGACCACCCCTCCGATGATCCCACCCGCCGCGCCCCAGCGGCTCGCGCCGAACTTTTTCGCGCCCATGGCTCCGGCCGTGAAATCAACGATGTGTGCCAGGATGCAGAGGCCGGTCAGGGCACCGAGTGTCCACCAACCGACGCTGTGCTCGGGGCGGACCGTGAAATGGTGCAGAAACGCCCCGGCCAGGATGAGCAAGCTATCGGGCATGACCGGGAACACCGCCGCAAACAGCCCCGCGAGCATCAAAACCACCGTGACCGTCCACCAGAGCGTTTCCATGTCGGTGGCAGCATAGCCGGTTTTCCGGGTGCCGACTACTTCGGCTTCAGGTAGAGCGTGGCACCGGCCACGTCCACGATGGCATTGTTCATCGCCAGTTGTTCGGCCCCGAGTAGTCCCAGGATCGGACCCTCGCCAGCCGATTTCTGAGTCAACAAGCCAGGAGGAAGCTTGTTCACCGCCACGTTGGCAGAAGCAATCTCGTAGCTGCCGATTTTCCAGTGCTCGACCCGCGCCGGGTGCATCGACGAATCCAGCCCGATCATGGACATGATGCTGGTCGTCGCCGCCAAACGATCCATGGAAGGGCCGGTGTCCCGGTTGTAAATCACGGTCAGTGGTACGAGGCCCGGCGTGAAGGTGGTGAACTGCGCGCCCGTGTCGACGATCAGGCGCACCGGTTTGCCGCTCACGGTGCAGGCGACGGCGAAGTGCCGGGCATCGGTCGGCGCCATCGGCACGGCGGTCCATCCGGCGGCCAGGAGGCCGGGCCCGAGCTTCATCCGCCTGGAAGGATCCGTGTTGAAGTACACGCCGCGCCGCCGCCAATCGATGATCGCGGCATACTTGTGCAGGAAATCCTCGCCCAGCAAACCACTGACGGCACCATGAGCGTGGAAGGTATTGTAGGCACCCAGGCCGCGCGAGAGGTCTGTTACCACCACCGGACTCTTGCCGAAATCCATCGACCCGGCCGTGAGGCTGTCGATGTAGCCGATTTCGGCGCGTTCTCCGTTGGCGTTGACGTGTTGCAATTGCGGCGGCAGATCTTCCTTTTTGATCGTGATTTTGGACTTGGCCCCCTGGTAAAAACTGCTGTCGAGCAGCGTGGTGCTGGCTCCGGTGTCCAGGAGAAGCATGGTCTTTTGACCGTTCAATGTCACCCGCACGGTGGCCTGGTTCGTGTTCCTCACCGACGCAAGCGGGAGCACCACGTAGCCCGGGATGCCCTGTGCCGTGGCGTCCCGCCCGGAGGCTAACGTCAGCAGGGTGGCCGCCGCCAGGAGGGTGACGATGGTTTTTGGGCGATGCGAAAAGTGGATGCGGGAGAACGAGGACACGGTGGCTGGATACGTCATGGATGAAACCGAGGTTGAGCGGAAGGTTGTAGCTTCCCGACCCGCGTGCCGTCCATTCTTTCCGGTCGGAGGCATGACCAGCACACCACGCCGGACCTCCCGTGCCCGCCGCCGCATCCTCTAAAAACGCGTTGTTCCAAGCCTCTTCCCGGTCCCATGTCGGATTTTGTAGCGCCGATGCAAACGATGCCGCTTCGCCGGTTGCAAGACCGGGCCGCTTTCGTTAGTTTGACTGCCCCGTTTATGCTCAACACTTTCCAGACCCTCCAGACCTTCGATCCGGGCCAAGGCCGCACCGGTTACCTGCACAGCCTGCCTGCGCTGGAAAAAGCCGGGATCGGACCGGTGTCCCGTTTGCCGCACAGCATCCGCATCGTGCTGGAATCCGTGCTGCGCAACCTCGACGGCAAGAAGGTCGGCGAGCAGGACGTGCGCAACCTCGCTAACTGGAACGCGAAGCAACCGATCAACGAAGAAATTCCCTTCGTGGTCGCGCGCATCGTGCTCCAGGATTTTACCGGTGTCCCCCTGCTGGTCGATCTGGCCGCCATGCGTGCGGCCGTTGCCCGGCTCAAGAGCGATCCCAAGATCATCGAGCCGCTCGTGCCGGTCGATCTCGTCGTGGACCATTCGGTGCAGGTGGACTTTGCCGGGTCGGCGCAGGCGTTGCGCCTGAACATGGACATGGAGTTCACGCGCAACCGCGAGCGCTACCAGTTCCTCAAGTGGGGGCAGCAGGCGTTCAAGACGTTCGGCGTGGTGCCGCCCGGCATTGGCATCATCCACCAGGTCAACCTCGAATACCTCGCCAAGGGTGTGCTCTTCCAGGACACGGACCTTGCGGGGCAATCGGAGACCATTTTCTACCCGGATTCCCTCGTCGGCACGGACTCGCATACGACGATGATCAACGGTCTGGGCATCGTGGGCTGGGGCGTCGGCGGCATTGAGGCCGAGGCGGGGATGCTCGGCCAACCGGTGTATTTCCTCACGCCGGAAGTCGTGGGCGTACACCTGAGCGGCGCGCTCCGCGACGGCGTCACGGCAACGGACCTCGCCCTGCACATCACGCAGATGTTGCGGGCGAAGAAGGTGGTCGGCAAGTTCGTCGAGTTCTACGGCGAAGGTGCGGCGACGTTGCCGCTGACGGACCGCGCGACCATCGCCAACATGGCCCCGGAATATGGCGCGACGATGGGCTTTTTCCCGGTGGATGCCGAGAGTGTCGCCTACCTGCGCTTCACGGGCCGGACGGAGGAGCAGTGCGCGGCGTTCGAGGCATATTTCCGCGCCCAGGAGATGTTCGGGATGCCCGCGAGGGGGCAGATCGACTACAGCGTGGACCTGGATTTGGACCTCGCCAGCGTGCAGCCCAGCGTGGCTGGGCCCAAACGCCCGCAGGACCGGCTCGACCTGCCAAAACTCGGCGAGGCGTTCCGCCAGCTCATGGACCGCTCTACGGCGGATGGCGGTTACGGCAAGAGCGCGGCCGACAAGGGCGAGCGCTTTGCGGTGCACCTCGAAGCCGATGCACATCCGACGGCGGAAACGCAGGATGGGGCGAGCAGCGCGGCGGCCACCGACACGGGCGCGGGCATGGTGGTAGACGGCGGCCAACTCCTCGGTGAAACCGTCGGCCATTCCGAGATGATTACCAACCGGCCGACGGCGACGCCGGTGGACCTGCTGGCAGAAACCCATGAACCCGAGTTTACGACCGGCGACACGCAGATCGGCCACGGCAGCGTGCTGATTGCTTCCATCACCAGTTGCACGAACACTTCTAACCCGAGCGTGATGCTCGGCGCGGGGTTGCTGGCCAAGAAGGC
>CAXTVY010000088.1:0-16109 GCA_964247665.1 uncultured Chthoniobacterales bacterium | reverse complement strand
GTGCGCGCACTACCTCATCGCCGGGTTGACCGTGCTGCTCGCGGGACCCGGCGTCTGCTCGCTGGATTATTTCCTGTTCGCCCGCCGCTACCGGCGCAACCCCTACGCTCCCTGACCCATGTCTGTCTGGGAACTGCTGGCCAACCTGCTTTTCAGCGGCATCGGCTTCGTGGCGTTCACCTACGGCAAGAAGATGGGCCAGCCCAAGCCCGCGATCATCGGCGTGGGGCTGATGTGCTATCCCTGGTTTGTGTCGAACGCCTTGTGGTTGTTCGTCGTCGGGACAGCATTGACTGCATTGCTGTTCGTGTTCCGCGATTGAACCGTCACCGCAGGCGGTTCGCTGTCTCGTCACGAAGGCACGGCCCCCCAGGGCCGGGGCGGACAAGTCTCCCCACGCCGGGCGAGCAGTGCGGCGGCCGTTCGTGTGCTGATCTGATGGATGTGTCTCAAAACTCATCTCGCCCACCCGACTTTGAGACGAGTATTGCGACAGCAAGGTTTTTAGAAAACGCTGTTTGTGAGAGGGTATTTTACCAGGTCAAAATCGCTTATTCTGCGACAGGCTCGTCACAAATAGGGTTGAAGCCCAATCCCACAGAACCTCTGTTCAATGAGACAACGAGCTAAGCCCAGCGACCAAAAACCGTTCGCTGAAGCGCGTGGTTGGCGACGTGTGATGCGCGGACCGACCGATGCCCTCACACAAGCTGTGCTGCGTAGTCATTGCCCAAGTCTCGCATCACCGTATGCACATGCACCTTGTACCCACCCTGGTTCCCCTGCGGAGCGTGTTCGATGAGCAGCGTCGGTCCGTGAACGCGGAAATACGCCCCGCCTTCCTGGCCCGGCCCACGCGTCGTCGGCCCGCTCCAAGCAAACCGCGTTTCCGGCAGCGACCGGCGGATCTCGTACATTCGTGCGGAGGCGTGGGCGGCGTTAAGAACTCCCGCCCACTCGCCGACGAGGCTCAGCAGAGCCGCTTGCTGCGCCTCGCTCAAGTCGGACGCGCGCACCCCTTCCGGCGAGAGCTTCGCGTCGGGGCGGCCAGGTCCGAACACTAAGTCGCTCACGTCATGGTCAATGGTAGCTACTCTCCGTTGTTCGGTGCTGAAGCTGGTGAGAAGATCAAACGCCTTGTCGTTTTCCCGGCCAAGCCCCCGGACCACCTTGCCCTTGACCTCGAACTTGGCGGGCAGGATGCCTGTGTGCAGCGGCGAGCAAACGGCCCGGTCCCCCACGAAGGTGACGTTCAGGCCGAGGTGGTGCCCCCCGAACTGGAGCATCCAGGGTTCAGCCGCGCTCGGCTGGCCGAAAAAACCAAGCGTGTACACGTCCAGGCCAGCCGCGTAGTCCGGGCCAGCATCGGCGACAACCTGGTCGGCAGCCATCACGTCGAGCACTTTCTGATAACCCATTGGGCTCAAGACCGCCTGCAAGAGATCATGCGCCGCGTTTCGTTCGGCGGCGTTGAATTCGCCCATCCTGACGCCTGGCCGGGGTATGATATCCACGGGGAAGTTCGTCCAGACAGCCTGTCCAAACTTCTCGGCTGCGGATGGTTGGCCCCCCGCCGGACCGTGCGGGCCACCGGGGCCACCGGGGCCACCGGGACCGCCGGGACCACCGGGACCACCGGGCCTGCCACCGTTGAAACGGTCACTGATGATGGGGTGGCCATCGATATCGAATGATACATCATGGGTCCCGAGCTTCGGATTGCCCAGGCGGCCCGGTCCTCGGCCCAACTCGTCGAACCCGACGCCGACTGGCGTCTGCCCCTTTGGATAAGGAAAGGTGAGCCGCGCCCTCTGATCTGGAGCAAGTGACTGCAAAAATTGGTTCGCGGCGGCGCGAATCGTCTCGGACTGCTGCGCTGGGGATGGGGGCGGCGGAGTTCCGGCCACCGCAAGGTTCTGGGCGAAAGCGGAACGGCCCAGCATCAAGCCGCCTCCGGTGACCAGCAGCGACCCGACAAAGGACCGGCGGTTCATCCCGGTATTTTCGATTAGATTACTCATGGTGAAGATGACTAATTTAGATTCCGCCCGTTCAAATAAGACATCCTGCCTGCCTCCCCGGCAAATGGTCGGTGCAATCCAGACATGAATAAAAAAGTTCGCGCGGGTTACCGAGCGATACATGAAACCTAACACCGGGAACACTTCTCTAAAAACACTCGTTTTCCGAGGTGGCTTCTCTCTAGCCGGACCACCTCAGGCAATGCCGGAGCGGCTGTGGTCTCGAAAACTTGTTTCGCAAGTCATCGTCTCAAACACAGCGTTGGAGATGAGTTCGTGAGACCCAATGACAACTACAGCGGCGGAGTTTTCGTTGAAAACGAGACTCCACCCGATCAGATGAACATCGGGCAGTAGCCAAAAGGATAGTTTTTGCGACGGGCGTCCTCGCAAGGCATGGGGAACAACATCCATGATGCACGCTTCCCGCTTCTGAGTAGTCAGATGCATGGACGGCTGGGGCTGCCAAGCGTCCAGTGATGGTCGCCCTTCCCGCGCTCTGGAAAAGGGTGCAGATTGCTCGCAGCCATCAGTCAATCTCCCCCATGCCGAGTTACATCCTCGCCCTCGACCAGGGCACGACGAGTTCCCGCGCCATCGTCTTTGACCGCGACGGCAACCCGCTCTCCGTCGCGCAGCGCGAGTTCGGCCAGATCTTTCCCCAGCCGGGTTGGGTGGAGCACGACGCCAACGAAATCTGGTCCAGCCAGGCTGGCGTTGCCACCGAGGCCATCGCCCGGCTCGGCGCGCGCCCGAGCGACATCGCCGCCATCGGCATCACCAACCAGCGCGAAACCACGGTCGTCTGGAACCGCCGGACCGGCCAGCCCATCCACCACGCCATCGTCTGGCAGGACCGCCGCACCGCCGGTTTCTGCGATGCGCTCAAGGCTGCGGGTCACGAGCAAACCTTCCAGAACAAAACCGGGTTGGTCGTGGACGCCTACTTCAGCGGGACGAAAATCCGCTGGCTGCTCGACCACGTCCTCGGCGCGCGGGCACAGGCCGAGCGCGGCGAACTCGCCTTCGGCACGGTGGATTCCTGGCTGCTGTGGAAGCTCACGGGCGGCCGGCGGCACGCCACCGACGTGACGAACGCCGCGCGCACGCTGCTCTTCAACCTCCATGCCCTCGCGTGGGACGATGAACTGCCCGGCCTGCTCGACATCCCGCGCTCCCTGCTGCCGGAAGTGCGCTCCTCCTCGGAGGTCTATGGCCACACGGACGAGGGGATCATGGGCCACGCCATCCCGGTCGCGGGCATCGCGGGTGACCAGCACGCGGCCACCTTCGGGCAGGCTGCCCTGGAGCGCGGCATGGCCAAGAACACGTATGGCACAGGCTGCTTCATGCTGCTCAACCTGGGCCCGCAGCCCATCGCCTCCCGGCACAAGCTGCTGACGACGATTGCCTGGCAGATCGGCGACCGGCTCGACTACGCTTTCGAGGGCAGCGTGTTCGTCGGCGGCGCGGTCATCCAGTGGCTGCGTGACGGTCTGCGGTTCTTCCGCACGGCGGATGAAAGCGAGGCGCTGGCGCGCACGGTGCCGGACAGCGCGGGCGTGTACCTCGTCCCGGCCTTCGTCGGGTTGGGTGCCCCGTACTGGGACAGTTACGCGCGCGGCACGATGGTCGGCCTGACGCGCGGCACCAGCCCGGCGCACATCACGCGCGCCGCCCTGGAAGCCATCGTTTATCAGAGCGCGGAGCTGCTCGAATCCATGCAGAAGGATTCGCAACTGCCGCTCGCGGAACTGCGCGTAGACGGCGGCGCGTGCCGCAACAACCTGCTCATGCAAATGCAGGCCGATATCCTCGGCGTCCCCGTGGTCCGCCCGAAGGTGACGGAAACCACCGCGCTGGGGGCCGCGTACCTCGCGGGTCTCGCGGTCGGCTACTGGGACAGCATCGGGCAGATCGGCCAACAGTGGCAGGCCGACCGCCGCTTCGAGCCGACCACCAGCGCCGACGAACGCCAGGGCAAGCTCGCCGGCTGGAAGCGCGCCGTCGAACGTTCCCGCCATTGGGTTCAATCCTAGATGCGGGGGATTGCCGGTCGCCAGCATGTTCCCGCCTTGCTTCGAGCCCCGCAGCCACAACCGGCGTTGCAAACCGTGCGGCCGGTCGCAACGCCTGGAACAACCGGGTCAACTGGAAATTAAACTATGCATTTTCGGGGACTTTCCCCCACAATCAAAGGCTAGTCCCAGCAGCCGCACCGTTCAGGTCAGCCAGCCAGAGCGGAGGGAGATGGATGCATCCCGGAATCCGCTACACACGAATCCGTCTCTGCCATGAACGAGCAACCTTCCTTCAATCCATCCCCCGAACTGCCACCTACTCACGGCCAGCCCCTGGCCACGGCCGTCAGCCGCCGCCAGATGCTCGCGACCTCCGCCGCGGCGGCGCTCGCCGGGGCCTCCCTCCTCTCTCCCGGCAGCGCCCGGGCGGGGGAATCCGAGCCCGCCAGCGCCAGCGGCACCAAGAGCGATGTCAGTCCGCACCTCAACTTCAGCCTCGTGGGTAAATCCGCCCTCGTCACCGGAGCCGCACGCGGTATTGGCCGGGCGATCTGTGTCGCTTTGGCCGCGGCAGGCGCGGATGTGCTGGGCCTGGATATCGCCTCGACCGTCTCCCCGGCGCTCGTCTACCCGGGTGCCACGCCGGACGAGTTGGAGGAAACCGGCCGGCTCGTCGAAGCGCAGAAACGGCGCTGGATCGGCGTGAAAGCTGACGTGCGCGACTTCGGGGCGCTCAAGGCCGCCGCCGAGCGGGCCGAAAAGGAATTCGGCAAGCTCGACATTGCCGTGGGCAATGCCGCCATCCAGATCTACGGCCCGCTCGCCGAGATGACCGACGCCAACTGGAAGGACGTGATCGACGTGAACCTGACCGGCTGCGCCAACACGATCCGAGCCGTTGTCCCGCTGATGATTCCACGCAAGACAGGCCGCATCGTGCTTATCTCCTCCGGACAGGGGCGGCACGGGTTCAAGAACGGTTCGGCCTACTCGGCTTCCAAGTGGGGCATCATCGGCCTGATGAAAAGTGCCGCGCTGGAACTGGGCGAGCACCAGATCACCGTCAACACCGTGGAACCGGGCTTGGTGGACACAGACATGACGCGCAACCCGGGCCGCTGGAAGGAGACGCTCAAGGAAGCGGGCAAGAAGCCGAGCGACCATCCCACCGAGGCAGAGGTCATCGAGGCGCGGATGCCCATGGCCGTGATGAAAATCCCGTGGATGCAGCCCGACGAGGTGGCACCGTCCGTGGTGTTCCTGTGCACCGACGCAGCCAACCGTGTCACCGGCTCGACCTACGACGCCACCGCCGGCGACAGCGCCCGGTACACGGCCTGACCCGGAGAGAAGCGCGCTCCGCCTCCTGCCTTCAAGGCAGGAGGCGGAAGGCCGCGCAGCCCGCCGCCGCAGGACCAGCTTGTCGGCCTCGCCTTCGAGCGGCTGGAGCCGGTCGTTCAGACCATGACAAAATGATCACGCAAAGTGCCGCGCGGACAGCAACCAGCTTTCCCACGCATGGCGCGCCGGAGATCAGTTCGATCCAGTCACGCCACCACCAAAGCCGCAGCCAGCGGCACGAAGATGCCCGCCAGTCCCCAAACCTTGAGTGACCCGTCGAACCAACCGCCCGCGCCCGCGTCCGCCGCGAAAACCAGCAGGACGCCTGCGAGCATCTGGGCGCATCGCCGGGTTCCTCCCTGCCGCTCTCCGCGGCCGACTTCCACCAGCGAGATAGCCTGGAGCAAACGCAAAAATCTCGTGTTTGGAGCCGTCGCACGCACCAGCGGCGCGCACGGCCCCGGTGAACAGGGCGGCCATCTCAGCTAATTCTTTTGGGTAGTGTTTTGTTAGTTTCATTCAGCATCAGCGTAAACCACCCTGCCCGGTCGCGCCGCAACCGCAGGGACGCCCCGCGAAACACCCGCGCCAATTGCGCCGTGGTCAACGTCGTGCGGATGGGCCCGGCGGCGGTAAGACGGCCCGCGCGCAAGAACAACGCATGGGTGAACACCGGCGAGATCTCCTCGACGTGGTGCGTCACCAGCACCAGCGCGGGCGCACCGCGCTTGCGGCCCAACCGGTCCAGAAAGTGCACGAACCGCCCCCGTGCCACCGGGTCCAGCCCGGCACAGGGTTCATCGAGGATCAGGAGCGGCGGGTCGGCCATCAGGGCGCGGGCGATGAGGACCCGCTGACGCTCCCCCTGGCTCAACACTGCCCAGGGGCGTTCCGCGAGCCGACTGCCCTCCACCTGGCGCAGCAGTCCGAGGCCGCGCGCCCGGTCGGCGGGCATCATCCGGCCCCAGAAGTTGAGCGTGGCGTCCTTGCCACTGACGACCACCTCCAGCGCCGTCGCGTCGTCGCCGATCATCTGCCGCACGGACGAGGAAACGAGGCCGACGTGCTTGCGGAGTTCGCGCCAGTCCGTGCGGCCATACGTTGCGCCGAGCACCTCCACCATGCCCGCCGAAGGCGTCAGGTAGGCGGTCAGCGCGCTCAAAAGGGAAGTCTTGCCCGAACCGTTCGCCCCGAGGATGACCCAATGCTGCCCGGTCTCGACGCGCCAGTCGATGCCACTGAGGATGGCCGTCCCGCCTCGCGTGACGCACAGGCCGCGCACGGCCAGCACGGGCCGGTTTTCATCCGCCGCTGGCATGGCTCTCAAACCGGGACCGCCCGCAGCAAATCCCCCACGCGGCGCGCGTAGGCGGTCACATCGTCCGCCAGCAGGATGCCCGACACGACCACCACCCGCCGCGCCCCGGCGGCGATAATCTCGGATAGGTTCTCCAGCTTGATGCCACCGATGCAGAAGATCGGCCGGTCGGTGATCTCGGCGTGGACCTGCGCGATGTCTTCCAGGCCGATGGGTCGATAATCGGGCTTCGTGGGAGTGGCGAAAAGCGGGCCGAATCCGAGGTAATCCGCGCCCTCGTCGCGCGCCGCGCGAGCCTGTTCGAGGCTGTGCGTCGAGCGGCCCACGATGGCTCCCTCGCCCGCCTTGGCACGCGCGGCGGACAGCGGGCCGTCGTCCTGGCCCACGTGCGCGCCGTCCGCCCCGCAGCGTTCCACGAGCCACGGATAATCGTTGATGATGAAGGGCACACCCGCCGCTGCCGTGATCGGCCGGACCTCCTCTGCCAAGGCGACAATGTCCGGGGCCAGCAAGTTTTTGGCGCGGAGTTGGAGGATGTCCACCCCACCCGCGACCATCTGCCGCGCTATTCCCACGACGTTGGGGGCGGCCACGTAGCCGAGGTCCAGGATGCCGTAGAGGCGGCAGGCAGCGAGGGAGGGCATCGGTCGAAAGGCGGAAGGCGGAACCAGACTGCGAAAGAACGAGAGAAGTTTTCTAGTGATCGGACGAAACGATTGTTGCTTTCACGGAGCTTTCATCACTCGCAAGACAGCCATCGCCATTGGTTTTCGGCCTCCGGCTTCCGCCTCTTCTGGTTCCCACTTCCGACTTCCGACTTTGTCCTACTCCTCTACCTTCACCGGATCGGCCGTCAGTGTGTTCTTGTACAACACGCCGCCTTTCACCACGAAGGGCACGGCCTCCAACTGCCGCACGTCGGCCACCGGGTCGCCGCCCACGGCGATCAGGTCCGCATAGTATCCCGGGGCGAGCTTGCCCACCTTGCCCGGCCAACCGACCAGTTCCGCGGCACCCGTCGTCGCCGACTGGATCGCTTGCATCGGCGTCATGCCGCGCTCGACCATGTATTTGAACTCCCGCCCGTTCTGTCCGTGCGGATACACGCCCGCGTCCGTGCCGAAAGCGATGTGCACCCCCGCCTGCACCGCCTTGTGGAACGTCTCGATGCGCTGGGTGTCCACCATGCGCGCCTTGTCGAGGATGTGCTCGGGGTAACCCAGCTTCGTGTATTCCTCCAGCACGAAGCTGACGCAATAGATCGTCGGCACGAGCCACGTGCCTTTTTCCTTCATCAGGCGGATGCCCTCGTCGTCGATCAGGCTGCAATGCTCGATGCTCGTCACCCCGGCGCGCACCGCCATCTTGATCGCTTCCGGCCCGTGCGCGTGCGCGGCTACCTTGCGGCCCCAGAGCGCCGCCTCGTCCACGGCGGCCTTCATTTCCTCGAACGAATACTGCGGCCGGCCCACGCTCTCTTCCTCCGACAGGACGCCCGCGCTGGCGAGGATCTTGATCCAGTCCGCGCCATTCTTGACGTTGTCGCGGATGTGCTTGCGGATTTCGTCGGGTCCGTTGGCGATAAACGGGGCCACGGCGTTGAATTGCAGGTAGGGCGAGAAGCCGTTGTTGTCGCCGTGTCCGCCGGTGGCGCTCAGGAACGTGCCCGAGCAAAGCATCCGCGGCCCGGGCACCCGGCCGGAGTTGATGGCTTTACGCAGGGCGATGTCGATATACTCCGCCGCGCCCACGTCGCGCACGGTCGTGAACCCGGCCTGGAGGGTGCGGCGCGCGTAGACGGGCGCGGCCACCGCCTGATCGATGGGCGAACGGCGAAAGGCGTTCTCGTAGTAAGGCCCGGGGGCCGATGTCAGGTGCGTGTGACAGTCGATCAACCCGGGCAGGATCGTCGCGCCGCCCAGGTCAATGATCTTCGTGTCCGGCGGCAGCGCGGCGGTGACTTCCCCCACGGGCCCGGCGGCCTTAACCTTGTCGCCTTCGATGACAATCGCCTGATTGTCACGGACGGCACCTGCCGCCGGGTCGAGCACGTGTGCCGCCTTGATGACGAGCAGCGGCGTAGGTTTCTTGACTTCGTCCGCCGACAACAATCGGGCGGTGGGTGTGAGCGCGAGCAGGCACAGGAACAGGAGGGATTTCATAGACGGCGAACCGGAGCGGTGGTCCGCGCCAGAGATGACAGCAAACGCCGACGAAGGCAATGGCGGATATTCCGCGCCGCCTCACCCGCCAACAAGGGTAGACAGTTTGGAATTGCCTCGGACCCTCATCCCTACCTTGTTCACGACCGCCGTTACGCGGCTATCCAGATCATTTACTGATGATCTGCCCCGTATTGAACACGTAAAAGTAGCGCACCCCGTTCGTGTCGTAGTGTCCGGGATTGGCCGGGTCCGGGTAGTAGTAGACGACCGAATTCAGGCTGAAATCGTACAGGTACGGAAATGGGAAAGTCGGGCTGCTGTAAAAGAAGCCTCGGCTGGCGAAGTCATAGAAGTACGCACCGCTCGCACCATCGTTGGCCTCGAACACGTGTTCGTAGCCCAGATCGAAGTGGTAGAGGTAGTTCGGGTCAGCCAAATAGCTGTAGTAGCCGAACGGGGTGCCGCCGGGGCAAGCCAGGTAGAGATTGCTCGGGCCGCCGTTGAGGTAGATGTATCGCGCGTCCACGCGGCGGTTGAGGCCGCCCGCGCCGAACTGCTGCCACATCGTCAGATCGGGCGTGCTGTCCTCGCTGACGCTGCCTAGGGCCAGGTAGTCAGGCATTCCCGGGTTCGTGCCGTCGGCGTTGCGCACGCGCACGCCCAGCCAGCGGGTCTCGCCGCTGGCCGTGTCCTGGATGCGGAGCGAGGCGCGGCCGGGCTTGACGCCTGTGACCGTCAGCGTGCCGGCGGCCACCGCGCAGGAAACCACCGTGGCGTTGTTCGTGTCCACCCGGTAGCTGCCCGTCGCGCCAGTCACGAGGGAAACCGGGTAAGTAGCCGCCGCGCCGAGCGGGATCGTCACCTGCCGGGCCTGCATCCCTGCGTCGGGTGTGCCGAGCGAAATCCTGCTCGCGCCATCCGCGATGAAAAGGGTGGTGGTGCTGAGGGCCGAGCCGTTGTCGTTGGTGACCTGCACCTGATAGACGTGCGCACTGTATGGCCGGTCGAGCACGGGGATGGCGCCGGTCTGGCCGCCGGAGCTGCCCGCCGCCGCGGTGCCCGCAGCGTAGACGTTGCCGTCTTCCAACAGCGTCCAGCCCGTGGCCTGTCCGCCGCTGTAGATCGCCCAGTTGACCGTGAAGCCAACCCCGGTATCCCAGTTCTTCTGGATCGACACGGACGGCGTGCCGGGAGCGCCCGCCACCGGGCCCGGGGTGGGTGCGGGGGTGGGGGTAGGATCAGGGTTGGCGACGGGGGTTGTCGCGCCAAAGGGCACGCTCTGGCCGTTGATGGCAAGAGTCGGCGTGACGGCAGCTCCGGTGCCGTTGAAGCCAAAGGAGATTTGACCACCGGCCGGGATGGGGTCGTTGTAGCTCGCGGGCGTGAGCGTGTAGGGTCCGCTGCCGGTGGCGTCCACGCCCCAGAAGCTGCCGGAACTGCCTGTGGTAGTCAGCGAGCCGGTCCAACCCGGGACGGTGCTGCCATGGTTGGTCACGACGACCGTGGCGGAATAATCCGAGTCCCAACTGGAGGCGACCTGGAAGGAAGCGCTGAGTGCGCCGGTCTGGGCCTGGAGGTGGCCGGGCGAAAACGCCCGCGAGCAGCACCGCGCGGAACGTCCCTGCCTGGACAGCAGAAAGATGGGGGGTGGGTATTGCCCCTAAAAGAAGCAGACGGCGTGCAAGCTTCCCTACTCCTCTGGGAGTAGGTCGCGGCAGCCGCTTGACGACACCCCGTCCCTCCGGTTTGCTGTGCCCAGGGCTCCATGATCCGGGAGGGGCCGGTTTCGTCGCCCCGCTCTCTTATGATTGCCCCCGCCCTGCCGCGCGCCGCCGCTGTTTTCCTCCTCGCCGCCCTCAGTCTGGTGAACAACGCCTGCCAGTCGCGCCCGGCCGTGCAGCGCGGCGCGTACCGCGTCACCTGGCGGGCCGTCCGCGTGCAGAACAACGTGCCACTGGCCACCGTCACCTCGCCGGTGTTCGGCGTGGGCGGCTCCGTGGACGTGCGCACGGATTCTCTCCGGCCAAGCGATGACCGCCCCGCCCTGCCGCGGTTCACCGCCAGCCTCTCGCCCGACGCCATGCGGGCGGGCACGCTGGAACTGGTCACGCGCGCCTTTGTCCGGGAGGTGATCCGCACGAAGAAAGGCAAGCGCAAGGTGACCCGGCGGGTCATCGGCGGCCTGCTGCCCATCCGCAGCGGCGAGACGCAGGAGTTTTCTGGGCCGGGCGATCCCATCCATCTGGACGTGCATCTGGAAGGCGGAGGCGTCCAGACAACAAAGTAGTAGCGTAACCCTCCCGTTCCGTCCTGCCGCTTTCTACTTTTTATGCCTCTCTTCCCTAGCCGCCGTCTCGGTCAATCGGACCTGCATGTTTCCTGCCTGGGTCTGGGCTGCATGGGCATGTCCTTCGCGTATGGTCCGGCGGACGAGGCGGAAAGCCTGCGTGTGCTGCACCGTTATCTCGATCTGGGAGGCAACTTCCTCGACTCGGCCGAAATCTACGGTCCGTACAAAAACGAGGAATTACTCAACCGCTTCCTCAAGGAGGCCGGGCGCGAGCGCGTCGTGCTGGCAACGAAGTTCGGCTTCAAGATCAACGAGAAGGGCGTCATCACCGGGGTGGACAGCACGCCCGCGAACGTGCGCCGCGCCTGCGAGGCCAGTCTCCAGCGGCTTGGCGTGGACGCGATTGATCTGTTTTACCAACACCGGGTCGATCCCAAGACGCCCATCGAGGACACCGTGGGCGTCATGGCCGAGTTGGTCAAGGAAGGCAAGGTGCGCGCCCTGGGTCTATCCGAGGCGGGCGCGAATACCCTGCGCCGGGCAGCCGCCGTGCACCCCATCGCGGCGCTGCAAACCGAGTTTTCACTCTGGAGCCGCGAGGTTGCCTCGAACGGCATCCTCGATGCCTGCCGCGAGTTGGGCGTCGGCTTCGTGCCTTACAGTCCGCTGGGGCGCGGCTTCCTGACCGGGGCCATCCAGAAAGTTTCCGACCTGGACGAGAGTGACTGGCGGCGGACCAATCCGCGCTTCAACGAGGAGGCGCTCAAGGAGAACCTCAAACTCGCTGATGCCATCAAGACCTTGGCCGGGCAGAAAGGTTGTTCTCCGGCCCAACTGGCACTCGCGTGGGTGCTGGCACAAGGCGAGGACATCGTGCCGATCCCGGGCACCAAGCGGGTTAAATACCTGGAAGACAACATGGGCGCGGCAGCGGTCCACCTCAGCGCCGAAGAGCTGGGCGAGATCGAGGCGGCGTGCGGGGACTTCCAGGTGGTCGGCCAGCGTTACCCGGCGGCGATGATGTCGATGCTCAACCGCTGAAGCGTCAACCGACCCACCTGCAACAACGGAGAAGGGGACCAGCTCGGATTTACCGAGTGGTCCCCTGATCATTCCGGCAAGACAGCCCGAAAGCAGCCTGCCCGCAGCCAGTGAGCCTCTCAGCTTGTCTGGAGGTCTTTGCGCTTCATGCGCTCGCCGCCCATGGCCGCGTGCATCTTTTCGAGGATCGGCTTGATGTTCGGGTCTGCCTTCAGCATGGCCTCGGTCATCGCACGGTGGAAGCCCTTCTTGTCGGTCGCCCGGTTGGCTTTAGCTTGCTGCACCGCCGGGTCCTGCATCGCCTTGTGGCGGGCGGCCATGAGTTCCTTGCGCTCGTCGGGCGTAAGCGTCGCCATCGCCGCCTTCATCTTTCCCTTCCCGGCACCCTGGCCGGCTTGGGTTTCAGCGGTGGGCCCGGCCGGCACGGCAACCGACGGCGTGGAGGCCGGGGCAGCCGCATCCTGGGCGTACAGGCCGGTAAGAGGCAGCACGGCGCAAAGGCCGGCGAACAGCAGGGAGAATCGGGTGGAGCGTTTCATAAGATCAATGGGTGGGTAATCAGCTATTTGCCTGTATCAACCCGGCAGCCACGCGGGGGTTGCAAAAATATCCGCCGTACCAACAGAGCGCCCGCCAACGGCTTTCGCCCCGGTTTCCGGTAGCAGGGGGGATATTCAGGCCGCCGCTTCAGGCGCGGCAGCAACGGCGGGAGATAGCTGGGCGGTTTCCTCATCCAAACCGAGCAACTCACGCTGCCAGGGCATCAATAGATCCACGGCGGTCTGCGGGCGCGCCGCGATGGCTTCCAGCGTTGCCCGCGAGGCGATGATCGACGGGTCCAGATCCAGTTCGGCAGCGATCCGGTCGCGCTCCTTCTTGAGCGCCTCCGCCCGCTTTTCCTCCTCGGCCGTCCAGCGCGAGAAAAACCGTTTCTGAAACACCGGCCACCCGCTTTCGGGCAGTTCCATCCCCCGCTCCGCCGCCTCGTAGAACCGGTTCCGGCGGCTGCCGCGCAGGTGGTCAAACCCGGGCCGCTCCCCGGCAGCGAACGCGCGTGCCGAGTTGATCAGGTCCTCGTTGCGCAGGATGTGAAACGTCGGCCGGTCCACGACTCGGGCTTCTTCCTCGCGCCAGCCCCACAACTCGCGCAGCACCGCCGCCGCCTTGCCGCGCAACGCCCCGCTGCCGTTGATGCGCCAGGCCTCCTCGCCGTCACGCTCCCGTTCCACCGCAGCCTGCGCCATGGCGCGCGCGCAACTCTGCTCGAACCACTGCCAGCGGCCCATCTCGCGCAGCCGTGCGTCGAGGCTCTCCGCAATTTTCAACAGGTAGCGCGTATCGTTCTGGGCATACGCGGCCATGGTTTCCGTCAGGGGACGGCGAGCCCAATTGGCTTTCTGCGAGCCCTTGGTCAACTCGATGCCGAACTCCGCCTTAACCAGCGCCGCGTAGGAAAACTCCCGCCGCCCGACGAGCCGCGCCGCCAGCATGGTGTCGAACACGGCATCCGCCACGAACCCGCCGTCGCGCCGCAGCAGCCGCAGGTCGTAGTCCGCGCCGTGCAGGATGATCGTCTTGCCCGCCAGCGCGTCGTAGAGGGGTTGCAGCGAGATGCCGGCCAGCGGATCGACCAGGGCGTGCTCGTCATTGGGCAGGCTGATCTGGATCAGGCAGAGTTTCTCGCGGTAGGCGTGGAGGCTGTCTGCCTCGGTGTCCACGGCGACGCGGTCGGCGTGGGCGAGGTGCGGCAGAAATTCACTCAGTTGTTCGGGCGTGGCGATCAAGGCAGGTAGAAACGAAAAGGCAGGCGCGGTCAGGGGCCTCGGCGGCCGGGTTCGCGCTTACAGTGGACGACCCGCGCGGAAAATTCAACCCCGGGCGCGGGCGCGGAGTTTTCCGGGTGCCAGCACCCGGAACTTTTGCCTTTACTCTTCGCGGAGCGCCGTGAGTGGATCGACCCGCGCCGCCCGGCGGGCGGGCAGGTAGTTGGCCAGGAGCGCCACCCCGGCCAGGAGCACCACCACGCTGGCGAAAGTCAGCGGGTCAGTCGTGCCGACGCCGTAGAGCAGACTCGCCAGCAGTCGTGTCAACCCGAGGGCACTCATCACGCCAACGACGATCCCCAGTCCTATCAGCTTCATCCCGCCGCCGATGATGAGCCGGAACACGTCGCCACGTTGCGCCCCGAGCGCCATGCGAATGCCGATCTCGCGCGTGCGCTGGGCGACGCCGTAGGCCGTCACGCCGTAGATCCCGATGGCGGCCAGCACCAGCGCCAGGCCCGCGAAGCTCGCCAGCAGGAGCGCCATGAGCCGCCGGTCGGCTACCGAACGCGCGATAAGGTCGCGCAACTCCTGCACGTCGCCCACCGACTGGTCGGAATCGAGCGCGTGCACGACCTGCCGCGTGGCCAGTCTGAGACCGGCGACCTGCCCCGGCTGGCTGGCCCGCACGTACAGGCTCATGAAGAGGTCCGGCCGCTGGAACATCGAGAAGTACATCTCGGAGATGGGAGGTTTTGCGAGATCGACCGTCTGGGCATCGGCCATGATGCCCACGATCTCCGTGACGGTGGGATTGTAGTTGCTGCAAACCATCTTCTGCCCCAGGGCGTTGCCGTCCGGGAAGAACTTTCGGGCCATGGTCTCGTTGATGACCATGACGGGCGGGCTGCCCTCCCGGTCGCGCTCCGTAAATGCCCGGCCCCGCACGATCGGGGTGTCCAATACCGCGAAATAGTCCGGGCTGACGCTGGCAAACTTCGCGTGGGCACGCTGCTCGATGGGCGGCACCGGCTGCCCGTACACCGCGACGAACATCTCCGAGTAGCCCGCCATCGGTCCCGCGTTCGACACCGCCGCACCCCGGACGCCGGGCAGGCCCCGGGCTTGTTCCGTCAAACGGTCGAAGAAATTTACCTGGCGCTCGGGAGTCGGATACCGCGCGGCCGACAAGGTCAGGTTCGTGGTGAGCAGCTCGTTGGGATCGTAGCCCAGGTGCACCCGCTGGAGCCGCCAGAGGCTCGTGAGCAACAGTCCGGTGCCCGTGAGCAACACCAGGGAAAGCGCCACCTGCGTCACCAGCAGCACCGACCGCGCCCGCCCCTGCCGGACCCCGCCAGCGCTGCCGCGCGCGCTCGATTGCTGCAACGCCTCGCCCGGGTTGCCGCGGGCCGCGTGGAGCGCGGGCACCACCCCGAGCAGCAACCCGGCCGCGAGCGAGACCGCCAGGGTAAACAGCAGGCTGGTACCGCTCAGATGGATTTCGGCCGCGCGGGGGATGAACTCGGGGCCGAGGCTTTGCGCGAGGTCCACGCACCATAATGCCAGCAGGGTGCCCAGTGCGCCCGCGATCACGGTCAGGAGGAGGCTCTCGACCAGGAATTGCCGGGCCAGCCGCAGCCTGCCCGCGCCGAGCGCCGCGCGCACCGCGATTTCCTTGCGCCGTCCGGCCAGCCGCGCCAGCAACAGGTTGGCCACGTTGACGCACGCGATGAGCAGCACGCAGCCGACCGTCGCGGCCAGGGTGTAAAACATCGGCCGCGAATTACCGACCACGATTTCTTGCAGTGGAGTCGCCCGGAGCGTGGTGCGGGTGTCCACGTGGGCGGGAAACGCCTGCCGGTAACGGTCGGTCATCAGTTTCAGGGCCTCGTTCGCGCGTTCCAGGCTGACACCCGGCTTCAGGCGGCCGGTGAAATTGAGGTAGCCGATTCCCTGGCGGATCACGTTGGGGGGAATGCTGGGCGTGTTGAAGACGCCGGGTATAAACAGATCGCGATCCCTGAAGGGGAAGAGGCTCTGCCTGGGGAAGATTCCGGCCACAGTGTAAGGGACACCGTTGAGCACGGCCGTCTGGCCGGGCAGATCGGGGTCGATGCCACAAGACTTGTGCCAGAAGTTGTAGCTCACG
>CAXTVY010000087.1:0-16353 GCA_964247665.1 uncultured Chthoniobacterales bacterium | reverse complement strand
AGGTACACCCACGGCGGCCACACCCGCGCGGCCTCCCACCCGCCCGCCAGCAACCCGACCGGCGCGGGCCGTGCAGTGGTTGCGGCGGTATCGGCCGGGCCGTTGAGCGTGGACGTGTCGGCGTCGAACGTGTTCACCGCCACCCAGCGATCCGTCCCGTCCGCGCCGTGGATGAGGTAGAACCCGTTGCGTCCCGCCGGGAACCGGGCCGGGCCCGCCAGCCGCTCCCCGGCCGGGATCGGCCCGCTGATCGGCCCGTAGACGCGTTGCGGGTGGGTCCAGAGCGCCTCGCCCGGGAGGAGGGGGATCGTCTCCCCGGCCCGGACGCTCGCCCCGGCGGCGTCGGCCACCTCGTCCCGGCCCGTGAGCCACTGGAGCGCGTTGTGCATGAACAGCGGAAACGCCACCCGCAGCGGCAGGTCCGAGTCCGCCACCCCGAACGACAAAGCGACGAACCGCTGCCCCCGGCGCTCGCCCGTCAGCACCAGCGGATGCTCCAGCGAACGCACCGGTGCCGTGAACCGCCAGGAGTTGCCGGACGGGTCCGCCGGCGGGTCCGGCAGCGTCCAGCTTTGGGCTCGCAGGACCGTGGCGTCGTGCAGATCGACCAGGCGCAATAACACGCTGGAATTCTCCGTGTCCGTGATCATGGGATGCTCCAGTTGTTTCGGTGGTGCCGGTGGTGCCGCCCCGGAAGTGACCGTCTCGGCCGGATTGCTGTCCGTTCCGTTTTTCATAGGTTCGCGGCTCGCTGCCGGTGGATCTTCCGCAAACGGCAGCCGCCGGATGAACAGGAAATTTCCGGGCGGCATCCCGGCCAAATCGACCCCCGGATCGAACCCGGCGGGCAGGCAGTCGTCCAGGATCACGGCGTCGAACCCGGCGGCCTGCGCGGGCCGGAACGCCTCCGGCGCGAGTTGGTCGAACCGGACGCGGTCGTCGGCCTTGAGCAGGTTTTCCAGGAACCAGTTGCCCGCCGTCACGAGCAGGACGCGCGCGGGCCGGGGCGGCGGGACCACGGCGTAGGCGTCGTCGTCGGGCGCGTAGGCGTCGGCGGTGCCGGGGCCGGGCGCGAGCGCGAGGTGGGCCGTGAGCCAGCCCCGCGCGTTGGCGACGCCCGTCCGCGCGGCCAGGGCAGGGTACACGTCGGTGCGCCGTTCGCCGGGCGCGAGGTCGAAGGGCTTCACGTCGAAGAGTTGCCCCTCGAAGGACAGCTCCACGCTGCCCGTCTGCCGCCGCGCGCCGAAGTTCTCCACCTCGACCATGACCTCGTCCGTCTCCGGGCTGTTGGGCAGGGCGCGGGCGGTCAGGCGCGTCAGGCCAACGTTCTCGCGCGGCGCGGCGGCCGCACCGGGGACCAGCCGTGTCTCGATCTCCGGCCCGCCCGGCCTGCTGGCGGCGTTGGCCGGGGCGCGGTCCGTCACGACGACGATCCGCCGTCCGCCCGGCCGCGCGGCGAGCAGGCCGCGCGCGAGGTCCACGGCGTCCTCCAGCCGCCCGGCCGCGTCCGTGGGCGCGACGGTGTCCAGGCCATCGGTGAGCGCCCGTTCGTCGCCGGTCAGGCCGACCAGCACGCGCGGGGCGCTTTCCGCGACGAGGAGACCCACCGGCTGCCGGGGGCTCGCGCGGTGCAGGTAGCCCCCGGCGATGCGCCGGGCCTGGTCGAACCGGGTTTCGCCGCCGCTGCCCGTGCGGGCCTGCATCCGGGCGCGGGCGTCGAGCACGACCACCGTGGACAACCCGGCCTCCGCGCCCCGGAACGCGCGCAGTTCCGGCCGGGCCAGCGCCAGGAGCAGCAACCCGAAGATGGCCAGGTGCAACAGCAGCGAGAGCACCTGCCGCAGCCGCTGGAAGAGCGCCCGCCGCCGGTCGTCCGCCGCCACGCGCTGCCAGAACATCAGGGTGGACACCCGCGCGGACCGCCGCCGCTGCTTGAGCAGGTACAGCGCGACGATGAGCGGCACCAGCGCCAGGAAGGCGAGGGCGGCGGGGTTGAGCAGCGTCATGGGCGGCGGCACAGGCAATTAGCCACGGAACCGCCGCCGTGGAAAACCGTTTTCGTGCCAGGGACGGTCCGCGGCGGGCCGGAATCAGCTGGCACAGAGAGAAACCGACGCCAAACCGTTGCCCGCTTTCCGCGAACGTGCGATTCCGGCTCTCATGTGTCGAAAATGAGACGCAAATAATGCTTGTCGCCCCACTCGATGCTGGTACAACTACCGGGCTAAGCGAGCTTCGATGATCGGGGACGTTGGCATTCCAGACACTGTCGCAAGAAACTCAGGGACATGAAAAAACAACTCGTCACCCTCTTCGCCGTCGCCTTCACCGGGCTGATGGTCCAGCAGTCGGACGCCTCGGTGGTCGTCAGCAACCTCGATCCCGCCAACACTGCCTTTGGCTTCAACGCGCCGGAAATCGGCCAGTCGCTGCTGACCGGCAGCCGTCCCATTTCGCTGACCAGCGTGCAGTTTATCCAGACAGGTGGTCTTGCCGCTGGAGAAACTTTCTCGGTCTATAGCCGCAACACGGACGGCAGCGTCGGGTCGTCGCTTTTTAGCGGGTTCAGCCTTTCCTTCGACTCCACGATGGACACGACGACCGCCACGGTCACCGGAGCGTTCACTTTGCAGGCGAACTCTGGTTATTATTTCGTCCTGAACAGCAATTCGACGAGCAACATCGAGTGGAGTTATACCAGTTCCACCGATTACGCCGCTGCGTTTGGTGCGAGTCTGCCGGTCACAAAGACTTCCTTCGATTCGGTGTCGGGGACGACCGTTTATTATAATCTGAGCGATGGTCCGCAGTTGATTCAAGTCAACGGCACTGCGTTGGCTGCCGTGCCCGAGCCCTCGGCCTACGCGTTCATGGGTCTGGCGCTCGCCGGTGGCGTGGTCCTCCTGGCCCGCCGTCGCCGTGCCCCGGTTGCCTGACCCCGAGACCTTCCCCGCCGGATCTACCGGCGAACACAACATCCGCCGCCCGGAACCTGACCGGCTGGCGGATGTTTGCCGTCAACGGTCAGGAGATGGCATCGGGGCCGAGCGAGAGGGCCGCAGGCAATGATGAAGAGAGGAGAGGAGCCCGGTTTTACGTGGGTTGAACCTGTGGGCGGATGCTCCAGGCAACCGTGGCCCAGAGGATGAAAGCGTTCACGATAGCCTCCGTGGCAACCAGTCCCACCGGCGGGAAGGGCGACCATTCGAGCGCGGCGGCCGTCGCTGCCGCCAGAGCGATGAACGCGCCGCCGCAGACCCAGTACGACGGCACTTCCATGAATACCGCCATGGGCAAGAAGTGCAGTCCGACCACGCCCGAAACGGCGGAAATCCAGTAGATGTGCAGTTCCGGTGCGCGGAGCAGGCCGACCGCCACGTTGAGCAGCACGATCTCCGCCACGAGATTGACCCAGAACCAGATCCAGACACGCCGGTACGCAGCCGCACGGCGGAAATCGGCCTCGGGCAGGTCCCGGCTCGCGTGGAGCAGCATTCTCGACCCACGCAGGAGACACCAGACAAGGCCCAGCCCCGCGAGACCCAGCGGAACCCGGACCACGTTCGGGCACGAGGACAGTCCAAACGCCATCCACCCCGCGCCGATCATTGTGCCGACCTGGCAGCCGATCCCCCGGCTCCGGCTGATCTGCGCCGCCGTTCTTCTGGTTGCCGCGTCCATCCCGCAAGCATAACACCGAGCCCTCCGTTTCACGCAACTCCTCTCCGTCCTTCCGTCTCACCTCACCAACCCGCCGCCGGTCCGCAACATCCCCAGGACGAAGTCCTCGAAGGGCACATCCGTCAGCGCGCGGCGGTAGCCGATCCGGCGGCGCTGGCAGAACGCCTCCAGGCCCGCAAGGAATTTTGCGATTTCCTGTTCGTAGGCGCGCACCAGCGATTCGTTGACGGTGACATCGTAGGCCCCGTCGGTTTCCGAGTCGGTCAGCTTCAAATCACCGAGGAGACGGGGCTGCAACTCGGCGGGATCGAGCAACTGGATCAGTTGGATTTCAAACCGTTGGTAGAGCAGGAACGACAAGGCTTCCTCGTACCCGCGCGGGTCGAAAAAATCGCTCAGGACAATCACCAGACCGCGCCGCTTCGTCCGTTGGCCGAACGCGCGCAAGCTACGGGCGAGGTCGGTCTGGCCAGCGTCGGCGGGCAGCCGATCCAGGAACTCGACGACCTGATGAAAATGACCCTTGCCACGTCCGCTGCCCAGGTCCGCGCCGAGGCGGTCGGAGAAATAGCCGACGTTGACCCGGTCCAAATTGGCCAGGCCGATGTACGCGAGCGTGCCGGCGATCTGGCGGGCCACGTCGAGTTTGGCGGGGCGCAGGGGGCGGTCCGTGCGGGGGTCGGCGGCCTGCCAGCGCATGGAGGCACTCGCGTCCACGAGCAGGTGGATGTGGAGATCTTCTTCCTCCTCGAAGAGTTTGAGGAAGAGCTTGTCCAGGCGGCCGTAGACGTTCCAATCCACCGAGCGCAGGTCGTCGCCGGAGGAATAATTGCGGTGATCGGCAAACTCCAGGCTGGAACCAAGCTTGTGCGAACGGCGTTCGGCGCGGCTCTGGCCGTTGACCCGGCGGCGGGAGAGGAGATGGAGCCGTTCGAGCTTGGCGAGGAAGGCGGAGTCGAACACCGGCAGGCAGCTTACGGCGGCGGCGCGGGAAAGACAACGCCGGGCCGGAGCAAACGCAGAGCGAATGGGATGGCGTCTACGCAGGCAAACCCCATCCTCATTTTCCGACGGGGTTCCACCCGTAAAACGCCTGAAAAAGACAAAAAAAGTCCGCCCTTCGCCCCACCCGTGAAAACGGAGTGGGGGCATGGGCGGACTTGACCGGGCCTCTAGCGATCCGGACTCGTTGCCTTGCGGCAGCTACTACGTGATGATGCCGTTCAAGCCAGACGGGAAGAACCCGCCGTAAGGTGCACCGTTGGCCGTGTAGACGATGTTCAACACGCTGCGGGGATCACGGGCGAAGGCGAGGCTGTTCGGATCGGTCGGCGTGATGTTTGCGTTGCCATTGGCGTCCACTACACCCTGGCCCTTGTTCGTCGTAGGATCATCAACGAAGTCTTGCAGGACAGCAATCTGCTGCGCCGTGTACTGGGCACCTGCGCCTGCACTGTAGATCGTGGTGCGCAACGTGCCCGAGTGGTAGGCCTCCACCGCGAGGATACTAGCGGCACCCTGGATCACGGCCGGAGTGCTGAGCAGCGAGGAACTGCCGATATAAGCGGTTACGCCCACGTCGGTCAGCGAGTAGCCACCCAGGAAAAAGCTGATCTCGTCGGCAAAGGGGTCAAACGTCGGACCGAGGTTCGCGTTGGCGGAGATG
This sequence comes from uncultured Chthoniobacterales bacterium, assembly GCA_964247665.1. Lineage (GTDB taxonomy): Bacteria > Verrucomicrobiota > Verrucomicrobiia > Chthoniobacterales > SZAS-18 > CAHJWO01. The sequence goes on along the minus strand of CAXTVY010000087.1, from coordinate 11,006 downwards.
GCGTTGAACGAGTTCAACAAATCAATGTCCGGCTTGGCCACGGGGGTACCACCCAGACCGGTGATCACGCTGCGGATGAAGTTGATGTGGCGCATTTCGTCCTGCGCGATTTCCAGGGCGAATTGCTCAAGAATCGGCGACTGGAAAGGCACCATCGGGTTGGACTTGATCGTGACGGTGCCCTGATTGCCCGTGCCAGTAAAACCAACACTGAAGTCGAACAAGGAAGCACCGGTGCTGCCCCGGGTGTAATATTCGCCTTCCAGATACTCGAGTTGGAGCGCGAAATTCAGGATCGCGATGTCCAACGCCGTGCCCTTGGGGAGAGGGGGGGTATACGTCGCCGCCGAGGACTTCGTTGCTCCGAAAAGCATGGCGGCCGTAGGAGAAAGCGCCGCGGCCAGACCGGCTTTACGCAAGAACGAACGGCGGTCGAGCGCCTTGGCGAGGAAGGATGGATTGATGGAGTTGTCGGTGGTCATGAGAACTTGGGAAGGTGGAAACCGCCGGTGGAAGCAAGGGAACGACTGCAACTGTCCCGGCAATTCTGAAAGGTAATTCGCCGATTCAGCGGCACTGGATTGGATTTATTTTCAACTTTTTCGGCTTTCGATGCTTTTGCAGGCATCACCGGATTATCCCCGGCCGCCAAGGGACGCAAAAGCAAGGAAGGGGGACCGTGCGTTTTCCACGTCTCCTGGCAGCCGTAACCTTTGCTCCGTCAACGCCATTCGTGCCGGGGATACTTGCGCTGGAGTTCCTGCTTGTGGCGTGGATAACTCTCCTTCCAAAAGTTGGCGAGATCCTGCGTCACCTGGATGGGCCGGTGGTTGGGCGCGAGCACCTGAATGGTGACGGGCACCCGGCCCGCGGCGACCCGCAGGCCACCCGTCACGTCGTAGAGTTCCTGGATGCGCGCCGCCAGCACGGGCGGGCTGCCGTCGCCCGCGTCCGGGTAGAGGAGCTTGACCTTGCGCGGACCGCGCGTCGTGACGAGTTCCACGCGTTCGGGAGCATACTGTTCCACCCAATCCTGTGCCGGGGCGGAAAGCCACGCCTTCACGGCGGGCCAGACCGCGCGCTCCTTGATGGCTTTGTAGGTCGTCGCGCCGTAACAGAGCTGCTCGACCAGCGCGCGGCGGTCCCCCGGAGTGATCGGTGGCACGGCCAGTTCGGGCATCCAGACGGACAGCGCGTTGACCCGCGCGATCCATTGCTCCACGGCGGCGTCCCAATGCTTGAGCGGGCAGCGGCCGGCGATCACTTCCTCCGCCAGCAGGGCCGCGGCCTTCTCCTTGGGCGGATCGTCGGAGAGCCCTTCCGCCAGCGCGAGGTCGCGGAAGCGCCGCTGCCGCCGCACCAGCACCCGGCGCGCCGTGTCGTCATAAAACACTTCCTCCGCCTCGCTGAAATCCTCGGGGAACAACTCGCGCAGCCACGGCTCCTCGACGGCGGTGGCCAGGCTCAGCAGCGTGGCCAGTTCATCCCCGCCGCCCTTCTGGATCTCGCGTACCTCGGCGGCGACCAGGAGCCGCGCCCGGCCCACGGCGCTCTCGCGCGCCAGCACACCGCGCCGGTTGCCGACCAGTTGGCAGCGCAGCGTGCCCTCGTCCAGGCGGCGCGCGAGCTGGTCGGAGAACCCCACGAGCACGCAGCGCCGGATGTCGTCGGAGCGGTCGCGCCCGTGGTCGCCCCCGGCCGGGTCGGCGGAGGCGTCGCGGTCGATGGCCAGGAACTGCGCGAAGAGTTCGCCTGCCTGCCGCGCCGACAGCGCGTGGATGCCCAGGCGACGGCAGCGGGCCGGGTCGAAGTTGCCGTTCTGCGCGAAGCGGAACGCGCGCATGAGCAGGAAGAAATCCGAATCCTGTTCCGCGCCCAGCAGGTCGTCGCGTTCCTCGTCCATCTTGCGGCCCTCGCTGCGCAAAAAAAGGTTCCTGGTCTGGGTCAGGGCGGCGAGCAGCGCCACGGGGCGCACGCAGTCCCACTCGCGCGCGGCGAGCAGCATCCGGGCGTAGCGTGGGTGCACGGGGAACTTCAACATCTGGCGGCCGGTGGGCGTGATGCGCGCGGGCGCGGCGCGGTCGAGCGCGCCGAGGTCGGCGAGGAGGTTTTCGGCGCGTTCGAGCGAGCGGCGCTCGGGCGCTTCCAGCCAGCGGAAGGCGTGCACGTCGTCCACCCCGCTGGCCTTGAGCGTGAGGACGACCTCGGCGAGGTCCAGCCGACGGACCTCGGGCAGCTCCTGTGCGGGGCGGTCGGCGTGTTCGGCCTCGGTCCACAGGCGCAGGCAGTGGCCCGGGGCGGTGCGGCCCGCGCGGCCCGCGCGCTGGTCGCACGAGGCGCGGCTGATCTTCTCGATGAGCAGGGTGTTGATGCCCCGGTACGGGTCGAACCGGGCAATGCGCGCGAGGCCCGCGTCGATGACGAGGCGGACGCCGTCGATGGTGAGGCTGGTTTCGGCGACGTTCGTGCTGACGACGGCCTTGCGCTGGCCGGGGTAGCGGGCAAGGGCGGCATCCTGTTCGGCGGGCGGCAGTTCGCCGTGCAGCGGCAGCGCGAGCCAGCCGCGCAGGCGCGGGTGCTGGCGAATTTCCGCGAGCGTGCGGCTGATCTCGTAGGACCCGGGCATGAAGACCAGCGCGTCGCCCTCCGGGTGCGCCACGGCGAGCCGGGCCAGTTCCTCGGCGGCCAGTTCCCAGGCCGGGACGCGGTCGAAGGGTGCCGGGCGCGGGAGGTATTCGATGGAGACGGGGAACGTGCGGCCCCGGGAGACGAGCGTTTCGCAGGGGGCGAGGTACTTTTCGAGCAGGCCGGTTTCCAGCGTGGCGGACATGACGATCAGCCGCAGGTCGGGGCGGGTCGTTTCCTGGATTTGCAGGGCGCGGGCGAGCGTGATGTCGCCGTAGAGGTGGCGTTCGTGGAACTCGTCGAAGAGGATGGCGGCGACGCCGGACAATCGTGGATCGCCGAGCATCTGGCGCAGCAGGATGCCTTCGGTGACGTACTCGATGCGGGTGCGCGCGCTGGTGACGTTGTCCAGGCGGATGCGGTAGCCGACCTCCTGACCCAGCAGTGTGTTGCGTTCGCGGGCGACGCGGGCGGCGAGCATGCGCGCGGGCAGGCGGCGGGGCTGGAGGACGACGACGCGGCCGTGGGCACCGAGCAGCCCGGCGTCGAGGAGCATCTGGGGGACCTGCGTGGATTTGCCCGAGCCCGTCGGTGCCTGGAGGATGAGGCGTTGGCTGCCGCCGGTCGCGCGCAAGGCGGCGAGGAGGGCAGGTTCGAGTTCGTAGATGGGCAGGCGGTCGGACATGGGAAAAGCGGAAGGCAGAAGGCGGAAGGCAGAAGGCGGAAGGCGGAAGCTGCAGGATGCAGGATGCAGGATGCAGGATGCAGGATGCAGAGGAGCGCGTCCCTCGGTATCTCTTACCAGTTACCACAAAGACGAAGCGTGTACCCGCCCAAGCGTCTGTCCTCCCTGAGCGGAGCGAATCGGCGAGCGCGGCCGGAGGACCTTCCGGCTGGCGGCAGCCAGGCGCGCCCTGGTAGTTCGACTCACCCGGCCACTTTGCGACGGGTGCCTCCGGCGGCGGAAGGCCCTCCGGCTGCGCTCGCCGACTCGTTCCGCTCAGGAGAACAAGCAAGGTAGAGGCGTTTGCCTCGCTGGTGATCCTGCCTCCTGCCACCCGCTATCTGTCACCAGCCTCTTGCATCCTGTATCTTTCCGCCTTCTGCCTTCTGCCTTCTGCCTTCCTCTTGCGAGCAAATTCCAGGTGGCACCCTGCGCTGGGGCGTGGTACGGGATCAGCATGGCCGGCCATGACAGCTTCCGGACGGTTGCTGGGGAGACGCGCTCTTTTTCCGTGGCCTGCCGTTACCTGTGGCGGGCGCTCCGCCTCCAGTGCCCGGTCTGCGGCCGGCGGCCGATCTTCGTGCGCCTGGCACGGGTGCGCGGCTTCGACGACTGGTTCACGCCGCTGGACGGCTGTCCGCGTTGCGGCTACCCCTACGAGCGCGAACCGGGGTATTTCCTGCTGGCGGTGTTCGGGTTCAACCCGGGGTTCACGGTGTTCGTGGGCATCGTGGTGTTCACGGTCTGGGCGAAGTACGGCGATCTCAACGCGCTGCCCCTGTGGGAGTTCCTGTTGGTGGTGGGCGTGCCCATCCCCATCATGAACGTGCTGATCGCCCGCCATGCCAAGGCGTTTTTCCTGGCGCTGGATCATTTCGTCGATCCGCATTCGCGCGACCCCGACGACGGCAGCGACGACGACGAGGACGACGGCCCACCGCTGATCCCCCAGCCGACCGCCGGGGGCGGGGGCGACCGGCACCCCGACGACCGCGGCGACTGGGACGACGACGGCCCCGCCGCCCCGGGCCGCCCGCGCCAATTGGTGGAACATCGCTGAAAGCGCGGGCGGTCCGTCCAGCGAGGCACGGGCAAACGAAACTGTGTTGCCACCTGGCGCGGTTGTCGCGCCGCCCTAACCGTCTCATGATGAAACACCTTCCTCTCGCCGTCTCGGCCACCGCCGTCTTGCTCCTCGCTGCCACCGCCTGCTCCACGCCCGAAGCCAACACGCACCGGATCGCGGGCGGAGCGGTGCCGCGCTTCCACAAGCTCGACCAGAACGGCGACGGCCGGGTGACGTTCGCGGAGTTCAACGCCGGGTTCGCGGACACGGTGTTCGACACCTACGGCCGCGGCTTGGACGGCACGGTCAGCGTGCAGGAATGGGACGCGGTGGAACGCGCCAACCAGAACAAGACGCAGAGTTCGTTCCGGGCGCTGGATCGCAACCACGACGGGAAGTTGACGCGCGACGAACTGACCCACGGCAGGAAGCGTGACGCGGTGGTGCGGCGGCTGTTCGCGCGCATCGACAAAAACCACGACGGCGTGATCACGCTGGAGGAAGCGCGTGCGTTCGGCATCGAACGGGCGGCGGATCAGGACCCGGCGAACCATCCTTGATCGGGCCGCCTGCAAACCCGGCGGTACGTCTCCGATGATAGCGTTCGAGCGGCCGGTGCATTGTCCCGGCGCGAGTGGCGGGAACTTCACCGGCTGTCCGGTTCCCTCCCGCCGGTCGCCGCCCACCCCGGTCGGGTGACCATTTCGTCCCGGCAAGCCTGGAGATCAGGCCGCGGCTGGCGGCTGAAAGTAAGGTTCAAAAACGAGCGGCGGCGTGGTACGTTGCTCTACCCGCTGTTCCTGGAAGGAACAGCCGCCGTTCCCTCCGGCCGTTTTGAAACGATGGCTTCCGCTTTCCCTGCACCCACCGCTGACATCCTGCCCCTGAGATTCAAGACCATCTGGCGGCTCGGCCGGACCTACCTTGGGAAACGCCCCTGGGCTATCGCGGTTTACGTCGTCGGCTGCCTGCTCTGTCAGGCGGTTCTTCCGCCCGCCATTGCCCTGCGGTTCGGGAAATTGACGAACACTTCCCCTTCGGCCTACGCCGACCCCGGTGCCACCTACCGGACCTACTTCCAGTGGATGTGGCTCATGGCCGGGCTCATGCTCCTGAGCACGGCCGTGCGTTACTTTACCACCATGCTCGACGCGGTGGCGAGTAATTGGCTGCGGCGTGATGCCTTTGCCAACCTCATGCGTCTGGGGCCCGCCTATTTCCACCGGCACGACCCGGGCGAGCTGACCATGGTCATCAACCAGGTCTGCCTGACGGCGGAGATCGGCCTGCGCCAGTTGCTCGTGGACCCGGTGATCCAGGCCCTGAGCGCCCTGAGCATCGGCTATGCGCTTTACAGTTTGCTGGCGGACGCACAGGCGGCCGGGCAGGGGGACCACCTGCTGCCGCTGGTCTGCCTGGTGCTGGCAGTAGCCACGATTTTCCTGTGGCTGGTCAAGCTCGTCGCCCCCCGGTTGCAGCGGGCTGGCAACGCTTTGCAGCAACAATACCTCGCGCTCTCCTCTTTCGTCGGCGGCGCGCTCGGGGCCCCCGAGGAAATCCAGTCCATGGGCGCGGAATCCCGCTTCGCCGGAAAACACGACGCATACCTCGACGAGTACCTGGCCCGGGAAAGGCGCAATGCCTTCACCCTGGAATCCTTGAACCTGCTCAACCAGTCGCCGGGCAATCTGCTCCTGTTCGTCTTGCTCGGAGCCGCCGTTTATTTCGGCACAGGCGCGGCCAACCCCCGCCCCGGCACGCTCGTGGCGCTGGTGTTGCTAACGCCCAGCTTCATGGGGGCCATCCAGGCCATCGGCTCGTGGAGGATCACCCGCAGCCAGGCGTGGCCCGCCCTGACGCTGGTCAATGAAATCCTCACCTCTCGCAACGCGGCCACCGTCGTGCCGGACCCGGCCACGGGCCGCACGGGTCCGGCTGCGGCTGCCACCGCCGCACCCGATGACGCCACGCGGGCCCTGGCACCGACGCTTCAAGTCAACCACCTCACTTTTTCTTACGATCCGGGCAGGACGCCCAACATTCTCGACGATGTCAGTTTTTCCGTGCCGCCGGGAAAGATCACGGGGCTGGTGGCCCACACAGGCGAGGGCAAAACGACCTTCTTCCGCCTGGGTCTGCGCTTCTACGATGCGCAACGCGGCACCATCGAACTCAACGGCACGCCGCACACCGAACTGGACCTGGGTGAACTGCGCCGCCGGGTCGTGCTGATGTCCCGGGCTCCCGCCTTTTTCCAAGACACCGTCCGGGAAAACCTGCTGCTGGCGCGGCCCGATGCTTCCGACGAGCAGTTGCGCGAGGAATGCGCGCGGACCGGGATCTGGCCCTTTCTCCAGGAACGGCTGGCGGACAAGTCTGGCAACCCGCTCGACGCGGCTTTCCACGCCGGGGAAGCGCTTTCCGGCGGCCAACGCAAGCTCTTCGCCCTCACGCGCTGTTTGCTGCGGAACCCGGACTACCTCTTCCTCGACGAGCCCACGACCGGCATGGAAGCGGAAACGAAGTTCGACTTCGTCGGACCCATGCGCCGGAGCTGCCGGGGCAAGACCGTGGTCGTGGTCGATCACGATCTGCTCTGGCAACTGCGTTTCTGCGATAACTTCCTGGTGCTGGACGGTGGCAAGGTAGTCGAGCAGGGCAGTGGCCGCGACCTGCTAAAGCAGCACGGCACTTTCCGCAAGCTCTTTGACGAGCAGACGGCGGAGGTGGTCAGGCTGCTGCGCACGCTGCAAGAGATGGAGCTAGCCTACCCGATGCTGGACGCCTGCTCCCGCGCCGCCTGAACGCACCGCTTTTTGTCGAAAGTCCATTGAGCCGCCCTACAACCGGAAACATGGCCTGCCCGTGCCTCCGGTCATGGCGGGAGGCTTACTTCGAGATGATCTGGCCCGTGCTGAACACGTAGAAATAACGGGTGCCGTTCGTGTTGTAATGACCCGGATTGCTCGGGTCGCCGTAGTAGTAGACCACCGAATTCAGGCTGAAGTCGTACAGGTACGGGAACGGAAAGGTGGGCGACGAGTAGAAAAACCCTTTGCTCTTGAAATCGTAGAAGTAAGCCCCGCGATGACCGTCGTTCGCGTCGAACACGTACTCGTAGCCCAGGTCGAAGTGGTAGAGGTAGTGCACGTCGGTCAGGTAGCTGTAATAACCGAAGTAATTGCCCGTGGCCGGGAAACCCAGGTAGTACACCCCGTTGCTCAACCCCGTCTCACCGTTGAAAAACCCGGGGTGGGTCGGCAGCGACGTGACCGAATTGATGATGACCAGGTTGCTGGCCGTGATCGTGTTGCCACTGGTGTAATTGATGACCGGCAGGGCGGAGAAATCCGGGCTGGCGCTGGAGGCATCGAGGATTTGCAACGCCGCGATGGCATCCATCACGGCCAGTCCCTGGCTGTTGACGATCCCACCGAAGACCGTGAACCCACCGTTCTGGTTGTTCAGGTTCGCGGAGTTGTCGGCGAGGTTGAAGAACCATTGGTTGGTGCCGCTGTTGGGGTTGTTGCCGACCTTGGCCAGGGCGATGGTGCCGCGCAGGTTCGAGCGCTTGTACTCGTTGTTGACCGCCGTGCCCATGGGTACGGTCCCGATGCTGCCGTTGACAAAGGTGTAGCCGCCGCCCTGGATGACGAAACCGGGCACCGAACGGTGGATGAAGCTGCTGTCGTAATAGCCGTTGTTGGCGTAGGCCAGAAAGTTGGCCACGGTGTTGGGGGCGTCGGTCGGGTCCAGTTGAACGTCGATGTCACCCAAAGCCGTGCTGAGGCGCACGATGGGGTCGGCGGTTTGGCCAAACAGGACGGTGGCGCTCGTAACGAAGTACAGAGCGAGGAATAGGAGGGATTTTCTCATTCGCGCGGGACTTTCACGCTAGGACCAGCGCTGCGGAAAGTCGAGCATTTTTCCCGGTCCGCGCAAGGCGCTCGCCGCGGACGGATTGCGCTGCAGCCGCGGGCACGCAGGGCGCGCTGGGGGCGTTGGCACCCGTCCCGGCCGCCGCGGGATCGTCCGCTGGCCGGGGCAGGGAACTCTTCCGGCGGTTTCTGCGGCTCCGGGCGCGCCTCCCGGTGGACGCGGCGGCGCTCCCGGCCGTGCGGCTGGTTGCTGTGCGCAGGACGTAAAAGTACAGGTTCGGCGGGAAGTGCCAACGGGCCGTGCACACGTTGGCCTCCCGGCGATTTCCGTCCCTTCATCAGAAAGGATCCATCAGGGACAGATGGACATACGCATCAATACGTAGGTCGTGGTCGGGCTCCGAACCCGGTGGTCCCGGCGGACCGCACCCACTGGCGGGAAGGTTTTGACGCACGGGCGAAAATTTCCTCTTTTTGGGAACAAGTAGTGCTTGTCTTCAATCTAACCCATCCGGTAGCATTCGCGCCGCCCGCCCCCGAAACCTCGCCACGAAATTTCCGCCCGCCAACTCTCTCTCCACGATGAACTTCCAACCGGACACCCGGCCTTTGCGGTCCCTGTTATTCATTTTCCTCGCCGGATGCGCCGTCAGCGGCACGGCACGCGCGCAGCAGAAGCCGCAACTCGGCGACGCGCCCCGCGCGGCCATCCGCACGGTCAAACTCCAGAGCAGCACCCCTTCGGCGGCCTACGGGGACCCCAGCTACGGGCTGGTCGTGTACCCGTCCAGCCGCGAGCAGTCGCGGGTCCTCTACCGGACGGTTTACGCGGCTTCGCAGGATGTCACCAGCGGCTGGACGGGCAGCGTCGCGCAGAACGTCCCGGGCACGACCACGCCGGCGTTCCAGGACGCTGTTGTCCTGCGCATCAACTATTACCGCGCGCTGTCCGGCCTGCCCGCCGCCATCACGCTCAGCGCCGTGGATAGCGCCGAGGACCAACTGGCGGCGCTGATGATGAGCGCCAACGCCCAGCTCAACCACTATCCGCCCGCTTCCTGGCTCGACTACAGCGACGCTGGCGCGCAGGCAGCCCACAGCTCCAACCTCGCCCTGGGCTACAACGGACCCGACGCCATCGACGGCTACATCCTCGACGACGGCGACAACAACGCGCAGGTGGGCCACCGCCGCTGGCTGCTCTACCCGCCGACCCGGGTCATGGGCACGGGCGACGTGGACTACACGGCAGGCCCCGGCGGCACGATGGCCTATTACCCCGCCAACGCCGTCTGGGTCATGGACACCACGGGTGCCACGGGTTCCCCCGCCACGCGCACGGATTATGTCGCCTGGCCCACGGCCGGATACGTGCCCTACGCCCTGCTGCCCAACCGCTGGTCGCTGGCGTACACGAACGCGGATTTCAGCGCGGCCAGCGTCAGCATGACCTCCGGCGGCGTGTCGTACCCGGTCACGCTCGCGCCGGTTGACAACGCCTATGGCGACAACACGCTGATCTGGACGCCGCAGGGGTTGGACCTCTCGGCCTACGGCAGCGCCGCCGGGGTGCCGGTGGCGCAGGAAAAAACGATCCACGTCACGGTCAGCGGCGTGAAGGTCGGCAGCCAGACGCTAAACTTTGCCTACGACGTGACGCCCTTCGACCCGCAGCACACCGGGCCGGACACGGCGTACCCGGTCGTCAGCGGATCGAATCAACCCACCGCCGGGGTAGCGAACACTTACAGCTTTGCCGCCGTGCCCGGGGCGACCGGTTACCGGTGGGAGGCGGACACGCTCTCGCCCCTGACGCTGCTCCTGGGTGCGGAGGGCGGGCCCGGCAATGTGGTGGTCAACCCGCCCACGACGAACGTGGTCACGACGGCCGTCCACGCCAACGGGGCCGCCTGCTACCAGTTCATCAGCTATCCGACGGTCAGCATGACGGTCAACACGACGTTCGTGCCCGCGGCGGGCAGCACCGTGCAGTTCAACTCGCGCCTGGGATGGGCCACCACGGACGAAACGGCGCGGGTGCAGATTTCCACCGATTACGGCGCTTCCTGGCAGGACCTCTACACGCAGACCGGGAACGGCACGAGCCCGGAACTGGTTTTCACGCCGCGCACGGTTGACCTGAGCGCCTACGCCGGGCAGACCTGCCGCGTGCGGTTCCTGTATTCGACGCTGGGATCGTATTATCCTCTGGAGGACATCACGGGCTGGTTCGTCGATGACATCGCCATCAACGGCACGCAGCAGATGAACTCCGGGGCGTTGGCCGACGTGCCCGCAGGCAGCACGAGCTTCGACTTCTCCCCGCCGGCGGCAGGCAACTATGCCGTGCGGGTGCGGCCGGTGTTCTACGGCAGCTACGCCATGTCCAGCCTCGACGCCGTCAAGTACACGACCGCCGTAGGCGGCGGCGCGCCATTGCACCCCGCGTTCTTCTCGGGTGAGAAACCCCTGGGCAGCGGCGTGTATTACCTGAGCTTCCCCAGCAGCAATCCCTTCGGCTACTACAGCTACCTGACCGACCCGAACTACATCTTCCACTTCGACCTCGGGTATGAATACGTCTTCGACGCGGCGGATGGGCAGGGCGGCGTATACTTCTACGACTTTGCCAGCAGCGGGTTCTTCTACACCAGCCCCTCGTTCCCGTTCCCGTACCTGTACGACTTCAGCCTGAACTCGGTGGTGTACTACT
>CAXTVY010000086.1:0-16368 GCA_964247665.1 uncultured Chthoniobacterales bacterium | reverse complement strand
GTGGTTCTTGCGCGGCTCGAACGTGCCCACGCACAGCACGGTGCGCCGCGCGGCGTCGGCGGCGGGCGGCGGAACAACCCAGCGCGGGGTGCCGTCGTGATCCACGGGCCAGGGGTGGACCGTGACGGCCGGTCGGCGGGCGGCGGGAACGGGGCCGGATTCGAGCCAGAAGCGTTGCAAATCGGACGCGGTCTCCTGCGAGCAGGCGACGATGTGGTCCAGGCGGCCGAGCGCATCGAGGTACGCCGCGAACCCGGCCTGCCGCGCGGGCGGGATGACCTCCGGGCGGCTCCAGGCCAGGGCGTCGTGGCAGACGGCCGAGAGACGCGCGGACCCGGTGCGCGCGGCGAGGCGCGGGAGGAAGTCGAGCCGGTTGTCCTGAAAGATTTCCGGCACGAAGAGCGCGTCGGCGGCCGTGAGGCGGGCGAGGAGGTCCACGCGGTTGCGGCGGTGGGTCCAGGCGCGGGCGAACTTGCTCCAGAACGGGATGGGGTTGGCGCGGCGGCCGGGTTCGGCGTCGGCGCGGTGGCGGGTGCGGCCGTCGTGGCCGAAGGGGTACTCCAGAAAGCCGCGCTCGCGGCGGGAAAGCGTGCAGTAGGCGGCCAGCGCCGGGTCCCACACGAGCGGCGTGACGGGCGCGAGCGTGGACAAGGCGCGGTACAGCGCGCGCACGACCCGCTGCACGCCCGTGTTCATGGGCGACTTGCAGGAACTGGTGGCATCGAGGTAGAGCACGGCGGCAGGATCATCGGGCGGCGGGCATGGACCTGCCAGCGCAAAAAGAGCGACGGCTGGCGCGGACGGGGGCACACGCTCCCGCAAGCTCTGTCATCCTGAGTGAAGCGAGTCCGCGAGCGGAGCCGAAGGACCTTCCGCCGCCGGAGGCCAGCGTCTTGGGTGCGGTTCGCTGCCGCGGGCCGGAAAGTCCTTCGATCTCGTTGCACTCGCCTCAGGATGACAGAGGTTTTTAGATACGTTCGCCTTGGCGGCCCGGAGAGCCAGCCCTGCCTTCCTGGCGGTGGGCAAGGCCGGGGTGAATGAACTTTCCCGCCCGCGCGTCAAATCCCGACCGGTGCTGGCGCGGTTCTGGCTAGATCACTTGCAGAACCCTGGCCGCCCCGCGTACTTTACCCCGTGAAATCCACGCCCCGCGCGGTTGCCTGCCGCCCTCCGACATGGACCATCTGACCACGCTCCAGCCCGACGAACTCTTCACGGAACTCGAGCGCCTCCAGAGCGAAAACCGCGCGCTGACCGCCGAGGGCCTTGCCCTGCGCCGCGCCCACGACGAATACCGCCTGGGCGCGGAGCGTTACCGGCTCATCGCCGAGAACACCCTCGACCTGCTCTGCGAGGTGTCCCAGCACGGCGTTTACACCTACGTCAGCCCCAACCACACGGAACTGCTCGGCTACCCCGCCAAGCAACTGCTGGGACGCAACTTCGTCACGCTCATCCACCCGGAGGACATGGACGCCGTGGTCGATAAATTCAGCGCGTGCATCGTCGAGGGGCTGCCCTTCGTGGCGTCGTTCCGGCTGCGCCACCAGAACGGCACCTGGCGCTGGCTGGAAGCCTCGGCCAAGCCGTTGGAAACCCCCTCCGCCCCGGGCGTGATCCCCTACGAGGGACAGGCCATCTTCGTCATCCGCGACGTGACCGAACGCCGTGAGGCCCGCCGCGCCCTGGCCACCGAGAGCGAACGGCTGGCCGTGACGCTGGCGAGCATCGCCGACGGCGTGATTTCGACCGACCTCAACGGCGGGGTCGTGCAGGTCAACGAGGCGGCGCTGCAACTGCTCGGCGTGCCGCGCGAGGAAATTCTGGGGCATTCCGTGGACGATTTCATGGAGTTTTTGGAGGAGGAAGGCCGCTCGGCCATCCGCAGCCCGGTCATCCGCGCGCTGACGGAGGGGACGCCCTGCGCGCTGCCGCTCTCGGGCCACACGCTCGTGCGCGTGCACGGCGGCGGGCCGGAGTTCGCCGTGGCGGGCACGGCCACGCCCATCCGCGACCAGGACAGGCAGATTTTGGGCGCGGTGCTCATCTTCCGCAACATCACCGAGCGGCGGCGCACCGAGCAGGAACTGCTCAAGCTCAGCAAACAGGAATCCCTGGGGCAGTTGGCGGCGCGCATCGCGCACGATTTCAACAACCTCCTGACGGTCATCATGGGCAACCTGTCGCTGACCAAGATGCTGCTCGCCCCGGGCGACGCGGCGCTGCGGCGGCTCGTGGACACGGAGAAGGCGTGCCTGCGGGCGAAGGACCTCACGCGGCAGCTCCTGGCGTTCGCACGCGGGGGCACGCCGGTCAAGAAGGCGCTGGCGCTGGAGCCGCTGGTGCGCGAATCCACGCGGCTGATCCTCCAGGACACCGGGGCCTACCGGCTCAACTGGCCCGAGCACCTGCCGCCGGTCCACGCGGACGCGGAACAGCTCCACCAACTGCTTTACGAGCTGCTGACCAACGCCCGGCAGGCCTCGGCCAGCGGCGGGGAGATCCACGTGCGCGGCGAAACCGTGCCGCTGGTCGATGATTCCACGCTGCCGCTCCCGGCGGGCAACTACGTGCGCCTGAGCGTGCGCGACGAGGGCCTGGGCATCCCGGAGAAGCATCTGACGCGGATCTTCGAGCCGTTCTTCACCACGAAAGAGAACGCGCGGGGGTTGGGGCTGGCGACGTGTTTTCTCATCGCGCGCAACCACGAGGGGTTCATGACGGTGGACAGCGTGCCGGGGTTCGGCAGCACGTTCTACCTGTACCTGCCCGCGCTGCCCGAGCCGGCCGCGCCGCCCGCGCCGTTGGAGCCGCCGATGTCCGTGCGGCCGATGCCCGCCGACCCGGCCCCGGCCGTAGCCGTGGGCGGCGGGAGCGACCCGGCCTACGCACCGATCCTGCCGCCGCCGCTGCCGCCCGACGCGCGGCGCGTGCTGGTAATGGACGACGAGCCACCGATCTGCGACCTGGCGGTGGAGTTGCTGGGCCGTGAAGGGTATTACGTGGGCACGGCCGCCGACGGGCGCGAGGCGATCCGGTGCTACGTCAAGGCGCGGGAGGCCGGCCGGCCCTATGACGTGGTGATCCTGGATTTGACGGTGCGCAATGGCATGGGCGGACGCGACACGGTCCGGGAGTTGCAGAAGATCGACCCGGACGTGCGCGTGATTGTTTCGAGCGGCTATTCGCAGGACCCGACGATCAGCCGGTTCCGGGATTTTGGCTTTTGCGGGGTGGTGAGCAAGCCCTACAGCGTGGCGGAGATGACGCAGGAGATCGAGCAGGCAGTGGCCTTGCGCGGCGGTGAAGGCTCCAGACACCTGGAAGTATGATGAGCGTGGACGGCGGGGAACTGCTGTCCACTCGCGCCTCACGCGGATGGTTGACGAATGCGGAACGCGCTGACGCGAATCTCTTGAGCTTGCCGCGCCAGCGTTTATGCTCCTTGGATGCCGATGACCATGGAACAACTTGCGACGGAGGCGCTCGCCTTGCCCAGCGAGGAGAGAGCCTTACTTGCCGACCGGCTCGTGGAGAGCTTGGATGCGGCCGAAAGCAATCGCCTCGACCATCTCTGGGCCGCCGAGGCCAAGCGTCGGCGCGATGAAGTTCGTCAGGGGCTGGTGCAGACGATTCCGGGTAACGAGGCGCTTGCCAGCGTCCGGCGTTCGCTTGGGCGATGAGGTTCGAGTTTCATCCGCAGGCGCTCGACGAGTATCGGGAAGCGGGTCACTACTATGCCCGGCAGCAGCCCGGACTGGACCTGCGTTTTATCGTCTGTATCGAGGAGGCCATCGCGTCGATCCTCGAATACCCGTATCGCTCGCGCCCTTTCGATGAGGATGTGCGCCGCTACCTGACGCGCGTGTTTCCTTTTGGTATTCTATATCTCGTTGAGTCTGACCGCGTGCTCATCGTGGCGGTGGCGCATTGCAGCCGTGAGCCGGGATACTGGCGAAGCCGTCTGCCATAGTGCCGCCCGCACTTCGCAGGTCATGTTGCTGCCGACGCGTCCGTCTTCATGGTGCCAGCAAACGCTCCAGGGCTGCTACGTCCCGGGCGTGTTCCTGGGGAACGCCCATCTTGCACCGAGAAATTGCTTCCGTTACTTCACGCGCCGCCATCCTCGAATTTGCTCTGCGGCATCAAGAATCCGTCTTTGACGATGTACACGAGATAAGCATCGACGGAGTGGTGGAACACAAACACGTAGTAGGTTTCGTGCCGCTCCGGGTTGATGACGGTGTACAAAAAATCGATCCGATGACAGCCATCGACCGGACACAACCACGAATCTAGCTCACAGAGCGCACAAGTGGTCGTTGACCCCTGAACGAGAAGGCGATATCTGGTTTCGGTTGGGTAAGTACCACCCAAGGCAATGCGTCGGATTTCGACCGGCGCACCTCGGTAAGGGCAGGGCTTCTTGTGGATATAAATGGCACCGCCGATCATCAACGGGAGGCCGATGACCGCCAGGACGACCAGCCAACGCCGGAGCTTCCTTTTCAGCCGCTGCCGCCCGTTCGTCAGTCCCTGCTCATCCGGCTTTTGGTCATTGGTCATTTGGGCCTTGGTCATTTCGCCGGAGGCGCGTCCATCATGACCCGGGCGCGGGACTTGACCAGTTCCAAAAACGCCTCGGGCAGCGGCGGCAGCTTGCCCTGCCACAACGCGGCGACTACCAGCGGCTTGAAACCGGGCAACGGCAGCATTTTCAGGCCGGGATGCTCCCGGCCGCCGGGCACGCACACCCCCAACCCGATGCCGAACCCCTCGGCGACGTAGGTTTCCACGAGGTCCATCGACGTGGCCTCGATGGTCAGCGGCCAGCGGTGGCCGCGGCGGCGTAGTTCGGCGTGGAACTGGTGAGAGAGCGTCTGGTGGTCGCCGTAGGCGATGAGCGCGTGCGGCACAATCTCCGCGCTCCAGAGTTCGCGCGCGGATCGGATCGGCGACGCCTTGGGCACGAGCAGCACGAGCGGCAGGCGCAGCAGCGTGTGCGCGCGCAACCCGGGCGAGGGTTTGTCGGCGAGTTCCGTGATGGCGAGGTCGATTTCCTGGCGCTGGAGGAACGTTTCGGCTTCCTGCTGGTTGGCCTCGTGCAGGGAGAGTTGCAAGGTCGGCACCGTGGCGCGCAGTTGCTTGAGCAAGCCCGGGACGTGGTCGCGCAGGGCCTGGGCGCTCGCTGCCAGGCGCAAGCGGCGTCCGGCCACGCCGCGCAGTTCGGCGGACACCTCGTCGAGGTTGTCGAAGAACGGACCGATGAACTCCGCCAGCCGTCGTCCGGCGGGCGTCAGCGCAAAGGGACGGCGCTGGAAGAGTTTTTCGCCCAGGAAACTTTCCAGCGCCAGGATCTGGCCGCTGACGGCGGGCTGCTGGATGCCGTAGGGAATGCGCCGGACCGCCGGGCCGATGCCGCCGTGCCGGGCGACGTAGTAGAAGAGTTCGAGGTGGTGGACGTTCATCGGAAAGGCGGAAGGATGCAGGATGCAGGATGCAGGATGCGGGGCACCTGCGGTGCGTTGCGGGTTGCGGGTTGCAGGATGCAGAGATTCCGCCAGCAAAGCCGCAAAAAACACAAAGGGGCGGAGAGCGCCGATTGTAGGGCAGGCGCTCCGCCTGCCGCATGTTAGGACAATGGTCTCAAAAACGGCGGACGGATGGATGCAATGGGCATCAGCACGCGCCATCCCGGCAGGCGGAGCGACTGCCCCACAAACAGAAAGGGCGTTCCTTGGCAGGAACGCCCTTCACAAACTTACGACTGTCCGGCGAGCCGGTGGCTTTCTTTCTCAGGCGTCCGTGCGGAGCTGGTGGTCTTCCAGGTGGGCGCGGAGCATCCACGCGAGCTTCTCGTGGCTCTCCATCAAACCCGTCAGGAAGTCGGCCGTACCCGTGTCTTCGTAGTCGTCGTCGCACTTGTCGATGTCTTCGCGCAAGCCTTTAATAATCGTCTCGTGATCGGCCAGGAGATTGGAAATAACGAGGTCGGAGGGGGGACGCACGCCGGGTTCCTCTTTGAGGACGCTCTGGTCGATGAACTCCTGAAGCGTGCCGATGGAGAAACCACCAATGGAACGGATGCGCTCTGCTACCTCATCGGCCGCCTCGCCGAGCGCCTTGTATTGTTCTTCCAGGAACAGGTGCAACGTGTGGAAGCGCGGCCCGGTCAGGTTCCAGTGGTAATTGCGCGTCTTGGTGTAGATGACGCTCAGGTTCGCCAGCACGGGCTGGAGCAAAGCCACCACGGCTTTGCGGTTGTCTTCCTTGATCCCGATGTCGATCTGGCGGGTCGCTTTATCGAGCGTGGGCTGGATGGTATTCAGGCTGTCAGTGGGGACAGTGGCGCCTTTTTTCTTGTCGTGCATATTCTTGAGTGAATTAAAGGATACCAGCTTCAAAAAGGCCGGTTAATCAGTGTAGAAAGGAATCGCTTGTTTGCTGCTGGCCGGTTGCCACCGTGTTGCCGCCGGAGATGATTCCGCCATTTTCACGGGTCGATCATGGCGATGCGCGCCGCGTGCCGCCCGCCTTCGAAGGGGGTGACCAGCCACACGCGCACGATTTCCAGCGCGGTGGTAAGGTCTACCATGCGTTCACCCAGGGAAAGGCAGTTGGCGTCGTTGTGCCTGCGGCCCAATTCGGCCGTTTCGACGTTCCAGCACAGCGCGCAACGCACGCCACGCACATGGTTGGCCACCATGGCCTCGCCGTTGCCCGAGCCACCCAGGACGATGGCGCGCTCCGCCTCGCCCGAGGGCACGGCCTCGGCGGCCGGGCGAACGAAGTCCGGGTAGTTGTCGGCGGGGTCGAGTTGGTATGCCCCTTTGTCGATGACCTCGTGGCCATTCTGCTGGAGGTATTGCTTGATGGCTTCCTTGTAGTTGAACCCGGCGTGGTCCGATCCGATGGCAATTTTCATGAAGTGGGAAGTAAGGGCGGAGAACAGAAGGAAAAACTGTACAGGGCAAGGTGCCGGGAGCCAGGGATTCATACAACCGAAAAAGCTGCTTTTCGTTCGGGTCCTTCCGGCTAAGTTTTCCCTGCATCCTGACCTCCTGACTTCCGACTTCGATGCCTTCCTACCCATCCCTGCTCGCGCGCACGAAAGAAATCGCGCTACTCAACAGCACCACGGCCCTGCTCCACTGGGACCAGCAGACCTATCTGCCGCCCAAGGCCACGGATTTCCGCGCCGAACAGGTCGCGTACTTCAGCGGCCAGTCGCACCGGCTGTTCACAGACCCGCAGGTGGGCGACTGGATCGCCGCCTGCGAGGACGCCGGGCTGGCCGCGTCCGCCGATCCCGCCGTTTCCGCCAACGTGCGCGGCTGGCGACGGCACTACGACCGCGCGACGAAACTTTCCTCCGAATTGGTCGAGGAATACGAGACGGCCAAGGTCCGCGCGAACACCGCCTGGGAACTGGCGCGCGCGCGGAACGACTTCCCCTCGTTCGCCCCGCACCTGGAGCGCGTGTTCACGCTGACCGGCCGCATGGCCGACCTGTGGGGTTACGAGGCGAGCCGCTACGACGCGCTGCTGGAGGGCTTCGAGCCCGGCGCGCGCGAGGCCGACCTGCGGCCTCTGCTCGAAACGCTCGGGGCCAGCAGCGCGTCCTTGCTCGGACCGGCGGCGGAACGCTCCGCGCGCGTGCCCGCCGACCTGCTGGCGGGTGAGTACCCGGCGGCGCAGCAGGCGCGGTTCAACCGCGAGGTGGCCGAGGCTCTGGGCTTCGACTTCGCGGCGGGCCGCATCGACACGACGGCGCATCCGTTTTGCAGCGGCGTGGCCCCGGGCGACTGCCGACTAACGACCCGCTACGACGAGGGCAATTTTCTCGTGTCGCTCTACGGCGTGATGCACGAAGCGGGCCACGGCATGTACGAACAGGGGCTGCCCGCGGCGGCGCACGGCACCCCGGCGGGCACGGCGGCGTCGCTGGGCATCCACGAGTCGCAGAGCCGCCTGTGGGAGAATCAGGTGGGCCGTGCGCCGGAGTTCTGGCAAGTGTGGCTGCCACGCGCGGCGCGGTATTTCCCGCACCTGGCGAAACGCACGCCGGAAGAGATGTTCGCGGCGGTCAACCGGGTGCGGCCGTCGTTCATCCGCGTGGAGGCGGATCAGGTGACGTATGACCTGCACATCATCCTGCGCTTCGGCCTGGAGCGGCGGATCGTGGCCGGGGAACTGGCCATCGCGGACATTCCCGCCGCGTGGAACGAGGAGTTTGCGCGGTTGCTCGGACTGCCCGTGCCCGACGACGCGCGGGGCTGCTTGCAGGACGTGCACTGGAGCGAGGGGTTGATCGGGTATTTCCCGACGTACACCCTGGGCAACGTGTACGGCGCGCAGCTTTACCGGCGCGCGCTGGCCGATTTGCCCAGGGTGCGCGGTGAACTGGCTGCCGGGCAATACGGCGGGTTGCTAGGCTGGATGCGCGAGAAGGTGCACCGCCACGGCGAGGGGATGTCGGCGGGAGAGTTAGTCACGCAGGCCACGGGCGAAGCGCCCCGCGCGGACTATTACATGGAGAGTTTGCGGGAGAAGTTCGTATGAAAGGGAAGACCGATTTGGCAATTAACGCAGAGATTTGACACAGAGGACACGGAGGCCGGAGGAGAAAGAAGACGGTGGTCCATAGCTGCCTTTGTTCGTTCTTTTCACATTCATCCTTTGGCCTTCTGCCTTTCTCCTCAGGTCTCCGTGTCCTCTGTGTCCTCTGTGTTAAAGTGCCCTATCCCCGCCCGACAAATTTCGACCACGCGCAACCTTGCGCCGGGAACCGATGGGCTCTTGTCTGTCCGGTTGCCGCCCTCTTCCTTTTCTAATGATGCACGTCTCCCCTCTCCGCGCCTGCCTGCCGCCGTTGTTATCCCTGCTGCTGGCCGCCACGGCCGGGGCGCAGGAACCCGCCGCCACTCCGGCCCTCGAAAAGGTCACCACGTTCCAGGACCGCGCCGCCAAGTTCAACGAGGTGCTGACCGTCCCCACGTTCGAGACCACGCCCGCCGAGATAAAGAAGTCCGTGGACGACACCCTCGCCACGGCCAACGCGGCGCTGGACAAGATCGGCCAGCAGTCTCTGGGTGACGTGGCCTTCGCCACCACCGTCGGCGCGTTGGACGACGCCGTGTACCCCGTCTCGCTGCTCGGTGAACGCCTGGGCCTGATCCAACAGACCAGCCCGGACGAAACCGTGCGCGACGCAGCCGAAGTGGGCATCAAGGCCGTGTCCGACTGGTCCGTGGCCATCGACTACCGCGCGGACGTTTACAAAGCGGTTGACGCCTACGCCAAGACCGAGCCCAAGCTCGCGGGCGAGGAAGCCCGGCTGCTGTCGGACACCGTGCGCGATTACCGCCGCGCCGGGCTGGCGCTCTCCGACGCCGACCGCAAGGAAGTCGAGGCCATGCGCAAGGAACTCGCCTCACTGGCCACGGATTTCGGCACCAACATCACCAACGCGACCGCGCACGTCACGTTCACCCGGGCGGAGCTTGCGGGCGTGCCGGAAGGTTTCCTGAATTCGTCCAAGGTGAAGACCGGCGACGACGAGTACACGGTCGCCGCCAACGAGGCGTACAAGTATGGGCTGGTGATGGAAAACGCGCAGAACGAGGACACGCGCCACAAGGTGTACTTCGCACGCGACACGATGGCGAAGGACAAGAACGTCGCGGGGTTCAACCAGATGCGGACCTTGCGCAACCGCATCGCGCTCAAGCTGGGCTACCGGTCGTGGGCCGATTTCCAGACGGAAGTAAAGATGGTCAAAAACGGGGCGACGGCGGAGAACTTCATCGACGACCTGATCGTCCAGACCAAGCCGAAGTTCGACGCCGAGGTGGCCGGGATGCAGAAGCTCAAGGCGGCGGACACCGGGAACCCGCAGACGGTCATCGACACCTGGGACGCTCGCTATTACACGAACCAGATCATGAAGACCCGGTATCAGGTCGATACCGAAGCCCTGCGCGTTTACTTCCCCTACCAGAAGGTGCTCGCAGGGATGTTCAGCATCTACGAGCACGATTTCGGCCTGAAGTTCACGCCCGTGGAAGCCCCTTACAAGTGGGTGCCCGACCTGCAAATGTTCGTCGCCAGCGACGCCAAGAGCGGCGAGCCGCTGGGCATCTTTTATCTCGACATGTTCCCGCGCAAGGGCAAGTACAACCACTTCGCGGAGTTCGGCATCATCGACGGCAAGGCGCTCCCGGACGGCAAGTACCAGCGGCCCGCCGTCTGCCTCGTCTGCAACTTCCCGCCGCCCGGCGACGGCAAGCCCTCGCTCCTCTCGCACGACGAGGTGACCACCGTGTTCCACGAGTTCGGCCACGCGCTCCACGCCATGCTCACCCGCGCGCACTTCGGGCGGTACGCGGGCACGAACGTCCCGGGCGACTTCGTCGAAGCCCCCTCGCAGATGCTGGAAAACTGGCCGCTGGACAAGACCGTGCTGGACCAGTTCGCCGCCGACTACCGCGATTCGTCCAAGAAAATCCCGACCGCCGTGCTGGACCAGCTCAAGGCCGCGCAGCTCGCCACGGCGGGCGCGTATTACCGCCGCCAGTTCGCTTTCGCCAAGCTCGACCTCGCGCTCCACGATCCGCACCCGGTGGACCAGCCGTATGATTGCGTCGCGGTTTCCAACGCGGTGCTGGAAAAGGTGTACCTGCCCATCGACCCCAAGACCACGTTCATCAGTGGGTTCGGGCACCTCGCGGGCGGCTACGACGCCGGGTACTACGGCTACGCTTGGGCGCGGGCCATCGCCGCCGACATGGCTACGGTGTTCCGCCAGTCGCCCGGCGGGTTCATGGACGCGGGTGTAGGCCAGCGCTTGCGCACGGAAATCTACCAGCCCGGCAACTCGCGCGACGTGAACGAGTCCATCGAGAAGTTCCTCGGGCGGCCCCGCTCGACCGAGCCATTCCTGGAGAACGACCTCGGCCTGAAGCCGGGCAACCCGAAGGATGCGGGCGCGCCAGCCGTGCCGTCCACCGTGAAGTAAGTACCGGCACACATGACCAACGGGCGCAGCGAGCGAGGGGGAGTGCTACTTGTCTGGACGGGAAAATTTAACGCAGAGGGCACGGAGGCAGAGCACAGAGACCAGAGGAAAAGAGCAGGCAGCAGGCCGCAGGTAGAAGTTAGTAAGGCGAAGGCTGGCGAGACTCGCGGGGTCACTCTTTTCTGGCCCATGTTTGCTTTCGATCCTGCCGGACTTGCATCCATACTTTTCCGCTTCTGCCTTCTGCCTTCTGCCTTCTGCCTTCTGCCTTTTCTGCTCCTCGCCGGCTGTGTCCGCCCGGGCGGCCGGGTCGCCTACGGCAACAAGCACCAGATTCTTTACTGGGGCAACGGCGCGGAGCCCTCCGACCTGGACCCGCAAACATCCATCGGTGATCCGGAGAGCCACATCTTCAACGCGCTCTTCGAGGGGCTCGTCTCGCAGGACCCCAAGGACCTGCACCCCGTCCCGGGCGTGGCGGAGTCGTGGGAAATCTCGCCCGACGGCAAGGTGTACACCTTTCACCTGCGCCACGACGCCCGCTGGAGCAACGGCGACCCCGTCACCGCGCCCGAGTTCGTCGAATCCAACCGCCGCATCCTGCTGCCCGCGCTCGGCGCACAGTACGCGGACGCCCGGTACAGTGACGTGCAGATTGTCAACGCACGGGAGTTTTTCGAGGGCAAGATCACCGATTTCGGGCAGGTGGGCATCCACGCCCCGGACCCGTTCACGCTGGTTTTCACGCTCGACGCGCCAGCCGACTATTTCCTGGGGATGCTCAACCACGAGTCGTGGTATCCCGTGCACCTGCCCACGATCCTCAAATACGGCAAGATCGACGACAAGAGCACGGCCTGGACACACGCGGGCAACCTCGTGGGCAACGGGCCGTTCCGGCTCAAGGCGTGGCGCTCCGAGCAGGAAGTCGTGGTCGAGAAGAACCCTTACTATTGGGGCGCGAAGAACATCCGGCTCAACGAGATCCATTATTACCCCATCGACAACGTCGATGCCGAGGAACGCGCGTTCCGCGCCGGGCAGTTGCACGTGACGACCGACGTGCCGCAGACCAAGATCGACGTTTACCGCCAGAACTACCCGCGGCTGTTGGAGAACAGCCCGTATTTCGGCTGCTACTATTACCGGTTCAACGTCACCAACCCCGTGCTCAAGGACCGTCGCGTGCGCCGCGCGTTGGCCATGGCCATCGACCGCGACGGCATCGTGCGCAACGTGACGCGCGGCGGCCAGGCCCCGGCCCATACCCTCACCCCGCCCGGGACGGCGGGCTACGAACTCAAGAGCGGCGGCATCCCCACCGATTACGAGGGCGCGCGCCGCCTGCTGGCCGAGGCGGGTTATCCCGACGGCCGGGGGTTGCCGCCGGTGGACCTGCTCATCAACACGAGCCAGAACCACCAGGCCATCGCGGAGGTCATCCAGGAGTCGTGGAAGCGCGAATTGCACATCGACGCGCGCATCGTCAACGAGGAATGGAAGGTGTACCTGGATTCCCAGCACACGCTCAACTACACGACGAGCCGTTCGGCGTGGATCGGCGATTACCTGGACCCGTTCACGTTCCTGGGGTTGATGCTCACGGATGGCGGCAACAACGACACGGGGTTCGCCAACCCGGAATATGACCGCCTGATCGGCCTCTCGCGCCAGACGGCTGACCCGGCGGCGCGGCGGGCGTTGCTCGCGCAGGCGGAAACGCTGCTGCTCGACGAAGCGCCGATTGCGCCGGTTTATTTTTATACGAACACCTACCTCCTGCAACCGAGCGTCAAAGGCTGGTATCCGAACATGCTCAACCGCCACATGCCGCAGTATATTTCTCTTGAAGAGTCCGCGCCGATGGAGTTAATACCGGAGCAGGGAAAAACGCTTTCCGTCCGCTCTGAATAGGTGGTGTTACGCCGCTGAAAATCCATGACCGAACAGGAAATTTACGACGGGGTCATCGTGAACGGCACCACCGATTTTATTTTTGTAGCCGAAACGCTCCGTCGCCACGGTGCTGCTTGGTGCGTCATTGGTGGACTGGCCGTGAATGCTTACGTGAACCCGGTTTACACGGCCGATTTGGACTTGGTAGTGATCGCTTCTGACCTGGAGCCAGTCCTTGCGGACCTGCGCGCGGCTGATTTTCGGGTGAAGGAGTTTCCGTTCTCGACCAATGCGCAACGCCGGGCCGGGCGGACCGAATCAGCCGCCAGCAAGCTCATGGTGCAATTTACGAAGCCGAACCACTACCAAGCATTTGCCGCGCGCGCGATTCTTCGGCCGGTGTTCGGGATCGACGTGCCCGTGGCTTGCTTGGCCGATGTGGTGCAGGGCAAGCTCTGGGCTTGGGGTGATCCCACGCGCAAGCCTACCAAGCAGCTAAAAGATCACCTGGACCTTATGCGGCTGGCGGAGGGACATTTTGCCGAAGTTGTCCCCTTGCTGCCCGAATCGTTACGCCTGGAGGCTGAAGACAACCGGGCACGAAGTCTGGAGACAGGGGACAACGGCTGGGGCGACGATCCAATGGCCTCTTGAGGCCAGCGCCAAGGGAAACTGGGGACACAGGAATCACGCTCGCGCCATGTTCAAGTTCATCGCCCGCCGCCTGCTGGAGACGATCCCCGTCCTGTTCATCATCATCACCGGCAGCTTCTTCCTGATGCACGCCGCGCCGGGCGGGCCGTTCGACGCCGAGCGGCGCGTGACGCCGGAAATCCAGCGCAACCTGGAGGCGCACTACGGGCTCAACCAGCCGTTGCACAAGCAGTACACCGATTACCTCGCGCGGCTGGTTTTCCACGGCGACCTGGGGCCGTCCTTCAAGTACGCCAACCGCACGGTCAACGAACTCATCGAGGAATCGTTGCCCGTGTCGCTCAAGCTCGGCGTCCTGGGCATCCTCATCGCCCTGGTCATCGGGGTGTCGGCGGGCATCATCGCGTCCCTGCGCCCGAACACGGCCACGGATTACATTCCCATGACCCTGTCGATGGCAGGCGTGTGCCTGCCGACGTTCGTGCTGGGGCCGATCCTCGTGCTGGTGTTTGCCATGCGTCTGAAATGGTTCAACCCGTCCGGCTGGGATGAACCGGCGGACTACGTGCTGCCCTCACTGACGCTGGGCATCTATTATGCCGCCTACCTCGCGCGGCTCACACGCGGCGGGATGCTCGAAATCCTCAGCCAAGATTATATTCGCACCGCCCGCGCCAAGGGGGCGAGCGAGGTGCGCGTGGTGCTCAAGCACGCGCTGCGCGGCGGTTTGTTGCCGGTGGTGAGTTTCCTGGGCCCGGCGCTGGCGGGCATCATCAGCGGCTCGTTCGTGGTGGAAACGATCTTTCAGATTCCCGGCCTGGGGCGGTATTTCGTGACGGCCGCGTTCAACCGCGATTACACGATGGTCCTGGGCACGGTGATCTTTTTCGCGGTGCTCATCATCGTGTTTAACCTGCTCGTCGATGTCGTGCAGGTGTGGTTGAACCCGCGGCTGCGTTTCGATTAACCCTCTTTTTCAACCGATGAACCAACGCCCCGCTCCGCTCGCCGTCTACTCCTTGGGGGTTGTCTGTCTGGTGATCGGGATCGCGCTCCGATTCCGTGCGGCGGCACTCGGAGCGGCGGCGCTGGCGGGCGGACCGGGCAAGATGATGGAAGGGATGATGGACCCAACCAAGGGAGGGTACTCGGAGATGATGTCCCTGGCGCAGTACAGCAATGCCATGTATGACGTTGCCATTCCGTTATTATGGACCGGTGGCGCGTTGCTCGTGGTCGCGGCTATCGCGCAGATTTTCCTGCCAGCGTGGCTGGCACGTCACCGCCCATCTGCGAAACCAGGTTCCTATGCGGCGGAACATCCTGTGTTGGGTGACTTGCCATAACCAAAGCTCGACTGCGGTCGGCTGCTCCTTCCCATCTTCTCCATGCTCGAAACCGAGGAAGTCACCAAGATTGCGACGGACGACACGCCCGCGCCGCTCATCCCGGCCGAGGCGGAGGCAGGCACCAGCCTGTGGCAGGACGCCTGGCATCGGCTGCTCAAGAACAAGCTTTCTATCTTCGGCGGCATCGTGGTCATCGTGGTCGGGCTGCTGTGCATCTGCGCGGGACTCATCGCGCCCTCGCCCAACGCGCAGAACCTCGACCTGCACGAAACCCCGCCCAGCGCCGCCCATTGGTTCGGCACGGACACGCTGGGGCGCGACCTGTTCGCGCGCGTGCTCTACGGCGGGCGCATCTCGCTCGCGGTCGGCGTGGTGGCGACAGCCGTCGCGCTGCTCATCGGCGTGGTGTACGGGACAGTTTCGGGTTACTACGGCGGCAACGTGGATGCCGTGATGATGCGCATCGTCGATATCATCTACGCGCTGCCCTTTACCATCTTCGTCATCCTGCTGAGCGTGTTCTTCAACAATGACCAGACCCGGGACCGTATTAACCACGTTTTACATGCCGTCTTCGGCAACGGCGTCACGTTGGGCAGTGAATTCAACATCATCCTGCTGTTCGCGGCCATTGGCGCGGTGGAATGGCTAACGATGGCGCGGATCGTGCGCGGGCAGGTACGCTCCTTGCGGAAGATGGACTTCGTGGAAGCCGCCATCGCGCTCGGAGTGCCCACCCGCCGGATCATCTTCCGGCACATGATCCCCAACGTGCTCGGGCCCATCGTCGTTTACACAACGCTGACGATTCCCTCGGTCATGTTGCTGGAGGCGTTCCTGAGCTTCCTGGGCTTGGGCGTGCAACCGCCCAACGCCAGTTGGGGCGTGCTGATTCAGGAGGGGGCCAAGAGCATGGAGGAGTTCCCGTGGCTCTTGATCTTCCCGGGCTTGGCGCTGTCGGTCACGCTGTTTTCGTTCAACTTCCTGGGCGATGGCCTGCGTGATGCGCTCGACCCACGCGCGTCGAAGGATTAGCCGCAAAAAGACGCAAAAAACGCAAAACAGACCAGATTCAAGAACCGTCTCTTCTTCCTCTTGTGCTTTTTCCCTTTTTGCGTTTTTTGCGTCTTTTTGCGGCTAAATCATCTTCTCTTGTATGCCCCTGCTTGAAGTCACCAACCTCCGCACGACGTTCCACACGCGCAACGGCATCGTGCGCGCGGTGAACGATGTCAGTTTCAGCGTCGAGAAGGGCGAAACGCTCGGCATCGTCGGAGAGTCAGGTTCGGGTAAGTCGGTGACGTGTTACTCGTTGATGGGTCTCATCCCCCAACCGCCGGGCCGCATCGAATCGGGCACGGCGATGTTCGACGGCACGGACCTGCTGCATTGCTCCAAGCGGCAACTCGCCAGCATCCGTGGCAAGCGGATTGCCATGATCTTCCAGGACCC
>CAXTVY010000085.1:684-16662 GCA_964247665.1 uncultured Chthoniobacterales bacterium | reverse complement strand
GACCAGGAGCATCCTGAGACGTTCGGTCAGGGAACGCGGGGCGGTGCCGTCGCGGCGCAGGGCGGTGGGGACCGGCACAACCGGGGGCGGCGTTGCAGGGACGGTCGGGCGGTCGGGCGAGGTCATGCGAAGGCGGAAGTCGGAAGTCAGAGATCAGAAATAACAGCATGTAACCAAAAACGACAACCCATGGCAGCGGCAAACATTCCAGGTGCCTCTCTGCTTCCTTCGGCCCTCCGCCTTCCGCTTTCATCTTCTGCCTTCCCGCTTCCGACCTCTCTGCCTGCATCCTGCATCCTGCATCCTGCATCCTGCATCCCTCTGCTTCTGCCTTCCACTCACACCAACCTTGGGCCCGTTTTCCCCGGCCCAGCCTATTGAAATGCGCTCGCCAGCCCGCGAAAGCCATGCTAGGGAAACTCCACCCCCCCGAACGGATGCCGCCCCGGCGTGGCGTCCGCTTGCCCCCTTTTTCCCGCCCGCATGATCCGTTTGTCTTCCGCCGTTCCGACCCTACCCCGCTGGCCGCTGGCGGCCAGCCTCGTCCTCGCGGCGCTGCTCTGGCTGCCCGCCGGTGCGTTCGCCCAGCAACCGGCCACCGGCAGCGTGGCGGCGGCGCTCAACCAGCAGGGCGCGGTCCAGTTCGACCGCGGCCAGTACAAGGAAGCCGCCGCGACCTACGCGAGCCTGCTCCAGGGTTATCCCAACTCCGAGTTCGCGCTGGATGCCCAGTACCGGCTCGCCTACGCCGATTTTCTGCTCGGCCAGTACGACCCGGCCGCCGACCTGTTGCGCAAGCTCATGGCCCAGCCCGCGCTCGCGCCTGAATCGCTCGAATCAGCCATGCTGCTGCTGCCCCAGGTGCTCGCGCAAAAGGCGGGTGCGCTCCCGCCCGACAACCCCGGGCGGACGGCGGCGTTCGAGGCGGCCATCAAGGAATACGATGCCTTCGTGGCCAAATTCCCCAAGAGCACCAGCCTGGAGACGGCCCTCTACGGCCGGGCGGTCGCGGCCTACCAGCTCGCCCGCTACGACGCCGCGGCGCGCGACCTGCGCCAGAACATCGCCAGCTTTCCGCGCAGCGATTCCATCCTCGACAGCGAGTTCCTGCTGGCCATCACCGTGGCCACGCAGGCCAACCTCGCGCAGGCCAGGGACCCCAGGACGCCCGCCGACACCGCCGGGGCGATCCGGAACTACCTGGAGGCCGAACGCCTGCTGAACGACATCATCGCCAAGCGCACGGACCTTTCCCTGGCCAACGACGCGCAGTTCCAGTTGGGCGAGACGCTCCTGGCCCACGCCGCCGCCACCGCGGCGGCCGAGCAGGGGCCGCTCTTCCGCAGCGCGCTGGCCGCCTACCGGGCCGTGGAGCCCAAGGAGCCCATGATCGCCGCGCAGCAGGCGCGCGTGCAGGGGTTGCTGGACCGGCGCGTGGCCGAACTGCGCAAGGGGCCCGCGGCCAACCGCGTGCTCACCCGGCAGCTCGACGACATCCGCCTGCGCGAGCAGGGCAAGCTCGACGCGCTCCAAAAGAAAGACGACCCCGTGCTGACCGCGCGCATCAAGGCCGGCGCCGTGTTCTACAGCCTCCAGAAATACGACGAGACGCGCGTGTTGATGGAGGCGCTGCTGCCCTCGGCCAAGAAGCCCGAGGACGAGAAACTGGCGCTCTACTACGTCGCCGCGACCTACGCGCTACAACACCTCACGGACCAGGCCGTGGCCGCGTATGACCAGTTCCAGGCGAAGTACAAGGGCGACCCGCTCGCGGAAAACCTGCCGCTGTTGATCAGCAACCTGTTCCAGACCGGCGACAAGCCCGACCCGGCCCGGGCGCAGAAGTACCTCGACGAGTTCACCCGGCTCTACCCCAAGAGCCCGTTGCGCGAAACGGCGGTGCTGCAATCCGCGGCGGCCCAGGGCGCGCAGGGGCACTACGACGAGGCCGTGCGGCTGGTGGACCAGTTCCTGCGGAGCAACCCGAAACGCGAACTGATGGCGGTGGGTGAACTGAGCCGCGCGCGGTTCCTCGTGGAGAAGAAGGACCTCGACGGGGCGCTGACGGGGTTCAAGAAGGTGCGTGACACGTACAAGGGTCTGCCCGAGGCGGAGGAAGCGGCGTTGCGGGTCGGTGTCACGGAGTTCCAGAAGAAGGACTTCGCCGGGGCGATGCATTCGCTGGCCGATTTCCTGGCGGCGTTCCCGCAGAGCAAGCTGCAGGGGGCGGCGATCCTGACGCTCGCGCAGGCGCAGCAGGCCAGCGGCGCGAAGGAGCAGGCGCTGGCCACGCTGGCGGACCTTTCCACGAAGTTCCCCGACAGCATCGAGGCGGCGAACGGATATTTCCTGCGCGCGAACATCTACCTCGCCGACAAGAAGTTCGACGAGACGGTCAAGGTGCTGACGGAGTTCGTGGACAAGCATCCCGACAGCGAGCAGGCGTTCTCCGCGTGCAACACGATTGCCTCCATCCAGACCCAGGCGAACCAGCCCGGCGAGGCGGCGGCGACGTACGAGAAGTTCATCGCCCGGCGGCCGGCGAACGACCCGCAGGTGGCCGACGCGCTGGCGAAGGTGGCAGCGCTGTGGCTGCGCGCGGCGCGGGGGATGGGCTCGTTCATCGTGCTGGGCGCGCCGCAGAAGGAGGTCTGGACGACGAACCTGAACAACAGCATCGCGGCGAGCGAGCGGCAGCTCCAGGGGTTCCCGGAAGCGCCCGCGACGGCGCTGGGGCTGCAGAACCTGCTGGAATGCCAGAAGCTGCTCGTCAACGCGAAGGTCAAGACGGAGGAGCAGGTCGTGCAATACTTTCAAGGGTTGGCCGGGAAGTACAAGGACAACCCGGGCGCGCACAGCCGCATCCTGTTCCGGCTGGCGGCGCTGACGGCGGAGAAAGACCCGGCGAAGGCGCTCGCGGACATGAAGGCCGCGTATGACCCGGCGGTGGTGTACAGCCCGGCCGACCTGGAGCTGTACAGCCGCGGGTTACTCGTCAGCGACCCCAGCATGGCGGCGGCGATCTTCGACAAGGCAGCGCGGGACTACGCCATCCCGGCCGGGCTGACGGCGGCGCAGGCCCCGCTCGACGTGCAGGAGGCACAGGCAATGGTGCTCTACGGCCGCGCCCGGCTGGCCGAGGCGAAGGGCGACCGGGCGGGGGCGGCGGCGATGTACGGCGACCTCATCAAGACGTATCCGCGCTCGCCGAAGGTGTCCGAGGCGAAGCTCGGGCTGGCCGAGAGCCTGGTCGCCAACGACAAGCCCGAGGAGGCGATGCCGCTGCTAGCCGACGTGATGAAGCTGCCCGCGACACCGATCCCGGCGCGGGCGCGGGCGATGTTCCTGGTGGGTAAAATTCAGGAGGACCGGAAGGACGACGGGGCGATTGATTCGTACCTGAAGCTGGCCGTGTTCTATCCTGCTTCGGCGGAAGCGGCCGAAGGCCTGTGGAAAGGCGGGCAATTATTGGAGAAGCAGGCGGCCGGGTTGACCGAGACGCCCGCGAAACCCGGCGGTCCGACGAAGTCCGGCCAATTAGCGCGGGCGCGCAAGGCGTACCAGGACCTGCTTGCCAAGTACCCGGCGGCGGAGTGGGCCGCGTCGGCGAAGGCGCGCGTCGCCGCGCTGCCCGCGCCCGCCGACCCAGCGAAGTAGGCCCTGGGGCAAGCAGGTGGCGTCGCAATCAATACAACTTGCGGAGTTCCTCGCGGGAAGCCCGCCAACGTTGTCGCAATAGCGTCCGCTGCCGCCAGACGAGCCACGCAACGACGACAAGCAAGACAACGCCACCAGCCACGAGCCAAGGAAAAAGCGTGTCTCCGCCTCCGCTCAGAACCGTACCCGATCCGACCGCCACCACGACCGGGAAAGCGAGGAGTGCATCCAGCGGTCCGCGCAAACCCTGTCTGCCGCGCCCTCGGGCGGATGGATGGACGAAACCGTGCTGGTGGCCGGGCATCATGCTCGCCGTTTCTTGCCATGAGGTGCGCGCCAAAGCAAGTTGGACGAAATTTCTTGGCTCGCCTTCCTTTGACATTCCTGTTTGCCTTCCCGTGATATGAGCGTGATTGAAACCATCATCCGGGGCGTCCAGAACTTGCCGTTGCGCGGACAGGTGGATGTAGCGCGTTACGTTCATGGGCTGGGCGGCGACGCGCAACAGGAGCGCGCCAGAGTGCTCCAGCACACCCACGGTGCGCTCGATGAAGCCGATGGCGCGGCCTTCGAGCAAGCCATGAAAGACTCCCGCCGTCTCGAAGCGCATGGCTGAGCGCGTCCAAGGCATTCTGCTTGACACCAGCGTTGTCGTCGCCCATCTGCGCGGGCGGATTGATCTTCTCGCTCTGACCACGTCGACCGAGCCACTTTTCCTGCCGTTGGTTGCCCTCGGCGAACTCTGTAAAGGAGCCGGGAAATCCGTGCGTGCGGCGCACAACCGGCAACTCGTGGAAAACTTTCTGCAAATCGCTGCCCTGCTTTTGCCGACCAAGCCACGGCGGAGATGTACGCCAAAATTTCCATCAAGCTGGAGGCACAAGGCCAAATCATCCCGGAGAATGATCGCTGGATCGCCGCTGTCGCGCTCGAATGTGGAATGCCATTTGCCACGCGGGACGCGCACTTTCAGCGGGTAGACGGCCTCATTGTTCTTCAGTGGTAGGTTTGCCTAGTATCTGCCAACCATGACCCGCCCCGAACGCGCCGCCGAACTCGTCCGCCGCCTGCCGGCGATCTACCCGGACGCCCACTGCGAACTCAATTTTTCCAACGCGCTGGAACTGCTCGCCGCCACGATCCTCTCCGCCCAGTGCACGGACGTGCGCGTCAACCTGACCACGCCCGCGCTCTTCGCCCGCTGCCCCACGGCCAGGGACCTCGCGGAAATCCCGCCCGCGGAACTCGAAGGGCTCATCCGTTCCACGGGCTTCTACCACGCCAAGGCGCGCAGCCTGCGCGGCATGGCCGCGGCGCTGTGCGAACGGCACGGCGGCGAGGTGCCGCGCGACATGGAACTTCTCCGCGCGCTGCCGGGCGTCGGGCGCAAGACGGCCAACGTCGTGCTCGGCAACGCCTTCGGCATCGACGAAGGCGTGGTCGTCGATACGCATGTGGGACGACTCTCAAACCGCCTGAAGCTCACCACCCACGCCGACCCCGAGAAGATCGAGCACCAGCTCATGCGGCTGATCCCGCGCGAGCACTGGACGATGTGGAGCCACTGGCTGATCGCCCACGGGCGGCGGCGCTGCACGGCGCGCAACCCGGGCTGCACAGGCTGCGAACTCAACGACATCTGCCCGACGGCGTTCCGCCACGGGCCGAAGGAAAAGAAGCGTTCGACAGCGCCGCGCAACTCGTCCAAGCTATCCACCGAGCCGCCGGACCCCACCCGGCCGTTGCCGCTGCCCTAAAGAACGAACGAGCCGCGGCCCAACCATCCCGCAACCCTTTTTTTGGAGCACAGCATGAGTACAGGAACCCTCGCAGGCAAGGTCGGCCTCGTTTTCGGCGTGGCGAACAAGCGCAGCATCGCCTGGGGCATTGCCCAGGCGTGGGCCAAGGAAGGCGCGAAGCTGATCTTCAGCTACCAGGGCGAGCGCATCAAGGGCAACGTCGAGGAACTGGTCGAGGACCTCGGTGCGGACACGCCGTTCTATCCCTGCGACGTGACCCGCGACGAGGATATCAGCGAGTTTTTCGGCCACGTGCGCGAACACACCGACCGGGTGGATTTCGTGCTGCACTCCGTGGCGTTCGCGCCGAAGGAAGCGCTGGAGAACGATTTTCTCCAGACCACCCGCGAGGCGTACCGGATGGCGCACGACATCAGCGCGTATTCCCTGCTGGGCCTGGCGCGCGAGGCGGCCCCGTTGATGACCCACGGCGGCAGCATCGTGGCCATGACGTACTACGGCGCGGAAAAAGTGATCCCGAAGTACAACGTGATGGGCGTGGCCAAGGCCAGCCTGGAAGCGACGGCGCGCTACCTCGCGTATGATCTGGGCAAGCAGAAGGTGCGCGTCAACTGCATCAGCGCCGGCCCGATGAACACCCTCGCCGCGCGGGGGATCAGCGGGTTCAACCTGATGCTCAAGCACTACGAGCAGCGCGCGCCGCTGGGGCGCTCCTGTTCCATGGAGGAACTCGGCGCGATGGGCGTGTTCCTGGCCAGCGACGGCGCGGCGTCCATCACCGGGCAGACGCTCTACGTGGACGGCGGCTACCAGATCATCGGGATGTGATGAAAGCGCGCGGGATTGCCAGCGTGGGCCGGTGGCTGCTCGCGGCGGCGTGGGTGTTCTGCGCGGGCGCGGCGGCCGTCCGGGCGGGCGACCCGGAAAAGGGTGGTGCGCCGGACCAGGGGGACGGCTACGACCTGTTTCACCCGGTCCCGGCGGACAAGCTGCGCGACTTCAACCCGGACCGCCCAAGCCTCTACACCAGTCCGCAGACCGTGGACGCGGGCCACTTCCAACTGGAGATGGACGCCGTCAACTACGTTTACGACCGGCACAACCCGGAGCACGCCAGCGTGGACGTGGACCAGTGGAACCCGGCCCCGTTCAACCTGCGCATCGGTCTGACGAAGGGCACGGAACTGGACATCCTCTACGACGGTTACATCAACCTGCGCACGCGCGACCGCGACGCCGGGACGACGCGCACGCAGTCCGGGTTCGGCGACGTGACGCTGCAATACAAATACAACTTCTTCGGCAACGACGGCGGCAAGTTTGCCTTCGGCGTGATCCCCTACGTGAAGCTGCCCGCGAACACCGCCGGGTTGGGCAACCGGTACGTCGAGGGCGGCGTGCTGCTGCCGCTGAGCATCGACCTGGGCCACAACTTCGAGGCGGGGCTGGAAACGGAGTTCGACGCGCTGCGCAACGACGCGGACACGCGCTACGAGGTGGCTTTTACGAACATCGCGTTCCTGGGGTACAACTTCCTGGACAAGAAGTTCCAGGTCTACGGGGAGTTCTACAGCCAGGTGAACCAGGGACCGGATTCGCAGGTGGCCGCGACGGTCAACGGCGGGCTGCTGTACTTCATCGGCAAGAACGCGGAGGTGGACATCGGCTGCAACTTCGGCGTCACGCGGGCCGCGCCGGACTTCATGCCATTCACGGGTTTTAGCGTGCGGTTCTAAACCGGCGGCGGCCGGGATTCGGCCCATGACACCCCGGGCAAACCCGGTTATTTTCCCGGGTCCCATGACCCTCGCCGCCCGCCTCCGCCCGCTGCTCGCCGACCCCGGCGGCAGCGTCGTTTCCGACGATCCCGCCGTGCTCGCCGCGCACGCGGGCGACAAGTGGTTCGCCAGCCACGCGCCCGAGGCGGTCGTGTTCGCGCGGTCCACGCAAGACGTGTCCGCCGTGCTGCGCTTCTGCGCGGGCGAGGGGGTTCCCGTCACGGCGCGCGGGGCGGGCTACGGCTACGTCGGCGGTTGCGTGCCCGTGCGGGGCGGCGTGGCGTTGTCGCTCGCGCGGATGAACCGCATCGTCGAGATGAACGAGCGCGATTTCGTCGCCGTGGCCCAGCCGGGGGTCATCACGGGGGATTTGCAGGCGGCGGCGCGGGCGCGCGGGCTGTACTATCCGCCCGATCCGGCGAGCCTCAAGCACAGCTCGCTGGGCGGCAACATCGCCACGAACGCGGGCGGCCCGAAGTGCCTGAAATACGGCGTCACGCGGCACTACGTCCTGGGGTTGGAGGCCGTGCTCGCGGACGGCACGGTCGTGCGCTGCGGCGGCCGGACGCACAAGAACAAGACGGGGTTCGACCTGGTGGGCCTGTTCGTGGGCAGCGAGGGGCTGCTCGGCGTGGTCACGGAAGCGACGCTGCGGTTGCTGCCGCTGCCCCCGGCCCGGGCGGCGTTGTCGTGTGGGTTCGTGGACATGGCGGCGGCGGCGGCGGCGGTGCAAGCGGTGTTCGCGGCGGGCTGGCTGCCGGCGGCGCTGGAGATCGCGGACCGCTTCACGCTGGAGGCCGCGCGTGGGTTCGTGGGCTCGGCGCACGTCCCGCCGGGGGACGCGCACCTGCTGGTCGAACTCGACGGGCGCGACGCTTCCCTGCGGGGCGAAATCCAGGAACTGCGCGCCCTGCTGCTCGGCGCGGGGGCCATCGCGCCCGAGACGGCGATGAACGACGATTGCGAGCGCCTGTGGGAGCTGCGCCGCCAGTTCAGCGAATCACTCAAGGCCACCGGCCTGACGAAGCTCAACGAGGATGTCGTGGTGCCACGCGGGCGGCTGGTGGACCTCATCGACTTTGCCGCCGGGCTCCAGCGCCGCCACGGCGTGCCCGTGGCCTGCTTCGGCCACGCGGGCGACGGCAACATCCACGTCAACCTGATGGCTGCCGACTACGGCCAGGCACCCGTGCGCGCGGCGATGGAGGCGGCCTTGGACGAACTCTTCGGCCAGATCATCGCCTGGGGCGGGACGATCACGGGGGAACACGGCGTCGGGTTGGCCAAGCGGCGCTGGTGGCCGCTGGCCGTGCCGCCGGAGACGCGCGCGCTGCACCGCCGGATCAAGGAGGCGCTCGACCCGGGGCTGATCCTCAACCCGGGCAAGTTCCTCGACTAGGCGTGCGCCCGCGGGCGTCAGGAACCGCCGCGCACCTCGCCGTTCGGTTGCAGCACCACGTTCGGGTCCGGTTCGGACCAGGAAAACAGCAGCACCTGCACCTGCGTCTGGATTTTTTCGTACTCGGGCTTGAGCGCGGTGATGGTCACCCTGATCACCCGGCCCGGGATCATGTTGATGAACATCATGCTCTGGATGATCTGCTGGCCGTAGAAGTCGTAGCTGCGGGTCAGCTCCACATCCTTCCAGTTGTTGATGGGCAGAGGATTATCGCGTTCCGGCAGCGCCACGACGTTCTTGGCACCGATGGGAACGGCCGCGTCGATCTGCTGCCGGAGCGCCGCCTTGCCGGTTTCATCCAGCGGCAGGGCCCTGGTGGCACCCACGTTTTCGAGCCGCACGACACAGCCCTCGGGTCCGGGGAAGAGTTCGAGCGCCTCCGGGCGGTCGGTGGTCTTCCAGGTGTTGGGAATCCGCAGGTAGATCTTGTGGTTGCCGTCGGTGACATAGGTCGCGCCGACCGCCGCGCCGTCGGCGTTCACCTGGCCGTGGCGGAACGTGAAGTCGAGCGCGGAGGCGGCGGGCAGGCCGCCCGCCAGCAGGGCCAGCGCGGAGAGCAGCGGAAGGACAGGTGCTTTCATGGGTCAAGAAGAATGGAGACGGGGGAAGAGTGCCTCCTAGCTCGACGAACGCTCCCAACGGCCGCGCGAGAACTGCATCCCCGTCGGCGCACCCGCAGGCGGGTTGTCGATGAAGTTGGTGTCGAAGTTCCACAGCCGGTTGGGCCAGGTGTAGACGTTGTTGGTCTGCCAGTTGCCCGTGTATTTCTCGCTGCGGAACGCCTGCACGAGCGAGCCGTAGTAGGTGAAGTTCTTGCCCGACCAGTTCTCCAGGAAGCGCGGGAAGTTGTGTGCGCCGCCGGAGGCGATGCCGTTGCCGTTGTTGTTGGAAGGCACGTCGCCCGCCATGATGGCGGTGTTGACCGTGGTGGCCGAAGCCACGCGGCCGACGGTCGAACTGCCGCCGCTCTGGCCGTAGAGGGGGTTGTTGGAATAGCTGTCGCTCCAGTTGTTGGAAAGGATCGTCACGGCGTCGGCCATCACCGCCGAGGAATAGCGGGTGGCACCGCTCACGGTCGGCGAGGAGGTAGTGGTCGCGTTGGCACCGTCGGAATCGGGCTTGTTGGTGGCGCTGCCCCCCGTGTTGTAGTCGCCCTGGATGTACACCCCGTTGTCGCTGGCGACCGACACGTTCTGGCCCAGGTTGTAGCCGTCAACCAGCCGGATGGCCCGGCGCTGGGTCGCGGTGGTCGCCCCCACGTCGTGGATGTAGACCGTGGGTTTCTTGGCGAAGGATGCCTGCCAGGCGTCGCCGTTGCCCGACGCGGGCACGGTGGCCGCCGCCAGCTTACCCATGTCCAGGTTGGTGAGCGTCACGTTGGTGCTGCCCTCGCGCATGTCCGTGATCGGCTGGGGCAAGATGGTGAGGGCGTTCTGGACCGCGGTGATGTCGCTGGTCGTCATGGGGGCGCCGCTGGGGCCGCTGGTGATGAGGATGCGCGTCGGATCGGTGGCGAGCTTCGTGCTGTCCACGGTGACGACCAGCGCGGCGTTGTTGTAGGCGTACTGGTCGGAGGTGTTCCCGGTCGGGGGGACCTCGATGGTGTCGTGCAGGCCGTTGTTGCTGGTATTCGCGCCGCCGAAGGGGTCAATCGGGCTGACCTGGTTGATCTGGCTGGCGCGCGCGGCGCTGGTCGTGCTGGGCAGGTTGTCGGAATAGTAGACGGGGAAGTAGCTGGCGTAGGTGTCCGGGATGTTCGCCTTGTTCGTGTTGCTGCCGTCCCAGCCTTTCTGCACGACGGGGTTGCTCGTGGTGTCGCTGAAGCTGCCGACGTAGGACACGTTGCCCATGAACTGGAGCGTCGCCAGGTAGCCGAGCGCGTAGATCTTGTCGTTGGAATGCACCAGGCCGGTGACGACCATCTTTGCCCCCGGATGGATTTCCAGAGTGTTCTCGTAGAAGATGGCGGCCTGGAACAAGGGCACGCGGGTGATCTTGAAGTAGCGCGAGGTCGTGGTGGTGCCGCCCCCCAGGGCACCGAAGTGGTTCGGGTTCGCCACGGTGGCGGTGGCCTTGTAGTTGTAGGTGTAGCCAGTCCAGCCGGGATAGCCCGGGACGTTGTACGTCTTGATCTTGGGCGGGATGTCCAGCGGGGCGACCAGTACGTTGCCGTTGCGGTCGGCGGCGAGCTGGCCGTTGTCGTCCACCGCCTCGAAGCGCAGCGTGGACAGCGCCCCCGCCGCCGGAGTCGGGCAAACCACGCCCGACTTGGCAAACCCGCCGCTGCCGCCGTACACGTTGTTGAACTGCGAGTACATCGGGTTGGGGGAAGCCGGTGCCGGGCCGCAGGCGGACGCGGCGGGGATGACGCCGCCGATGGACGCGGCTACGGCGGTCTTCCATTGGCCGTAAGCGTATTCCAGCGCCGCGTCGCAGCCGGCGCTCGCGTCGGTGACGCCCTGCTGCCGGCCGGCGTAGCGCCCGAACTGGCTGGTGATCAGCGCGGCGATGGAGAGGAAACTGACGATAGCGGCCACGACGAGCATCGTGGCAGCCAGGGTGCTGCCCGCCGCGGCGGGGAACCGGCGGGGGTACGCCCGCGAGGAAGGAACGAGGAGGAGTTTCATGGCAAGGAAGAAAGGGAGCGGCAAAGCGGCGGCCGGGCCGTTCGGGGATCGTCTAGAAGGGGCCGCGCAGGAGCAACGGACAGCGCGAGCCCAGGCAGGTCTCGAACTGGGTGAAGGTGTTGGCGGTGCCGAGCTGGCGGTTGTTGTAGTCGGGGCCCTCCGCGCAGATCGTGACGTTGATCGTGGGGGCGGGCCCCAGTTGGAAAGGCAGTTGTTGGTTCGGGTTGCTCGGGCTGGCCACGAGGTTGGCGATGACCTTGTAGTTCGCCGCGGTGCTGAAGGCCGTGGCGCTGGTAGCCGCGCGCGGGTAGTAGCGCAGTTGCGTGCCGACGGCCACGAACGCCACCTGGGTGAATGCCAGGCAGGAATATTGCACCGCGTCCGTCGAGGGGGTCGCCGCGACGGGCGCGAGGCTGGTCACGGCCGTCGCGGGCACGCAGCCCGAGGCGAGGGTGTTGGCGAAGGTGAGCGTCTTCTTGTCCGCGCTGACGGCGGTCACGAGGCCCTGGAAGCCGATGGCGCCAATGGAGATCAGGTCCCCGACCTGCGGCGAATCGTTGACCGAGGGCACGGTGATCGTGATGGTCTTGGCGTTGACCAGACCGGCGGTGATGAGGTAGCACGGCGTGGAATCGTAGCGGTAGAAGCGGATGCCCGCCGCCGGGCTGGCCGCGGCGGTCGTCAGCCCGTCGGAGTTGACGAGCACGGGCGTGTGGCCGCTCGACTGCACGGTCTGAGCGATGCGGTCCAGGGCGATGCGTGCGTCCGAATAGGAGCGGTTGATCGAGATGTTGCGCGCGAAGGAGACCAACGCCTCGCTGCCCACCGTGTAGATGATGCTTGCGAGGATGACCGACAGACCGGCGGTGACGAGCAGCTCGGCCAGCGTGAACGCGGCCGGGCGAGCAGAAAAGCGTTTGGCGACAGGAAACATGGGTCGAAGAGGAAGGTAGACGGCGGCGGAGAGGCGCGGAGAGGCGCGGAGAGGCAGCGGAGAGGCACGGGCTCAATCCGGGGCGCGGAGCGTGTACATCGAATAGCTGTAGCTCTTGCCACGGTAGGTGTAGGTGACCGTCGCGGTAAACATCACCACCTTCAGTGAAGCCCCGGTGTTGCCGGTGCTGCTGTCCGTCAGGGAGGAAAGGGCCACGCTGGTCGTCCGGGTGCCCGGCACCGTGTTGGCCGTGCCGTCCTGTTGCAGGTAGACCTGCACGGGCTCGGCGGAGGCGGTCGTCAGCGTGCCGCTGGCGGTGAGTTTGCCCGTCGCATCGTAGTTGGTGAGCTGCCCGAGGGGGTAGTAGGTCTGGCCGTCGGTCTGGCCGGGCACGGTCGGCACGGTCAGCGGCGGGTTGAAGGTCATCGTCTGGACCTCCTCGACGCGCTCCTGGCAGAGCGCCTTGGCCGAGGAAATGTTGCGCAAGCTCGACGCGTACTGGTTGAGCATGACAAAGCCGCTCACGCCGCCGACCGTCGTGAGGACGAGGATGGCGAGCGAAACCATGATCTCCACCAGCGTCATGCCGCTCGCGGGGGCCGGGGTGCTCCGGCCGGAGAAGCGGCGGAAGGGGACAAAACAGGTGACAGACATGCTGGTTGCAGAACGGAGCAGCATCTGTACCGGCAGCCGCTACCGGCGGCCCCGTCCCTGCCAAATCACCCGGTTGATGGTCGCCGGGACACTGGAGGGATCATCCCGGGCGGAGCGCACCGGACCATCCGCACAACCCCCGAGCTTTCTCATGAATGAGAATTCTATTGTTTGCGAGTCCGCCACTTTCGCGGTGGGGTGATTTGCCGCTGGCGGGAGCCGTGGAACGGAGCTGTGACCGCCCGGTTCGCGCCGGAACCCGGGCGAAAAAATCGACTTTCCCCGTGCCCGTCCGCCCTTTCCGCGTCCGCTGGCTCGTAGTATGTTGCGAGCCGACCTCCACCCGCCGCTACTGGCCGCCCTTTCTGGTCATCGGGCCCTGGTCGTTTCCCCGTCATGGATTCTCCGCTGCCCAAGGCCAAGGCCGACTTCAACAAAAAGCTGCGCGACGTGCCCCATCGGCCGGGCGTGTACCTGATGCGCGACCGCCTCAACCGCATCATCTACGTCGGCAAGGCCAAGGACCTGCGCAAGCGCGTGGGCAGCTACTTCATGGCATCGCGCCGCCGCACGGCCGACCTGAAGACCCGCGCGCTGATCGAAAGCATCTGGGATTTCGAGTACCACATCGTCAAGACCGAGCCCGAATCGCTGCTGCTCGAAAGCCGCCTCATCAAGGAGTTCCGTCCGCGCTACAATGTCTCCTTCCGCGACGATAAGAGCTACCTCATGGTCCGGGTGCATCCGGCGGACCCGATCCCGCGCTTCCAGTTGACGCGGATGCGCAAGGATGACGGCGCGAAATACTTTGGCCCCTTCGCGCACTCGACCGCGCTACGCGCGACGCTCAACCTGATGCGCGACAAGTTCGGCTTGCGTTCCTGCCGCCCATATGAGCCGGGCGAATACGACTTCAAGCATTGCCTCGCGCCGGTCATCAAGAAGTGCCCCGCGCCGTGCGTGGGCAAGATCAGCCAAGAGGACTACCGCGCGCGGGTGCTGCTGGCGTGCGACTTCCTGGAAGGCCGCTCGCGCGAGACGCTCGACGACCTCGAAAAGCAGATGAAGGACGCCGCGGCGAAGATGAACTTCGAGAAGGCGGCGCAGTTGCGCGACATGCTCGACGACCTGCGGCGGACCACGGCCCCGACGCGGCGGTTCACGCGCCATTCGCTGCCCACGAGCATCAATCCGGTGTCCGACCTCAAGGCGCTGGCCGACGCGCTGCAACTGCCGCACCTGCCCCTGGTGATGGAGTGCTTCGACATCTCGAACATTTCCAACACGCACATCGTGGCGAGCATGGTGTCGTTCAAGAACGGCATCCCCGACAAGGCGAACTACCGGCGCTTCCGCATCAAAGGTGTCAAGGGGCAGAACGATTTCGCGAGCATGGCGGAAGTGATCCGGCGGCGGTACGCGCGTGTATTGATGGAGGCGCGGGAGCTGCATCCCGACGTGGCCGAGTACAGCCAGGAGAATCCGCAGGACGCCATCGAGCGGCTGCAACGCGAGAACGCGACGTTCATGCAGCGCGGCGAGCCGAAAGCGGGCGACGGCCTGAGCGACCGCAACGCGAACCTGGACGGCGGCGCGATCATCGAAGGCCCCGGCTACGAGGCCGACGAGAACGAGGGGGAACTGGACGCCGAGGTGGAGCGCGAGTTGGAGGCCGAAGCCTTGCAGGACCTGCGCGACTCAGCCGAGGTGAACGGCGAGCCGGCGGACTTCGGCGGCGCGGTGGTGACAGAGGAAGACCCGCAGATCGTGGACGATTCCGAGCCCGGGGAACGCTCGCAGGGGCGGCGCGGGCGGCTGCCGGATTTGATCGTGGTGGACGGCGGCAAGGGGCAGCTCGGGATGGCGTGCGGCGAGTTGCAGAAGCTGGGGCTGCCCGAGCTGCCTATCATCGGGTTGGCCAAGGAGTTCGAGGAAATTTACCGGCCCGGCCGACCCGCGCCGCTGCGGCTGCCGGAGGATTCGGGGGCGTTGAAGTTGTTGCAGCGCATCCGCGACGAGGCGCACCGGTTCGCCAACGGGTATCACCAGCTTTTGATGAAGCGGCGCGTGAACGAGAGCATCCTCGACGACTGCCCCGGGGTGAGCGAAAACCGCAAGCAACTGCTCCTGAAGGCGTTCGGCTCGGTGGAACGGCTGCGCAAGAAGACGGTGGAGCAGATTGTCGCCGTGGAAGGCATCGGCCAGAAGCTCGCCGAGGACGTGCACCGCTTCTTGCAGACGCACTGAGCGATGTGTCGGTGACATTGACTTTTTTGCGTGCGGTCAGGATACTAGACTCAGATGTTACCCATCGACACTCATCCGGTTCCGGTCTCGACGGAGAGCGTGGATGGACAGCCGCAGATTGGTGTGCGGGAGGATGGGCCATGTCCGCACAACGAGGGCGACGTTCAAGAGTCTGCTGTCCGTTACATGAGCGACGCTGCCTTTGAACACCATTTGTCGGAGATCATGGTCGTACATCAGCGCCTTCTGGCCAAGCTGGCGGAGTAACCTTTGCTGGTGACGTGCCATGGACCCTCTCTTTGTGTCGAGGGTTCAGGTCGATAGGGCGCACGTCGTTTCGCTGGCGCGACATGGCGGGTTGCCCGGGCTGCGTTCCGAGCATGGGATCGAGTCCGCACTGGCCGCACCGCAAAATGATTTTCACTACGGTAGTGCTGACCTCTTTGGCACTGCGGCGGCTTACGCCTTTCACATGGCTGAGGCACAAGCGTTTATCGACGGCAACAAACGGACTGCAATAATCGTGGCGCTGGCGTTCCTCGCAGAAAACGGGGTGTCCACTACAGCGGTTTTCAGATCGGTCGAGCAGCAGAATGGGGTCCGGCCTTCCCAGCCCCTTTCCCAGCCCCGGTAGGGGCTGGGAGGTAGGATGCTCAAGTCATCAGAGGACCGCTCCATGATTCTGAAATCGGCTGTAAAACAGTGGATACTTACTTTCTCCACGAAGATCTGAACGCTGTAGCTGTACGTCGGATGAACAAAGCGGAATTGGCCACACGCTTTCGGTCGCTCTTTGCGTCTACCGACCGGGACTCGCCCTAACAATTTGCCCGTTGCCCTGCACCCGGAACCGGGATAACGG
>CAXTVY010000085.1:0-674 GCA_964247665.1 uncultured Chthoniobacterales bacterium | reverse complement strand
TTAACAAAGGGGAATTTGCACACCGCTTTCGGTGCCCTTTTTGTGTTTCCACCCGGGACCTCCCCCAAAAATTTTCCCGTGGCCCCCCCCCCGGACCCGGATAACGGAAGCCCATGCTCCTGACGCTCTCGCCGTGGCGGTGGCTCCCGCCGCTCGCTTCCCTGTGGCTGTTGGCCCCCGCCGTCCACGCTGCCCCGCCGGAGAAGGAAGACACCTTCCTGCGCGACTACGCCGAGACGCGCGGCTTCATGCTGGGCCGGCCGGTCAACGCCACGCCGACCCCGGACGGCAAGGCCGTGATCTTCCTGCGCGCGAAGTCCGGCCGCGAGCCCAGCCAGGAGTTGTACGAGTTCGACGTGGCCAGCGGCCAGACCCGCCGCCTCCTTTCGCCCGACGACGCGCTCAAGGGCGCGGCGGAGCAGCTTTCGCCCGAGGAAAAGGCCCGCCGCGAGCGCCAGCGTATCAGCGTCGGCGGGTTCACGGCTTTCAGCATTTCGCTGGATAGCTCGCTAGTGCTGCTGAGCCTGTCGGGCAAGCTCTACGTGCTCGACCGCGCGAGCGGCGGCGTGCGCGAACTCGCCACGGGCGCGGGGACGGTCGTGGACCCGAAGTTCTCGCCGGACAGCCGGAGCGTCGCCTACGTGCGCGGCTACGACGTGTGCGTGTGCGACCTC
>CAXTVY010000084.1:0-16666 GCA_964247665.1 uncultured Chthoniobacterales bacterium | reverse complement strand
CTACCATTTCGACCTGGGTTACGAGTACGTGTTCGACGCGGCCGATGGGCAGGGCGGCGTGTACCTCTATGATTTCCAGAGCGGCGGTTTCTTCTACACCTCACCCGGCTTCGCGTTTCCCTACCTGTTCGACTTTGCCTTGAACGCGGTGTTATATTATTACCCCGCTCCAAACAATGCCGGGCACTACGGCACGGGCGGCGCGCGTTACTTCTACGATTTTGCCACCCGTCAGATCATCACCAAGTAGCGAAATGGGTTCGCCCCGGCTCGCGGTCCACTGATGCAACCCAACTCCCGCCCGGGAGCGGTTGGTTCGGCAAAGATTGTCTCGCCT
The DNA here is from genome assembly GCA_964247665.1 of uncultured Chthoniobacterales bacterium. Lineage (GTDB taxonomy): Bacteria > Verrucomicrobiota > Verrucomicrobiia > Chthoniobacterales > SZAS-18 > CAHJWO01. Next base: position 16,329 of record CAXTVY010000084.1, on the reverse strand, counting down.
CGGCAGGAAGGAGGAGTAGCATCGATGCTGCCCATGACCGCTCCTGTCCCCGCCCTCGAAGATCGGTCGCGGATCGCTGCTCTCCGGAGTTACCACATTCTCGACACGCCCGGGGAACGCGACTTCGACGAACTCTGCCGGTTGGCAGCGTATCTCTGCGGGACCCCCATCGCCACCATCACTTTCGTTGACACCGGGCGTCAATGGTTCAAGAGCGAGGTCGGCCTGAACGTCCACGAAACACCGCTGGACGACTCGATCTGCGCTCATGCCATCCTGGAGGACGAAATCCTCGTCGTCCCGGACACCCTGCTGGACCCGCGTTTCCGGGACAATCCCCTGTGTACCGCCGGGCCGAAACTGCGCTTCTATGCCGGGGCGGTGATCCGCACGGACGCCGGTTTTGCGCTGGGCACGCTCTGCGTGCTCGACCACCAGCCGCGCCAGCTCACGGCACCGCAGCTCGGGGCGTTGCACACGCTGGCGCACCAGGTCATGACGCTGCTGGAGCTGCGGCGGCAGACCCGCGAGGCCCAGCAACTCGCCAACATGCGCGGCGAGATCGGCATCGCGCTGGCGAGCGTTGACCCGGTGCCGGCGATCCTTGGGCGCTGCGCGCAAACGCTGGTCGATCAACTCGACGCGGCCTTCGCGCGGGTCTGGACCCTCGACGAGGTGGACCAGATGCTCATCCTCCAGGCGAGCGCCGGGATGTACACCCACCTCGACGGCCCCCACGGCCGGGTGAGGGTCGGCGACTTCAAGATCGGCCGCATCGCGCGCGACCGCCGCCCCCTGTTGACCAACGACGTGCCCCACGACCCCAACATCGGTGACCCGGACTGGGCGCGGCGGGAGGGCATGATCGCCTTTGCCGGGCATCCGCTCCTCGTCGATGGCCGCGTGGTGGGTGTGCTGGCGATCTTCTGGCGGCACGCCGTTTCGGATGTCCTGCTCGCGGACCTCGCGCCCGTGGCCGACGCCGTCGCGCAGTGCGTCGAGCGCAAGAACGTCGAGGAATCCCTGCAACGGCGCGAGCAGGTGGCCCAGTTCCTCTCGCAGGCCAGCGCCGACATGGCCCAGGTCCTGGACCACCAGAGTACCCTGCAAAAAATTGCCAGCACCTCCGTGCCCGCCTTCGCGGACTGGTGCACGGTGGATTTGATGGATGCCGACGGGCGGCTGCGGCGGCTGGCGGTTTCTCACGTCGATCCCGCCAAGGAGCGGCTGCTGCAAACGCTCCGCAAACGGTTTCCGCCGCACATCGACGATGCCCACGGCGTCGGGGCGGTGCTGCGCACGGGCGAGCCCGAGTTGATCCCCAGCGTGCCGGACGCGTTCTTCGAGGAATTGGCCCGCGACGCGGACCACCTGCGCATCCTGCGCGAACTGGCCCCCAAATCCATCCTTTGCGTGCCGGTTGCCTGGCGCGGCAAGCCGCTGGGAGCGCTGACCTACGTCCACGCGGGTTCGGGCCGCCGCTACAACGCGCTGGACCTGCTGGTGGCCACCGACCTGGCGCGCCGCGCCGCCGTTGCCATGGAAAACTCCCACCTGTACTTCGAGTTGCGCGAGGCCGACCGCCGCAAGGACGAGTTCCTGGCCACGCTGGCCCATGAACTGCGCAATCCGCTCGCGCCGCTACGCAACGCGCTGACGCTGCTCAAGTCCGCCGACCAGGACCCGCAGAGCCTGGCCGAAACGCGCGACATGATGGACCGCCAGTTGCAGCAGATGGTGCGGCTGGTCGATGACCTCCTGGATGTCTCGCGCATCACGCGCAACCGGATCGAGCTGCGCAAGGAAACCATCCGCCTGGACGAGGTGGTCAAGAGCGCGGTGGAGATCAGCCGTGCCCTGATCGACGGGGCCGGGCACAGCCTCAGCGTGCAACTGCCGGCGGCCCCGGTTTATCTGCACGCGGACCCGACCCGGCTGGCGCAAGTGTTTTCCAACCTGCTCAACAACGCGGCCAAATACACCGAGGATCGGGGACACATCTCCCTGCGGGCAGGGTGGGTGGAGGAGGCCAACCGCGTGTGTGTGCGCGTCCAAGACACGGGCCTGGGAATCGACGCGAAGATGCTGCCGACCGTGTTCGACCTGTTTACGCAGGAGGACCGCTCGCTGGAACGCGCGCAAGGCGGGCTGGGCATCGGATTGAGCCTGGTGCGCCGGCTCGTCGAAATGCACGGCGGCCGGGTCGAGGCCCGCAGCGAGGGCCGGGGCCGGGGCAGCGAGTTTACCGTGGAATTGCCGGTGACGGTGGCCCCGGACAAGGCATCCGGGGCGGCGGTGGTCGTGCCGCCGCGGGTGGTGGCGCGGGTGCGGCGCATCCTGGTCGTGGACGACAACCGCGACGCCGCCACGACTCTGAGCAAGCTGCTGCGGCGGCGGGGACACGAGGTGCGGACGGTTTTCGACGGCGAGGAGGCGGTGCTGGCGGCGGATGAGTTCCACCCGGAGGTCGTGTTGCTCGACATCGGCCTGCCAAAGCTCAACGGCTACGAGGCGGCCGGGAAAATCCGGCGGCAGGCAGGGGGTCAGGAGGTCGTCCTCATCGCGCTGACCGGCTGGGGGCAGGAGGAGGATCGCCGCCGCGCGGAATCGGCGGGGTTCACGCACCACTTGGTCAAGCCGGTGGTGTTCGAGGAACTCGTCGTGCTGCTGGCCTAGCGGCCTCCGTGGCGGCGCTCGCCGCGACACCGCAGGAGGATCGGAGATGACGCCGGACGGTCACTCCGCTGGCGGCACGTAGGTCGGGCCGCGGCCGTCGGCCTGGATGGGGTCGCCGACGTAGCGGCCCTGCCGGGGCACGGCGATTTCGTCGAAGTGGTCTGCGAGTTGGTGCAGCGCATCGCGCAGGCTCTGGTTGTGCAGGGGATGGCCGTGGCCGGTCAATGCCAGGGCAGGCTCCAGCGCGGCCAGCGTCTCGACCGATTGCTTCGCGCGCACCCAGTCCGGCGTGAAATACTGCGGCGGGCCATGCATCTCGGGTTCCTGCGCGAAGTTCGCCTCGTAGGCGGACTCGGACTTCGTGGTGACGAACGCGTCGCCCGCAATCAGCGTGCGGTCACTCTCGCGCCACAGCGAGATGTGCCCCGGCGAATGGCCGGGGGTGTGCAGCCAGCGCCAGCCGGGCATCCCGGGCACCGTGCCGTCCGCAGGCAGCGGCCGGAGCCATTGGCTCACGTCCACGGGGCCGGTCGGGTACAGGGGCGAAAGACGAGCCATCAGGCCGCCGCCAACGGTCGGATCACCGGGCGGATAAGAGGCGCGGCCGTCGAGGTAGGGCAGTTCCAGCGGATGCGCATGGATCGGCACGTCCCACTTTTCCGCCAGGTCCTTGAGCACGCCGACATGGTCGAAATGGCCGTGAGTCATGATGATCGCGGCCGGCCGTGCGCCTTTGCCAAAGCGCTCGTCCGCCGATTTTTCGATGGCTCCCGCCGAGCCGATGATCCCCGCGTCGATGAGCACCCAATGCCGGTCGCCCGTGTGCGGGACACCCACGAAAGCGACGTTGACGAACACCAGTGTCTTGAAGGCGAGGTCGCGGCCGAGTTGGTGGGTGCCGTCGCCATTGGTGGCTGCGGAATCGGCGCGGGCGTCGGGGCTGAGGAGAATCTGGTGTTTCATGAAAGGGCAAACGTTGGCAGTCCGGGCAGGACAGAACCGCCCGCCACACCTGGAACGGATGTAACAAAATCGCTCCGCGCCCCGGCTCGCCCGCTTGAGCCTGCCCGGGCGCGCGCCGTGGCCGCAAACAGCGTGGCCGGTGGCAAACCGCCGGGAGCGAGAAAGAAAAGACGATTTATGGGGACGAATGTGCACGACCTTTTCCTTCCGGCGTGGTTCTAAACTGGAGACGGCGTTCGTCTTGCTCTCCAAGTTCCGCTTTCGCCCGCGCCCTTCCATCGTCGCCACCATGACCCCCTTTCCCCATCTTCGGAGTGTTCGCCGTCCCTGGTTCCGGCTGGCCGTGGCCGCCGTGGTTTGCGGTGCGTTCGCCAGTCCCGGCACGTCGCGCGCCCAGTCCGCCTTCGTTGCGCCCACGCCGCCGCCCGTCGTCCAATCCAGCGGGCCGACGACCGCGGCTGATGCCGCGCGGTTGCTCACCCAGGCCACTTTCGGGCCGACGGACAGCCTCATCGCCCAGGTGCAGGCCAGCGGCGTGAAGGGCTTCCTTGATCAGCAGTTCAAGATTCCGCCCACCTCTTTCGTCGCCTATCTCCAGCAGTCCGGGGTCGCCGCCGACGAAAGAAGCTCCTATTACCTGGAGTCGCCGTGGTGGCAGAATGCCCTCTACGCGCCCGACCAGTTGCGTCAGCGCGTCGCTTTCGCCTTGAGCGAGATCATGGTCGTCTCGGCGGTCGGTCCGAGCGAACATCCCTACGGACTGGCCGGGTACATGGACGTGCTCTGCCAGGATTGCTTCGGCACGTTCCGCCAGCTCTTGCAGGACGTGACGCTCTCGCCCGAGATGGGCACCTACCTGAACATGGCGGGCAACGCCGTGGGCAACCCGGCCGAAAACACGCATCCCAACGAGAACTATGCGCGTGAGGTGATGCAGCTTTTCACCCTCGGCCTCAACCAGCTCAACCCTGACGGCACCCCGCAACTCGACGCTTCGGGCCAGCCCATCCCCACGTACACCCAGGACACCGTCACGAATTTCGCGCGGGTGTTCACGGGTTGGACCTACGCGCCGGTCACCGGCCAGGCCCCGACCTGGAAGGATAGGTACAATCCCCTGCCGCCGATGGTTGCCGTCGTTGGCTACCACGACACCGCCGCGAAAACTCTCCTCGACGGCACGACGATCCGCGCCGGCGGCACGGCGCAGAGCGACCTCAAGACGGCGCTGGACGACCTCGCCAACCATCCCAATGTCGGTCCGTTCTTCTGCCAGCGGCTCATCCAGCGGCTCGTTACGAGCAACCCGAGCCCGGGCTACGTGGACCGGGTGGCCAGCGTGTTCAACAACGACGGCGCGGGCGTGCGCGGCGACCTGAAAGCGGTCATCACGGCCATCCTGACTGACTACGAGGCGCGCAGCGCCGACTGGGCCGCCGGGCCGAACTTCGGCAAGCAGCGCGAGCCGCTGGTGCGCCTGACCAACGTGCTGCGCGCCTTCCACGCCGTGCCCACCAGCGCCGTCATGCCGCTGCTGGCCACGAACGACGCGCTGGCGCAGGCCCCTTTGCGCGCGCCTAGCGTGTTCAACTTCTTCTCGCCCACGTACACGGTGGGCTTGCTCGCAGCGCGGGGCCTGGCCGCGCCGGAGTTCCAGATCACCACCGAGTCTACCACGGTCAGCTCGGCCAACCTCATGCACGAGCTGATCTACACGGGCTTCGTCGGCCAGGGCGGCACGCTCGACCTGGACCTCTCCGCCTTGGCGGCACTCAACAACTCGCCCGCCAGCATGACCGCTTACCTTAACAACCTGCTCCTGGCTGGGCAGATGTCCCCGGCGATGCAGAACATCGTGACGACGGCAATCGCCGCCGTCCCGGTGAGCAGGCAGTCGGAGCGGGCGCGGACCGCGTTGGAAATCGTCGCCACCTCGCCCGAATTCGTGATCCAGAAATAGTGTTCCCCGTTTCATCCACCGTATGGCTTCCTCACTTCTCCACTCGACGCGCCGCCAGTTCCTGCGGCAGGCTGCCTGCGCAGCTTTGGGTACCTCCGGGCTCGTCAACACGATCTGGGACCTGCGGCGCATCAACGCGGGCACGCTCGCGGGCGGCGGCAGCCTGCACGACTACAAGGCGCTGGTCTGCCTGTTCCTCTACGGCGGCAACGACAGCAACAACCTGCTCGTGCCCAGGGACGCCGCGGACTACCAGGTCTATGCCCGGGCGCGCGGCAGCCTCGCGCTGCCCGCCTCCTCGTTGCTGCCGATCACCTGCCGCACGGGCGACGGGCGCACCTACGGGCTGCACCCTTCGCTGCCCGAGCTGCAAGGGCTCTTCGCATCCGGCCAGCTCGCGCTCGTGGCCAACGTCGGCACGCTGGTCGCCCCGGTCACAAGGGCCGACTTCCTGAGCAACACGGCCGCGCTGCCGCCCGACCTGTTTTCCCACGCGGACCAGTCCGTGCAATGGCAGACCTCCTGGCCCGACCAGCCGCCGCGCAACGGCTGGGGCGGACGCCTGGCGGACCTGCTCTACTCGACCAACGGCAACGCGCAGCTTTCCATGTCGATCTCGCTGGCGGGGAACAACGTCTTCCAGACCGGCAACGCGACGGCCCCCTTCACGGTGGCACCCACGGGCGTCGCCACGCTGGCGGGTTACAACGGGACGCCTTCCGAAAACGCGCGGCTCCAGGCCGTGCAGGCGCTGTTGGCCCAGCCGCAAAACAACGTTTTCGGCGGCGAGTTCGCGCAGATCGCGCAACATGCCTCCGTGGACAACGCGCTGCTGGCGTCCGCCCTGGCGGGGATCCCCGCGTTACGGACGGCTTTCCCGGTGTCCGACCTCGGCGCGCAATTGCAGATGATCGCGCAGGTCATCTCCGCCCGGCAGGCGCTGGGGGTGCGCCGGCAGGTGTTTTTCTGTTCGGTGGGCGGCTTCGACACGCACGGCGACCAGTTGACCGATCAGGCCAGCCTGTTCACTGAGTTGAGCCAGGGACTCGCGGCGTTCCATGCGGCGACGGTCGAGATGGGGGTGGACCAGAGCGTCACGGCGTTTACCTCGTCGGACTTCGGCCGCACGCTGCCGACCAACGGCGGGGGCAGCGACCACGGCTGGGGGAGCCATCACCTGGTGCTCGGCGGCGGGGTGCAGGGCGGCGACCTCTACGGCACGTTCCCGACTCTGGCCGTCAACGGCCCGGACGACACGGGCGAAGGCCGCTGGATTCCCACGACGAGCGTGGACGAATACGCCGCGACCCTCGCGCAGTGGTTCGGCGTGAGCAAATCGAACCTGTCCACCGTGCTGCCTAACATCGGGCGGTTCGCGCATCCCAATCTGGGGTTCATGGGCGGCTCCGCCGGAGCGCTCTACCCCGTGTTGAACTCGTAGAAGAAGCGAGCACCGCTCGCGTCGTGGCTGCACTTCTCCTATCCTCCCTGCACGGGGGGCATGACGGACACGCACTCACCGGCGTGGAGCACCTGGTCACGCGCGGCGTAGTCCAGGCCAACGGCGATGAGCAGGTGCGGGTCCCAGGGCTGCATGGCGGGATGATCGGCGTACAACCGCGCGAGCAGGTCGGCAATCGTCGAACCTTCGGGCAGGTCGAGCGCAAGCTGGGGCGCGCCCGCGAGATCACGCAGGCGGGAAAAAAAGTGGACTTCGACGTTCATGGGGAAATGGCTGCTCCAACGGCGTCGTGACCAAGGTCCTGATCGCTCTCCGGGCAAGTCCTGACTGTCTGCCATTTGACGGACGGATGCAACGGACGGGCAGTTTGCGCACCAGACGCAATCTTCTATAGTGGGAAGCTGATGACCGCCGTCTCCGTTGCCGCTGTCCCCGCCGACGGGTGGGTCCAACGGCGTCTGCGGGTGGCGCTCGTCGCGCAAGCGTTCCTGGATTGTCTGGGAGCGGCGCTCCTGGGGAGCGGAGCGGTCCTGCTGGCGTTGGGAATCGGGCGCTTCCTCCACGGCCTGCCGCCCTGGAACGGTGTCTGGGCGGCCAACGCTCTGCTAAGTGGGCTGACCGTCGCCGTGGGCGGAACGTTCTTGCGCGGCCGGCTGACCCTCGCGCGGACCGCCGCCATCCTCGATGCCCGGGCCCACACGCATGACCGCTTCCACACCGCGCTGACGTTCGCCGCCCGGCCCACGCGCACACCGCTGGAAACCCTCACCTTGGCAGAATGCGCGCGCTTCCTCGGGGCTTTCCCCACGCGGCGTTGGACGCCCGTTAGGCCGTCGCGCCAGCTTCTGTGCGTGCCAGTGCCGCTGATCGCGCTGGGGATGCTCTGTTGGCACAGCGCGCTGGGCATCGGGCAGCCGCCACGGGACCGGGGTCTCGACGCCGCCGTGGACCGCCGCGCGCAGGCGCTCGCCCAGATGGCCGCCAAGGTCCACCGCGCCGATGCGCCCCCGGAGGCCCAGCCGGAACTCGACAAGGTCGCTGACGCGATGAAGAAAAGCGCCGAGCGGCTCAAGCAGGCGTCCGACCAGAACGACCCCGAGAAACTCCGCACGGCGCTCAAGGAAATCTCGTCGCTGGAAGCCATGCTCAACGCGATGAAACAGGCCGCGCGCGAGCAGAAGGTTTCTCCCGCCGAGCTGGCTGCGTTGGCCGCCGCGCTGGCCGCCAACGAGCCGTCACGCCCGGCAGGCGAATCGCTCCAGAAAGGCGATTTGACGCAAGCGGGCGACCAGTTGGAGAAGTTGCTGGAACAACTCAAGCGGCAGGGCGCGGACGCCGAAAAGACGTTGCAGCAACTTGCGCGGTCCATGCAGGAGCAGGCCGCCAAGCTCAATGAACAGGAGAAGAACGAGGTCGCCCGCCAGATGCAGCAGGCGGCGCAAGGCGCGCAGGGCGGGGAGCCGCAACTCAGCCAGCAGGCGCTCCAGCGGTTGTCGGAACTGCTCCGCCGCGCGGGCGCGGGCAGGAACGGCGGCCCCGGCGCACCGGGCCAGCCGCAGGCTGCCAGCGGCAACCCGGGTGGCGGCCAGCCCATGACGGGGAAACAACTCCAGGACCTCATCAACGCGTTGGAGAACATGAAGGATGGGATGCAGCCCGGTGGCGACCCGCCACAGGGGCAGGGCGCGCAGCAATCGCTCGCACTGATGGAGCAATTCGGCCAGAAGCCCGGCGATTCCTCGCCCGACGGCAAGCCCACCGGGATGCCCGGCAGCGAACACGACACAGGCCACCCGGAAAAGCTGTTCGCCGACCCGCCGCCGGACGCCGCTAAAATCCAGGGCGAGGCGCATCGCGTCGAAGGGATGCTGGGCGAGGGCGAATCGCTCCAGCAACTCACCGGCGCGGCCGGCGGGCCCGCGAAGGCCGGACGGCGCTACCGCGAACTCTACGACGCGATGGCCCCCGCCGCGCAGGACAGCGTCGAGCAGGAGAACATCCCGCTCGGCTCGCGGCACTTCGTGCGGCAATACTTCGAGAACATCCGTCCGCAAAACTGACGCCGCTCCGCCGTCGCTTTCTTCCAACTTACCCAGGCATGAACCCTCCCGCCGATCCCGCCCAGCAGGTCGCAGAATTCCGTGCCCGCTTCGGGCGCATCCGTGAGGAGGTGGGGCGTCTCATCGTCGGCCAGACGGACATCGTCGAGGGGGCGCTGGTCGCGTTGTTCGCGGCGGGTCACGTGTTACTGGAGGGTGTCCCGGGCCTGGGCAAGACGATGCTGGTGCGCTCGTTGGCGGACGCCGTCAGCCTGAAGTTCTCGCGCGTGCAGTTCACGCCCGACCTGATGCCGTCCGATATCATCGGCACGAACATCATCAACGAGGAAGAGGGTGGCCGGAGACGCTTCCAGTTCCAACCCGGCCCCGTGTTCGCCAACATCCTGCTGGCCGACGAGATCAACCGCGCCACGCCCAAGACGCAGAGCGCGCTGCTCGAAGCCATGCAGGAGAAGCACGTCACCGTCGCGGGCGACACGCACCGCCTGGAGGAACCCTTCATGGTGTTGGCCACGCAGAATCCGCTGGAGATGGAGGGCACGTATCCGTTGCCCGAGGCGCAGTTGGACCGCTTCCTCTTCAAGCTCAGGGTGACGTATCCGACGGCCGACGATCTCCACGCCATCCTGGACCGCACGACGCAGACCGGTTCACCCAAAATTGAGAAGGTGATCGACGGTCCCGAGGTGCAGCGACTGCGCACCACCGTGCGCGACGTGCCGATGACGCGCGAAGTCCAGGCGCACGCGATTGCCATCGTGCTGGCGACGCACCCGGAGGACGCGGGCGCGGCCCCACTGGCCCGGCGGTTCGTGCGCTACGGCGCGAGCCCACGCGGGGTGCAAGCGCTCATCCTCGCGGCAAAAATCTATGCGCTGCTTGACGGGCGCTACCATGTGTCGCGCGCCGACATCGACAGGGCGGCGTTGCCCGCGCTACGGCACCGGATCATCCTCAACTTCGAGGGCGAGGCCGAAGGGGCGTCGAGCGAGCAGGTGTTGGCGGAAATCCTGCAGCGTCCGCCGCGCTAGCGGATCGCAACCCAAGACAAGAAATGATCACATGTCCGGCGCGGCTGCTTAAATCTTTGGCGGCTCTAGGGCACTGGTCTGATGAACATCTAGCAGGAGTCGCCTGAATTGCTCGACCTGTATAGCGCATTGAGATGGCTGGACTAACTCGGAGGCAACGCGAATTTGAGAAGAGTTGAGGAAAAGGCTTGATACAGGGGAGAAGTCGATCGCTCGAAAAATATCTCGGATAACATCAGTGAGGAGAAACGCGGTGGGAAGATCGTGCGGCTGCTCGGTTGGTGCAAAAATTGACACCCCTAACTCTGCCGAAAGCGCGTCTAGGTGCCTGCTAGATAACGTAGTCGAATCCGGATGCTTGACGGACACGCAAAACTTCGCTGAGGAACCGAGGCCCCGCTTGTGCTCCCCAGAGAAAATGTATGCACAATCCGAGACGAGGATGGTGAACCAGAAGTTATCAGTGTGGAATGGAACTTTGTAAGGGCAATCCGGCCATCCAAGGATGACTCGACGATGAGGGATGACTTTCGAGCCGAGCCGACCAGCTATTTCAATAGCATGATGACGAGCAATCATGCGGTCTGCTGGTGCATAGTGGCCTTTCATTTTTCTGATCAGATCACTCAACAATGCGAGCGCAAACTGTGGAAAATTAAACCGCCCGCCCGGCGGATATTTCCACCAGAGCGGGCGGTGTGGGTAAAGCAGGTGACCAGCGGGGCTCAGAAGCCGACGCCGACGCGCACGCCGGGGCCGCCGTAGTAGCCGTAGCCGGGTCCGGGGCCGTAACCATAGCCGGGGCCGTAACCGTAGGGGTAGGCGTAACGGCGGAAGCGGCGGCGGCGATAGGGGTACGGACGCCCGTACACGAAACCGGGGCCGCCGACCACGACGGGGCCACCCAGCGGCACCACCGCCGGGGCCGGGCCGTGGCCGCCGAGTACGAGGGTGGGCACCGGCAGGAACGGCAGGGGTGGCAGCAGCGGGATGTAGGTGCGCGGCTCCTCGCGCTGGGGTGGCGCGGGGCGTTGGTAGTTGTTGTCAACGACCTCGGTTCCGGCGTGGGCGAGCGAGCCGAAGGCGCAAAGCCCGAGGGTCGCGGCAGCGGCAAGCAGCAGTTTTTTCATGGATGGGTGTGTTTTCTATCGTCGAGCAGACGGGTGGAAGCTGAGAAAGTAGACGCCCCCGCCCTCGCCTTATTCAACCCCGCCGGAAGGAAAAGGTCACGCTCCAAATCGGCACGTTTTTCGATCAATATGACTTCGCCCAGACCACCCGCCGCTTGCTCGGCTGGCCGCTGACGATGGACGTGCCCGCTTCTTCTGGCGTATCCGTGGGGATGCAGCGGATGGTGACTTTCAGGTCCTCCTTGATCTTCGCCTCCGTTTCCGCCGTGCCGTCCCAGTGGGCCAGCGCGAACCCGCCGTGAATTTCGGGCTTGTTCGGGTTCTTGGGCGTGAAGAAGGCGTAAAACTCCTCGGTCGTGTCGATGGGCTTCGTGTGGGCGTCGCGGTGGGCCAGCGCCTTCGCGTACAGGCCGTCCTGGATGCTCTGCAAAATTTGCGGCACGCGTGCCGCGAAATCGCCGGTGCCCAGGAACTCTTTTTCCTTCACGCCCTGGTCGCGGCGGCTGACGGCGACCGTGCCTTTTTCCAGGTCGCGCGGGCCGATCTCGACCCGCAGCGGCACGCCCTTCTTGATCCACTCCCAGCTTTTCACCCCGCCGTTGAGGTCGCGCCGGTCCACCTCCACCTCCAGCGGCGCGCCGTGGAAGCGTGCCTCGCGCAGCAGCGCGGCCAGCCGGTCGGCGGCGGCCAGCACGGCGTCGCGGGTTTCCTCCTTGGGCGTGATGGGCAGGATCACGACGTGCGTCGGCGCGACGCGCGGCGGGATGACCGCTCCGTCGTCGTCGGCGTGCGCCATGATGAGCGTGCCCACCAGCCGCGTGCTCATGCCCCAGCTCGTCGTCCAGGCAAATTCCTCCGTGCCCGTGCGCGACTGGAACTTGATGCCGCTGGCGTGCGCGAAATTCTGCCCCAGGAAGTGCGACGTGCCCGCCTGGATCGCCTTGCGGTCCTGCACCATGGCCTCGATGCACAGCGTCTGCACGGCCCCCGGGAACCGCTCGGCATCGCTCTTCTCACCCGCGAACACGGGGATGGCGAGGTGGTCGCACACGAACCGGGCGTACACCCCCAGCACCCGCCCGCTTTCCTCGCGCGCTTCCGCCTCGGTCTCGTGCGCGGTGTGGCCTTCCTGCCAGAGAAATTCCGCCGTGCGCAGGAACAGCCGGGTCCGCATCTCCCAGCGCACGACGTTGCACCACTGGTTGATGAGGATGGGCAGGTCGCGGTACGACTGCACCCATTTGGCATACGTCGCGCCGATGATCGTTTCGCTCGTGGGCCGGACGACCAGCGGCTCGGCGAGCTGCGACTTCGGGTCGGGGATCATCTTGCCGTCCTCGCCGATCACCAGCCGGTGGTGCGTGACCACGGCGCATTCCTTGGCGAAACCCTCGACGTGCGCGGCTTCCTTCTCCAGGTAGGCAATCGGGATGAACAGCGGAAAGTAAGCGTTCTTGTGGCCGGTGGCCTTGAACATGGCGTCAAGCTGGCGCTGCATGTTCTCCCACAACCCGTAGCCCCACGGCTTGATGACCATGCAGCCGCGCACGTCGCTGTTCTCGGCGAGATCGGCCGCGCGGACGACTTCCTGGTACCAGTCGGGGAAGTTCTGGTCGCGGCGGGGATTGATGGCGGTCTTGGCGGGCTGGGCGGGCTGGTCACTCATACGAAAAGGCGGCAAAAGGTTTGCGTCGGCGCGGGTTGTCACTTAAAACGGGGAACGATGTTCCTGCAACTTCTCCCGCCGCCCGTCCTTGGAATCTTCATCATCAGCGGCGTCCTCGGGCTCTTGGGGACGATCTTCTGGTTGTGGATGCTAATCGATTGCATCCTCAACACGGCACTCGTCGGCACGCAGAAAATCATCTGGGTGCTGGTGGTGCTTCTGCTACCGTTCATCGGTTCGCTGCTGTACTTTTTCCTGGCCCGCGGCGGCCGGACGGGAACGACGCGGCTCTGACCTGGAACGGGCAGACGGTCCAACGCCAGGGAACGACGCCTGGCCCGTGTGCCGCTGACGGGTTTCCTCTGGTCCGGATTTTCTGATCGTCGGCCTCGCCGGGTTGGTGGCAACGGCGTTCTGGGTGTGGATGGCGGCACTCCAAAACAGCCGCCCGGTCACACCCGCCGCAGGAAGTCCCCGTAGAACCTGACCCCGGCGTGCAGGTCGTCCTCGCGCAGCCACTCATCGGCGGTGTGCGCCTGCTCGATGCTCCCCGGGCCCGCTGCCACGGCGGGAATGCCCGCCGCGGAAAGCAGGCTGCCGTCGCAGAACCACGGCGCGCCGATCCGCTGCCCACCCGCTGCTTCCAGCGCGCGGATGCAAGGGTGGTCCGGCGCGGTGGCAAGCGACCCGTGGCTGCGCAGAACCTCCACCCCCAGGTCCGGGCACGCCCGGCGCAGAATCGCCGTGACCTCATCCACGAAACCCGCCCGCGCCTGCGAGGGCACCGTGCGGATGTCCAACTCCACCAGGCACGCCTCCGGCACGATGTTGACCTTGCTGCCGCCGGTGATCGTGCCCACGCTCGTCGTCGCCGGGCCGAGGACCGGGTCGGGCTCGCCCGCGAACCACGGCAGCAATTCGTCGCGCACCGCGCGGACCGCGTCGGCCATCTTGTAAATGGCGTTCTCGCCCAGGTGCGGCGAGGCCGAGTGTGCCGCGCGGCCCCGGGTCGTCAGCTTCAGCCACGTCGCGCCCTTGGTCGTGTAGACGATCTGGCAGCCCGTCGGCTCGCCCACCAGCGCGAAGTCGGCGTCGGCGAATTCCGCCGCCAGTGCGGCGGCCCCTTTGTTGCCCGCTTCCTCGTCCATCAAGCCCGCGAACCACACCTCGTGCTCCAGGTTCGCCACATCCGGCCCCAGCAGCGCCAGCGCCCAGAGCATCGCGGCCATCGTGCCCTTGGTGTCGCACGCGCCGCGGCCCCAGACCTTGCCGTCGCGCCGCTCGGCGGCGAACGGATCGACCGTCATGCCGCGTACGCTGACCGTATCCAGATGCGGGCACAGCAAGAGCTTGGGCTTGCCCGGCCGGTTGCTGGGAAATTGGCCCAGTACGTTGGGCCGCCCGGGCAGCACCTCCCTGATTTCGGCCCGCGCGCCCAGGTGCGTCAGACGCTCCGCGACACAGGCGGCCATGCGCGCCTCACCCGTTTCGGTGGTCCCGGGATCACCGGAGGGGTTGACGCTGCCCACGCGCACGAACGTCTGCAACAGACCAACCACATCGTCCGCCGGGAAAACTTTCATAAGTGGGAAGTGGGAAGGCGGAAGAAACGATCTGGAAGATACGGGTGACCAGCCCAACGAGCGAGATAATCTTGCCGCCTTTCACCTTGGCTCCCCGGTCTCTGCCCTCTGCCTTCTGCCTTCGCTAAGCCACCGCCTCCGCCGGCACGGCGGCGGACCCTTGCGTTTGCAGGAACCACTCCACGAAGCGCGGGATACCCTCCGCGATGGACGTGGTGGGCCGGTAGCCGAGCAACCGCCGGGCCTTGGAGATGTCCGCGCAGGTCAACGGCACGTCACCCGGCTGGTCGGGCAGGTGGTTGATGCGTGCCTTGCGCCCCAGGGCATTCTCGATCTGACGGATCAGTTCATTGAGCGAGGTCGTCTCGCTTTCGCCGAGGTTGAAGAGGTCGAAGATCGGCCCCTCGTAGGTCAAAGCACCGAGGATACCCTGCACCGTGTCGTCCACGTAGGTGTAATCGCGGCGTGTGCTGCCGTCGCCGAACTGGTCGATGGGCTGGCCGCGGTGGATGCGCCGGGTGAACTGGTGGATCGCCAGATCGGGCCGTTGACGCGGACCATAGACCGTGAAAAAGCGCAGGCAGACCGTCCGCAGCTTGTACAGGTGCGCGTAGTTGGAGCAGAGCTGCTCGCCCGCGAGCTTGGTCGCGGCATAGGGGCTGATCGTGCCCGGCAGCGGCATGTCCTCGCGGAAGGGCGACACGGGGCACAGGCCATACACGGAGGAACTCGACGCGAAAATGAACCGCCCCACGCCGCCGACGCGCGCGCCTTCGAGCATGTTGAGCGTGCCGGTGACATTCGCGTCCACGTAGAGCTGCGGTTCCTTGATCGAGGGCCGCACCCCGGCGCGGCCGGCGAGATGGATCACCGTGCCGAACCGCTCTTTGCCCACGACGCGCCGGACGGCTTCCGGGTCGCGCAGGTCGGTGCGGTGAAGCTCGATCTGCCCGCGCACGGCACGCAGGTTGTCCTCCTTGATGCGCGGATCGTAGTAATTGTTGAAGTCATCGAGCACGGCGACGCGATGCCCGGCGCGGAGCAAGGCTTCGACCAGATGCGAGCCGATGAAGCCCGCGCCGCCGGTGACGAGAATTTCCATAGGAGGAAGGAGACCGCGCTGGAGACCTTAGCGCGGCGGGCGGGACGGGCAAGCCTGATCCCGGAAAAAGAAAATACCAGAGAGCTACGGCAAGAAAGCTCAGACTACCGTTGCTGCCTTCCGGCCCTGGCGGGGTTTGTCAGTCTTCCATCCATAGTCCCTGGCAAACGGATTTAAACCCGCTTCCCTGGCGTTCGCAACGGAGAAATCGACAAAAATTTTGCATCCACCCCTAGCAATGTCTTGCAACCACTTGGGGTTTCCCGTTACTTACTGGGCGCTTTTCAGAGTGGCCGCCGCTACACCTGGACGCGGCGCGGCCCGTGGTTTTCCGAAAGCACGTTCCGTTCCCGTTTCCCCCCACATGCCCACGCCCAAGCTCCTCATCCTCGTCGCCTTTGTCTTTCTACTCCTGTCTTCCGGGCTGAGCTTCCTCAACCACGGCAAGCTCGCCGCCAGGAATCAGGAGGCCGCGCAGCTAAAGGCTTCCGCCGCGACCGCCACGTCGGACGCGGCCCGCGCCAAAGCCGAACAGGCGAAGGCAAAGAAGACCGCCGACGAAGCCGTCGCCAAGACCACCGATCTACAGAACCAGGTGGCGACCGCCAGCAAACAGGCGGAAGACCTCGACACCAAGTTCAAGGATGCCGAGAAGAACGTCCAGGCCAAGGACGCGCAGATCACCGACCTCAACGC
>CAXTVY010000083.1:9956-16932 GCA_964247665.1 uncultured Chthoniobacterales bacterium | reverse complement strand
CACCCGGCCCCTCATTGGCTGACAATGGAACAGGCCGCCGTGCATTGCACCAAGGGCATCGGCATCTGGGAATGGGCCAGCAGCGACCGCGATTCCGAACCGGACGTGGTCATGGCCTGCGCCGGGGACGTACCCACGCTGGAGACGCTGGCAGCCGTGTCGATCCTGCGTGAACACCTGCCCGAGCTGAAAATCCGGGTCGTCAACGTCGTTGACCTGATGAAGTTGCAGCCATGTACGGAGCATCCTCACGGGCTGAACGAGAAGGATTTCGATTCACTCTTCACCACGGACAAGCCGGTCATCTTTGCCTTTCACGCCTACCCTTGGACGATCCATCGGCTGACGTACCGCCGCACGAACCATCACAACATCCACGTGCGCGGTTACAAGGAAGAGGGCACGATCACGACACCCTTCGACATGACGGTGCTCAACGAAATGGATCGCTTCCATCTCGTCATGGACGCGCTGGATCGCCTGCCGCAGTTGAACGCCAAGGGGGACTACCTCAAGCAGCTTCTCCAAGACAAGCTGATCAGGCACAGGGAGTACATCGACAAAAACGGCGAGGACATGCCCGAAATCCGCAATTGGAAGTGGACGGCTCAAACCGGGAACCAGCCGACTTCGCAGCCGGCGGAAGATGAGGGGAGAAAGCAGCAATGAGTACGCACGGCATTCCGCACCACGGGCCATATCACAATAGTGCCAGTGGGCAACCTGCTCCGTACTGGAAGCGGGCACATCGAAGCTGGATCTTCTGGGTTGGCATGGTGGTGACGTTGGCGGCCATCATGATCTACGTGCTGAGCTTCGACTTGGCGTGGCGTCCGCGGGTCCGAACCGCGCAGCCGTCGCCTTCGGGTGCCGCTGGCAGATAAAGGAATCACGCCGATGGACACGCAGAAACTGATGGATACTATCAGGGCACTGGTCGCCGGCGACAAGGGGTTGCTGGCAATGGACGAAAGCACGCCGACCTGCGACAAACGGTTCGCGGAATTAGGCATCCCGCGGACACCGGAAGCCCGGCGTGCCTACCGGGAGATGATCGTCACGACGCCCGGCCTGGGCGATTGCATCAGCGGCGCGATCCTCTTCGACGAGACGATCCGCCAGCAAACGCGCGCTGGCATCCCGTTCGTCAAAATCCTCATCGATGCCGGAATCATCCCCGGTATCAAAGTCGATGCCGGTGCCGTGGCGATGGCGGGTCACCCCGGCGAGAAAATCACCGAAGGTCTCGATGGGTTGCGCGAACGCTTGGCCGAATATGCTCAGATGGGAGCGCGGTTTGCCAAGTGGCGCGCGGTGATCGTCGTGGGCGACGATCTGCCCAGCTGGGCCTGTATGGATGCCAACGCACACGTGCTGGCTCGCTACGCTTCGCTGTGCCAGGAGGCGGGGATCGTGCCCATCGTCGAACCGGAGGTGCTCATGGACGGCGAACATACCTTGGAGCGATGCCGCGAGGTCACGGAGGAAACCCTGAACCGGGTTTTCGACCAGCTTTACACCCAGGGCGTGTTGTTGGAGGGGATGCTCCTGAAGCCCAACATGGTCCTGCCGGGGCTCACCTGTCCCGTGCAAGAATCGGTGGACGAGGTGGCCGACGCCACGGTGCAATGTCTGTTGCGAACGGTCCCGGCTGCCGTGCCGGGCATCGCTTTCCTATCCGGCGGTCAGTCGGGCGAACTGGCGTCAGCCCGGTTGAACGCCATGAACGTGAGGTTTCACTCGCGGTTGCCGTGGGCGGCGGCGTTTTCGTTTGCACGGGCGATCCAGCAACCGGCATTAGAGATTTGGTCCGGCAAGGAAGCCAACGTGAAACCTGCGCAGCACGCGCTGCGGCATCGTGCCATGTGCAATGTGTCCGCCCGCCACGGCGAGTATGACGCCGCAATGGAAAGATACGGGGAGGGGAGTTCGGGAAGTTGATCGCTTCTCTGCTTGGCCGTACGCGGAACGCCGAAAGCCTGCGTGCGCCGCTGCGCATCTTCCTGGTGCGACACGGCGAAACCGATTGGTCTCGCTCCGGCCAGTACACTGGTCGCACGGACCTTCCGCTGACCGCGCGAGGCGAGGACGAGGCCCGGGCACTCGGGGCGCGCATCCAGCGCATTTCGTTTGCCCGTGTCCTGACCAGCCCTTTGCAACGCGCCCAGCAGACCTGTGACCTGGCCGGATTAGCGACGCCGTCCGAAATCGAGCCGGATCTGACGGAGTGGGATCACGGCGACATCGAAGGCCGTTTCTCTGCGGATGTGCTCAAGTCCCGGCCGGGCTGGAATCTCTTTCGAGACGGCGCTCCGCATGGTGAAACACCCGCTGAAATCGCCAGCCGCGCGGACGGCTTCATCATTCGTCTCCGCGCCATGGAAGCAAACATCGCCTTGTTTACCCACGGCCACTTCGGCCGAGTCCTCGCCGCCCGGTGGGTCGGATTAACCGTTGCGCAAGCACAGCATTTTTTACTCGATACGGCGTCACTCGGCATTCTTTGCTATGAACATGATCGCCCCGGTGAGCCTGCCATCGCCCTGTGGAACTCTGCCGCGCATGAGACGTTCAACCTCCCCTTCGGCGAGCGTGTTGGTGATATGAGATCCATGAAACAGCGGGCAATCGAGCGGTGGGAAAACGAAGGGGGCGAGATCCCGACGGACCTGGTTCCGGTAGTGCGATGATCGACGCCCGCACTTTGAAAGCCCTGCCATGAACCAGATTCCCCTGTATCCATTGCGTTTCGAACCGATCTACCAATATCGGCTTTGGGGTGGACGGCGTTTGTCCAACCTGCTTTCCGCTCCGCTCCCGGGCGATGGTCCCATCGGCGAGGCATGGCTGTTGAGTGATCGTGAGGACCATCCGAGCCGCGTCGCCGCAGGGCCGCTCAAAGGACAAACCCTCAGCGAATTGCTCGCGCATTCACCAGAGCAGTTGATGGGAAAATTGGCCCGGCGCTTCCAACGATTTCCGCTGCTGCTCAAGTTCCTGGACACGCACGACACCCTTTCCGTGCAAGTGCATCCCTCGGACCAACAGACAAAGTACATCCCTGCCGGCGAGTCCGGCAAAACCGAAGCCTGGGTCGTCCTGGAGACCAGTTCCGGAAGCCGTATCTACGCGGGCCTGAAGCCGGGCACCACGGCAGATGATCTGCGGGATGCGCTCGCAAGCGGGACCGTGGCCGACCGGCTGCCCAGCTTCAGCCCCGGGCTCGGCGACGCGGTCCTCCTGCCAGCCGGGACCGTGCACTCGCTCGGCGGACTCGTGGTTTTCGAAGTCCAGGAAAACAGCGATGTGACGTTTCGTCTCTACGACTGGGATCATGTCGACGCCGAGACCGGCCAGCCGCGACCGTTACAGGTCGATCAAGCCATGGCCTGTATCGACTTTGCACAAGGAGTCATCAGTCCTGCTATGCCGGTCATCGAAGAGCTAGAACCGGCGCGACGCGAGAGCCTTTTTTCTTGCACACAGTTTCGCCTCTGGCGGCTGGGCGGGGCGTTGCCTTTCACGGTCGGCGCGGACGAAACGCCGCGGGTGGTGGTGTGCGTCGCCGGTGCAGGCCGGTTGGAACATGGAGGCAATGAATACGCGCTCGGTAAAGGCGACGTGGTGCTCCTGCCTGCGGTCCTTGGAACCTGCCTGTGCCGCCCGTCAGGCTCCATCACTGTGTTGGAAGTTGCGCTGCCGGAAGGTGCCTGATCCCTATGAAAAAGCTCATCGTTTTCGACCTGGACGGCACGCTGGCGGAAAGCAAGTCGCCACTCGATGCCGAGATGGTCGCGCTGCTCACGGCTTTACTGGCCATCGCCAAGGTGGCGGTGATTTCAGGTGGCGACTGGCCGCAATTCCAACTGCAAGTGCTCGCCAATCTTCCCAGGGATGAGCGCATGGACAACCTCTCGCTGCTGCCTACGTGTGGAACGAAGTTCTACCAACACGCGGGAGACTGGAAAAAACTCTATTCGGAAGACTTCACCGCGAACGAAAAAGAGAAGATTATCGACTCGATCCAGAAGGCGCTGGCCGAAGCGGATTACGAGACTAACACCGTGTCAGGAGACACCATCGAAGACCGGGGCAGTCAGATCACCTTCTCCGCCTTGGGACAGCACGCTCCCATCGAGGAAAAGAAGAAGTGGGACCCTGATTTTTCCAAGCGCAAGAGGATCAAGGGGTTCCTCGACCAACTGATCCCCGAGTTCGCCGTGCGCCTGGGCGGGACCACCTCCATCGACGTGACCAAGCCCGGCATCGACAAAGCCTACGGGATCGGGAAACTCCGGGACATCCTCGGCATTGCCATCGACGAAATGATCTACGTCGGAGATGCCTTGTTTCCCGGTGGGAACGATTATCCGGCGGAGGAAGCGGGCGCGTTGTCCATCCAGGTCCGCGACCCTCACGAGACGAAACGCGTGGTCGAGACCATCATCGCGTGCCTCGGCGGCAACCACCCCGCCAGCGTGGCGAAGGAAGGGAACCAATGACCGGCTTGCATTTACAGCGCATGGGGCTCGTCATGGAGCCGGAACCGGGGAATCCGCAGGAAGTCGAAGGCACCCTGAATCCGGCAGCCGTGCGGGGCCCGGACGGTCAGCTCTACCTTTTCCCACGCCTCGTGGCGAAGGGTAACTATTCACGGATTGGCATCGCGCGGGTGAAGTTCGATGCGGCGGGCGACCCCTGCAACGTCGAGCGGCTCGGCATCGCGCTCGAACCGGAAGCCGATTACGAACGCCGTCCCGGCGGTGGGGGCGGATGTGAGGACCCTCGGGTCACGTTCGTCGAACCGCTCGGGCATTACGTGATGACCTACACAGCGTATTCGCCGCTCGGCCCTCGGATCGCGCTGGCGATGTCGGAGGATCTATTCCATTGGAAGCGGGTTGGACTGGCGGCCTTTGCGCCGTACCGAGGCATCGATTTCGTCAACGTGGGCAACAAGGATGCCAGCGTCTTCCCGGTCGCCATCCCCAACCACTGCGGGAAAATGCAGTTGGGCCTCCTCCATCGGCCGCTTTTTGCGGGGACCCGGCCCGAGGACACGGCCTGCCAATCCTCGCACCGGCTGATGAATCTGGACCGCGAAAGCATCTGGCTCTCCTACTACCCGATGCCGCCGAAGGGTCTCGTCCCGCATCGCCCCGGATTGATCAATTCGCATCACCGACTGGCGTGTCCGGTCGCGCCCTGGGAAGCGCTGAAGATTGGCTGCGGCACCCCGCCAATTCTCACCCGCCACGGCTGGCTAATCCTCTACCACGGCGTGAGCAAACCGACGGAGCCGGATGAGGCCGGGCGCGGACTGTGTTACTCGGCCGGCGTGATGATTCTATCGGAGCAAGACCCGCGCGTGATCCTCTACCGCTCGCCGCAACCGGTGTTGACACCGGAGTCGCCGGACGAACTTCGCGGGACCATCGCCAACGTCGTTTTCCCGACCGGCATCGACCGGCGGGACGACCTCGGCGCGCCGGACCGCTTCGACATTTATTACGGGATGGCAGACAGCCGGATCGGTGTCGCCCGTCTCGACCTTCCGGAACATCTGCCCGCCAGCAAAGCCCACTGACGGCGATCGAATCACGGTCGGCGAGGAGCCAGCCGGCTTCCCGCCAAGCAAATTGAGCACGACGTTTATGTCGAGCATCCCCGCTCGGTCAAAAGAACTGGTGAAGTGGAGTGTCGGCTCTTTGGGGACGTGGTATCGGCTTCTTTTGAGGCGGTCAACTTGGAAGGAGGAGGGCCGCGCGAGCAACGCGGATGACAGGCAAAAGAGTTTGCGCAGATCAGTACGTGAGGCGAAACGGAGCGCGGGCACGAGGGGGTCTAAAAGCCACTCAGTGCTGAAAGAAAGGCTGTGCGATCATCGCACTTCCTCCGAGTTTCCAAAAGCAAGGGGTGAGCAAGCGGAACGTCTCCATTCCACGTGAGCCGCTCATCAAAAATCGTTCATGGAAAAAACACAGCACAACCAAAACGGCCCCGAGGGCAGAGACGGTATTTCCGAGAGTGGCTGACTCCATGTTTCGAATCCGATCATGTTTCACGCCATTGTACGCCGTCCACCAATCGGGATTTTTGCCCTTTGCCCACTCCGAGAAAGGGGTGATTTCACAGCGACGGGTGGGATCGCTCAAGTAAGCGATGGGCTGACTGTGAAAATTGTCACCGTGCGTGTTCAGATTCAGCGTCTTGACCGAAAACGCAAATTCCGCTTCAAAGCACGCGCGATAGTCGTCGATGGTGAAAAAGGACTTTCCTTTGGTCTTACGCGTGAGGTCCTTGATGGCAGCGGCGCTTTTCAAACCGTTGCCTGCCTCGGACCGCTCGATGATAAAGTTTTGGGACAGAGAGTCAAAATAGGAGGCGGCGTCCAGAAACAGGCTTGCCAAAGCGATGGAGAAGACCCCGAAGTTCCTTTGATCGCAGGATACGTACAAAAAGATGTCGAAGATTCGGTTCTGGAGTTCATTGTAGTATCCAAGGTGACGGTGGCCGCTGAATCTGGGGACATAGCGAAAAACCAAGCCTTGGTCTGTGGTGTCGAACCCGTCTGGAACGTAGCCGCGTTCGGCGGCTTTGCTGTGCAGAACCGATAGGTCCAGGCCAGAAGGAATCAGAAGCTTTACAGTCTCACTTTGGCTTTTTGCCAAGGGAAGAGTGCTGAGTTCAGAAAGTACGTCTTCAAGCGTCTTGCTAGCCATATGCTTAGACCGCGATGATACCCTACTTCTTTTCCTCGTGCCCAAACTCCGTTCGCTTGTCAGCGTGGTGAGTCTCGTATCTCCGTGTTCGAAACGTCGGTGAACCTGTGGGGTGTCCTTGCGACCCCGCGTCATCCGCGTCACCGGCCCCGTTGGAACGTCAGGCGGTGCAGGGGAAGATTGCGACTCCCGCCCAAGCTCAGCAGTTGCCCGCCAGGCTCGGGCGGGT
This sequence comes from uncultured Chthoniobacterales bacterium, assembly GCA_964247665.1. Lineage (GTDB taxonomy): Bacteria > Verrucomicrobiota > Verrucomicrobiia > Chthoniobacterales > SZAS-18 > CAHJWO01. The sequence continues at coordinate 9,981 of CAXTVY010000083.1, read as the reverse complement.
TGTGCGGGTTTCACCTTATAGCGCA
>CAXTVY010000083.1:0-9946 GCA_964247665.1 uncultured Chthoniobacterales bacterium | reverse complement strand
AATGTCCCTGCGCAACGCCGCGTCATCCGCGGCACCGGCCCCGTTGGAACGTCATGCGCTGCAGGGGCGGGTCTTGGGCCCACGCCCTAGCCCAGCAGTTGCCCGCCAGGCTCGGGCGGGTTGTGCGGGTTTCACCTTATAGCGCAGCACTGCGAAAAGACCGATGGGTAGGCTCCGGTTGCCGGGGTGCCGTCTTGATCCCCGATGACACGCTGATCGACGCGCGCCGTGGTGGGTCGAAGGGAAATCGCGCAAACCATGAACATTAAGCCCGCAAAATCCTTTATTGCCGCTCATCCAACCATCGAGACGGAGCGCCGCAATCCCGGCACGGTCGTCGCGGTTCGCGGCAGCGTCGTCGACGTGCGCTTCGACGGGCACCTGCCGCCGATCAACTCCGTGCTCCACGCGGGCAACGAAGGGCAGATCGTCATCGAAGTGCTCGCGCAAAGCGATGCCCACCACGTGCGCGGCATCGCGTTGACCCCGACCCAGGGTCTCGCCCGCGGCATGGCCGTCGAAGACACGGGCGGCCCGCTCAAAGTGCCGGTCGGCAAGCAAATCCTCTCGCGGATGTTCGATGTGTTCGGCAACACCATCGACGGCGAACCGGCGGTGTCCGGTGTCGAGTGGCGCTCCGTGCACCGCGCGCCGCCGCCGCTTTCGGAACGCTCCGCCAAGTCCGAGATTTTCGAGACGGGCATCAAGGTCATCGACGTGCTCGTGCCGCTGGAGCGGGGCGGCAAGGCGGGGCTCTTCGGCGGCGCAGGCGTGGGCAAGACGGTGCTGCTCACCGAGATGATCCACAACATGGTCGGGCACCAACAGGGTGTGAGCATGTTTTGCGGCATCGGCGAGCGTTGCCGCGAAGGCGAGGAACTCTACCACGACATGAAGGAGGCCGGGGTGCTCCCGCACATGGTCATGATGTTCGGCCAGATGAACGAGCCGCCAGGGGCGCGGTTCCGCGTGGGCCTGGCGGCGCTGACGATGGCCGAGTATTTCCGGGACGACGAGCACCGCGACGTGTTGCTGCTCATCGACAACATTTTTCGTTTCATCCAGGCGGGCATGGAGGTATCCGGCCTGATGGGGCAGATGCCCTCGCGGCTTGGCTATCAGCCAACCATGGGCACCGAGCTGGCAGGTTTGGAAGAACGCATCGCCAACACGGCGACGGGTGCCATCACCTCCATCCAGGCGGTCTACGTGCCGGCGGACGATCTGACCGACCCGGCGGCGGTGCATACGTTCGCGCACCTTTCCGCTTCCATCGCGCTTTCCCGCAAGCGGGCCAGCGAGGGGCTGTTCCCGGCCGTCGATCTGCTGCAATCCAACTCCAAGATGGCGACGCCGGGCATCATCGGCGAGCGGCATTACCGCCTGGGGCAGGAAATCCGCAAGACGCTCGCGCAATACGAGGACCTCAAGGACATCATCGCCATGCTCGGCATGGAACAGCTCTCGCCGGACGACCGCAAAGTGGTTGACCGCGCCCGCCGGCTGGACCGGTTTTTGACCCAGCCATTTTTCGCCACCGAGCAGTTTAGCGGCATTAAAGGAAAAGATGTCAGCCTCAAGGACGCCCTGGATGGGTGCGAGCGCATCCTCAACGACGAGTTCAAGGACTACCCGGAAAGTGCGCTCTACATGATTGGGGCGGTGGACGAGGCGAAGGCCAAAATGAATTCCGGCAGGCCCGGAGCGAACCCTCAACCGGAGGCCCAACCTGCCGTCGCTGCCCATGCACCTTAAGATTCTGCTGCCATCCCGGGTCTTCGCCGACAAAACCGGCGTGACGCGCATCGTCGCGGAGACGCACGAGGGTTCGTTCGGACTTCTGCCACAAAGGCTGGATTGCGTCGCCGCGCTAGCGCCCGGGATTTTGACGTACGAAACGCTGGAGGCGGGCGAAGTTTTCGTGGCCGTGGATGAAGGGGTGCTGGTCAAGACCGGTCCCGACGTGCTCGTTTCCGTGCGCCGCGCGACGGGCGGCCCCGACCTCGGGCAACTGCACTCTCTGGTGGAGAAGGAGTTCCTGACCCTCGACGAGGAAGAAAAAAGCGTGCGCTCCGTCGTGGCAAAACTCGAAACCGGGCTCCTCGTCCGCCTCGCCAATTTTCAACGTGAATGATCACCCGATGAGCGATCCCTCGAAAACCGGAACGACTTTCGCCGGCCAGGTAGGCGCGAAGGCGGCGCGCAAGCTCAAGGCGCGGCGCAACGGCGCGCAGGGCATCTGGTTTGGCCGGGGCATGACCGGGCTGATCGGCTGGTCGGTGGCCGTTCCGACGCTTGCCGGTGCCGCGCTCGGCCTCTGGCTGGACAAGCATCATCCGGGCGGCCACTCGTGGACGCTGGCCCTCCTGATGGCCGGTCTCATGATCGGTTGTTTGAACGCGTGGCACTGGGTCGCCAAGGAAGACAAGGCCATGCGGGAGGAACCGGAGGAACACGATGAATGAGCCGCTGACACTGGTGGTGGCAGGGCTCTTTGGAGGGATGCTCGGAGCGGCTTTCTTTGGTGGCCTGTGGTGGACGATCCGCAAAGGAGTCGCGTCCGCGCAGCCAGCGTTCTGGTTTTTGGGCAGCCTGTTGGTGCGGATGAGCGTCGTGCTGGCTGGCTTCTATTTCGTCGGTCAGGGACGCTGGGAGCGGCTGGTGGCGTGTCTGCTGGGGTTCCTCCTGGCCCGGCTCACCGTGACGTACCTGACGCGGCCTGCCCTGGAAACCCAATTCCCCGCAGGCTTGGAGGGCAGCGATGCGCCTTAGTCCCGACCAGATGATCTTCTGGCAGCACGGGTTTTTCAAACTCAACGGCACCATCGTGTTCACGTGGGCCTTGATGCTCGTGCTGGCGGTCGGCTCGAAGCTGATCACGCGCCATCTTTCCAACGAGATCGGGCGTTCCCGCTGGCAGAACCTCCTGGAGATGGTCGTCACCGCCATGGTGCAGCAGATCAAAGACATCGGCCTCCGTGAGCCGAAGAGGTATCTGGCCTTTCTGGGCACACTCTTTCTGTTCGTCGCTTTGGCCTGCCTCTGCACCGTCATCCCGGGTTATGAGCCGCCGACGGGTTCACTCTCGACGACTGCCGCCCTCGCGCTGTGTGTCTTCGTGGCCGTGCCGCTTTTCGGCATCATGGACCAGGGGGTGGGCGGCTACCTGAAGTCCTACGTGGAGCCCACGATTATCATGCTGCCCTTCAACGTGATCAGCGAGCTTTCGCGCACGCTGGCGCTCGCCGTCCGCCTGTTCGGCAACATGATGAGCGGCACGATGATTATCGCCATTTTACTGACGATCACACCCCTCTTCTTTCCGATTGTCATGACCGCGCTCGGCCTGCTCACGGGCATGGTGCAGGCCTACATCTTCAGCATCCTGGCCGCAGTCTACATCGCCGCCGCCACGCGCACCCGTAAGCCAGACCCCGCGCCCGCGCCCGTCTCCTGAAACCACGATTAACACTAGCCAAGGACACTCTATGGACCCCATGACCCTCATCGCAGTCGCCTCGATTATCACCGCCGGTCTCACCATCGCGGTGGGATGCATCGCCCCGGCGTTGGGCGAAGGACGGTCGGTGGCCACCGCCCTCACGGCCTTGGCGCAGCAGCCCGACGCCTCCGCCACCATCACGCGGACCCTTTTCGTCGGGCTGGCGATGATCGAATCCATGGCGATTTACTGCTTCGTCGTCTCAATGATCCTGATCTTCGCCAACCCGTTCTGGAACCACGTCATCGCCCAAGCGGCGGGAAAATAAAGCGATGCTAATCGACTGGTTTACGATCGGGGCGCAGGCGCTCAACTTCCTCATCCTGGTGTGGGTGCTGAAGCATTTTCTCTATCACCCCATTCTCAACGCCATCGACGCCCGGGAGAAAAAGATCGCGGCGGAACTCGCCGACGCCGACGCGAAAAAGGCCGAGGCCCAGAAGGAGCGCGACGAATTCCAGCGCAAGAACGAGGAGTTCAACCGGCAGCGCGCCGCCCTCCTGAGCAAGGCGTCCGACGATGCCAAAGCCGAGGGTCAACGGCTCCTGGATCGAGCTGGCAAAGCGGCCGACGACCTGAGCGCCAAACGACAGGACGCGCTCACGAACGACGCGCATCAGCTCGATCAAGCCATCCGCCAGCGGACACGAGAGGAGGTGTTCGCCATCGCGCGCAAGACACTGACGGACCTCGCCGACACAAGTTTGGAAGCACAGATGACCGACGTGTTCACCCGCCGGCTGCGCGGCCTGGATGCTCCCGGCAAGAAAGGTTTCGGCGATGCTTTAGCGGCGGCCCCCGATCCCGCGCTCGTGCGCAGCACGTTTGATTTGCCTGCACCACAACGCGCAACGATCCAACATGCGCTCAACGAGACCTTCTCGGCCGACGTTCCCCTGCGGTTCGAGACCTCGCCGGATCTGATCAGCGGGATCGAACTGACCGCTGGCGGACAAAAGGTGGCGTGGAGCATCGCAGACTATCTCGCGTCGCTGGAAAACGGCGTCGGCGAACTCCTCAAGGAAAAGGACAAGCTCGTCCCCCCGCCTGCGTCCAAACCCGCGGACTCGAAGAACGGGGAAAAGAACCCATGACCAGCGAGCCCGAGAGTTTGCAGGGCGTATTCGACGGCACGTTCGCGGCCATCCGCCAGGCGCGGGAAGCGTTCACGCCGCAACTGACGCCGCGCGAGGTGGGCACGATCATCAGTGTCGGCACCGGCGTCGCCAAGGTTTCGGGTTTGCCCAACGTCGGCTTCGAAGAGCTGATCAAGTTCCGCAACGGAATCTTTGGCATTGTCTTCAACCTGGACGAGGACGAACTCGGCGTGGTGCTGCTTGGTGACGACTCGGCCCTACACGGGGGCGATGAGGTCGAGCGTACGGGCCGGGTCATGGACGTGGGCGTGGGCGACGCCTTACTCGGGCGCGTGATCGACCCGCTGGGCCGCCCTCTTGATGACAAAGGGCCCGTCGCCTCCACCAAACGCCTGCCCACGGAACGTCCCTCCGCCGCCATCATGGCCCGTGCGGCCGTTGACGTGCCGCTCCAGACCGGCCTGAAGGTCGTCGACGCGCTCATTCCCATTGGGCGCGGCCAGCGTGAACTGATCCTGGGCGACCGCCAGACGGGCAAAACGGCCATCGCCATCGACACGATCCTCAACCAGCGCGGCAAAAACGTCCTGTGTGTCTATTGCGCCATCGGCCAGCGCGCCAGCGCCGTGGCCAAGGCCACCGCCATCCTCCGGGAAAATGGCGCAATGGAGTACACTGTCGTGGTCGTAGCGGAAGGAAACGAAGCGCCCGGCCTCTCGTACATCGCGCCTTATGCCGCCACGAGCATCGCCGAGCATTTCATGGAAGCGGGCCGCGACGTGCTCATCGTCTACGACGACCTCACGCAGCACGCACAAGCCTACCGCGAAATCTCCCTCCTGCTCCGCCGCCCACCGGGCCGCGAAGCCTTCCCCGGCGACATTTTCTACATCCACTCCCGTCTGCTCGAACGCGCCACGCACCTGCGCGCGGAACGCGGCGGCGGCTCGCTCACGGCTTTACCCATCATCGAGACCGAAGCGCAGGACATCTCCGCCTATATCCCGACCAACCTCATCTCCATCACGGACGGGCAGGTGTACCTTTCGCCGTCGCTGTTCGAGTTGGGCGTGCTGCCTGCCGTCGACGTGGGCAAATCCGTTTCGCGCGTCGGTGGCAAGGCACAACGGGCGGCCTACCGCGCCGTGGCGGGTGACCTTAAACTCGCCTACGCGCAGTTCGAGGAACTCGAAACCTTCGCCCGGTTCGGCGCGCGTCTGGACGATGCCACCCGCCAGAGCATCGAGCACGGACGCCGCATCCGCGCCTGTCTTCAGCAGCCCGAATCCAAGCCGCAGTCCGTTCCCGAGCAGATCACGGTGCTGGTGGCATTGACCGCCAAACTCTTCGACCCCGTGCCGCTCGCCCGGATGACGGAGGCCGAGGAGGCCGTGCGCGCCGTGGCGGCAAACCTGCCTGCGGAGGTGACCGCGCGATTCGAATCGGCCGCGAAATTCAGCGACGAGGATCGTCAGGCGATCACACAGCTTGCCCGGGAGGCACTCGCCCGTTTTCAACCTCCGCCCGACCCGAAGCCATGAGCGAAACAACGGCGAGCCTGAGCCACAAGATCAACAGCGCCGGAGAACTGAAATCTGTCGTGCGCACGATGAAGGCCCTGGCCGCCTCCAGCGTCGGCCAATACGAGCAAGCGGTGCTCGCGTTGGCGGACTACGATCGGACCGTGCAGTTGGGTTTGAGCGCGTGCCTTCGGGAAAGCGCGCCCGCCGCCCCGACATCAGAACGCAAAGGTCAGACCAGCGCCGCTCCCATCGGTGCCATCGTGTTCGGTTCCGACCAGGGGTTGGTGGGCCAGTTCAATGAGGTGGTCGCCGACTTTGCGGTCAAGACGCTCGCCGCCCTGCCCGGCAAACCCCAGGTTTGGGCCGTTGGAGAACGGGTTCAGGCGCATCTGCTGGACGCGGGATTGACCTTGTTGGGACAGTTCGCGGTGCCGAATTCGGTCGAGGCTATCACGCCTCTCGTCGGGCGGATTCAAATCCAAAGCGAAGCGAAACGGACCGAGGGTGACTACACGAGTTTGTACGTCTTCCACAACCGCCCGAAATCCGGCGCGCTTTACGAGCCGGTGAGCCAGCGGTTGTTGCCGCTCGACGCCGAGTGGCAACGCGGTCTGGCGGCCCTCCGCTGGCCGACCAAACTCCTGCCCGAGGTCATGGGCCACGGCACCGAAACCCTGCGCGTCTTCCTGCGCGAATACCTGTTCATCTCGCTTTTCCGCGCCTGCGCCGAATCCCTTGCCAGCGAGAACGCCAGCCGCCTGGCGGCGATGCAGCGAGCCGACAAAAATATCGACGAACTCCTGGCAACCCTCCACGGCACCTTCCACCGCCTGCGCCAGACGAACATCGACGAGGAACTCTTCGACGTGATCTCCGGCTTCGAGGCGCTGGCCCAACCGACGAGGACCCGGGGCCGACGGTGAACGACCCAGTTTACCCTCTCGCTTCCGCCGAACCCCACCGCGGCAAAACTTCTTTGATGACAGCCAACACCATATCCCCTGACCTCGCTTCCGCGTCGACCCCGGACGCGCCTACGGCGTTGCACGTGAAGGTGGAGACAGGTCTCAACCGCAACGAGGTGGAAACCCGGCGCAAGGAGCACGGCTACAACGAAGTCACCTCCAAAAAAGAACACCCCGCGCTTCAATTCTTGCGAAAGTTTTGGGGCCTCTCGGCGTGGATGCTCGAACTGATCATGGTCCTGTCCGCCGTGCTCAGGAACTATGCGGACCTGGGCATGGTGAGCACGCTGCTGGTCGTCAACGCCGTGTTGGGCTTCCTGCAGGAGCGCCGCGCCGCCGGCGTCGTCGAGGCGTTGCGGCGGCGATTGCAGGTCAACGCGCGCGTCCGGCGCGATGCGAGCTGGCAGGTCATCCCCGCACGGGAACTCGTTCCCGGCGACTTCGTTCGTGTCCGTCCCGGCGATATCGTCCCAGCGGACGTAAAGCTTCGCACCGGCACCTTGAGCCTGGACGAATCGGCGCTGACCGGTGAATCCAAAGACGTGGACAAGGTCGTGGGCGACATGCTCTCGTCCGGGTCCGTGGTCCGCCGTGGCGAGGGCGATGGTGTCGTCACGCTCATCGGAGCGAAAACCTCCTTTGGCCACACCACCGCGCTGGTCCAGGAAGCGCACCCGAAACTCCACATCGAAGAGGAAATCGCGAAGGTGGTCCGGTGGTTGTTCGTCATTGTGGGCACGCTGCTGTGCATCGTGATCGTTCTTTCGCTGCTGCGCGGCACGCCGCTGCTCCAGATCGTTCCCCTCCTGCTCGTGCTCCTGATGAGTGCCGTGCCGATTGCCCTGCCGGTCATGTTCACGGTGAGCATGGCCATCGGCTCGAAGGAACTGGCGAAACGCGGGGTGCTGGTGACGCGTCTCAGCGCGGCGGAAGACGCCGCGACGATGGATGTGCTCTGCGTGGATAAAACCGGCACGATCACGATGAATCAACTGGCCGTCACCGGCGTGATCCCTTCGGAAAGAGCGACCGATGCGGACGTGTTGTTCGCCGGTGCGCTCGCGTCGAAGGATGCCGATCAGGACCCGATTGACCTCGCTTTCCTCGCCGCCGCCAAGGAACGCCACCTCTTTGACCATTTGCCTGCGGTCACGCCGATTTCCTTCACGCCGTTCGACGCGAAAACACGGCGCACGGAAGCCGTCGTCGAGCAGGATGGGCAGCGGGTGCGGATGATGAAAGGAGCCGTGCGGACGATTGCCGCCGCGTGCGGGCTTTCGTCGGCGGCAACAGAGGCCTTGGAGGCGCGGGCGAGCGGCCCGGCGGCAAAAGGCTACCGGGCACTGGCGGTGGCACGCGGCCCTGAAACCGGTGCCTTGGCCATGGTTGGATTGGTGTTGCTGTACGATCCGCCGCGGCCCGATGCCCGGCAGTTGATTGCCGCCCTCCAGGACCGCGGGGTAGCCGTGAAGATGCTTACCGGCGACGAGTTGGCGGTGGCGAGCGAAATCGCGCGGGGCGTGGGGTTGTCCACCGTTCGGCACATGGCGGATTTGAAGGCCGCCGGTACGCAGGCCGGTCACGGAGCCGTTGATGTCTTCGCGGGGGCCGATGGGTTCGCAGAAGTGTTTCCGGAGGACAAATATCTCGTCGTGCAACGGCTCCAGGCGGCGGGGCACGTCACCGGCATGACGGGGGACGGAGTCAACGACGCGCCGGCACTTCGCCAGGCCGAAGTCGGCATCGCCGTCAGCACCGCGACCGACGTGGCCAAGGGGGCGGCCAGCGTCGTGCTCACCGAGGCGGGGTTGACGAACATCCTTTCGCTGATCGAGCAAGGGCGCACGATCTACCAGCACATCCTGACGTGGATCATGAACAAGATCAGTCACACGATTTTGAAGGCGTGTTTCGTGACGATCACCTACGTGGTCACTGGCAAGTTCGTGGTCTCGGCGTTTATCATGCTGCTGATCACTGCCATGGGGGACTTCCCGAGCATCTCCCTGGCCACCGACCACGTGCGGCCCTCCAAAAAACCGGAGACGTGGCAGATCGGCGGCTTCGTTTTCGTGGCGGTCGTGCTGGGGCTCATGATGCTCGTGGAAGCGTTTCTCGCCCTGTGGCTCGGCCGGTCGTACTTCGGACTAGCGAACGATCAGCCAGCCCTCTACACCTTCAGCTTTTTGCTGCTGCTCTATTTCAACGTGTTCTCCGTGTTTTCCACCCGCGAGCGCCGCTGGTTCTGGTCCACGAAGCCCAGCAATATTCTCCTGGCGGCGCTGGCGGCGGATGCGCTCGTGAGCACCGGGCTGACTTTCGTCGGTTTCCCTGGGCTGGTGCCGCTGCCCTGGCGGCAGGCGCTCGCCATTTTTCTCTACGTGATGGTGTCGTGTCTGGTCGTCAACGACGCCGTCAAAGTTGCCATGATCAGATGGCGCGTGCCCGCCGCGGCTGCTTAGCACGGGCCTCCACATCGTCGGTTTACCAGAACGAATTTATGGCACCTCAGATCCCCAGCATCTCTTTTCTCTCGGCGTTTGCCGACTACGTCCACGCACAACGGCACGTTATCAATCGGCAGTGGATGCAGCTCGTCCGGGAAAGTCCCGACGTGCCGGATGCGCTGCACATCTCCCACCAAGCGCTCCAGGATCACGTCCCGGAACTCATCGACGATCTCGTGGACCGTTTGCGTCTGGAAAAAGAGGGTCCCAAGGAAGCCGTCGCGGACCATTCGCGCAGCCATGGCCGCGCGCAGTGGAAGGCCGGGTACAATCTTTCGGAACTGATCTGGGAAATTTACATCATCAAGCGGGGCTTGAAGCGATCGGTCCTCGTGGATTTCGCGCGGGAGCA
>CAXTVY010000082.1:0-17348 GCA_964247665.1 uncultured Chthoniobacterales bacterium | reverse complement strand
GCGCACGCTATCCAGGGGGAACAGCTCGGCGCGCGGACGAACGACCGTCTGGACGCGCGGCAGAGCAGGAGAGGCAGCCGGGGTTTCCGCCGCCTGGCCGGGCAGGCCGGGCAGCGCAATCGCCGTGAGCAAAGCCCAGAGTGCGACCACGGGAGAGCGGCGAACCAGGGGGGAAAACTGGTCTGACGGCCCAGGCCCATCAATGCCCGGGCCGCGCCTTGCGCCGTCAGCCGCAACGGCCCGTCTTCGCCGCAGTTTCCTCCTGGCTGTGGTCATCATTTGTCCCGGGGCAGTAAGGTTCAGGGGGCCAGCGCGATCTTGAAGGTCGAGACGTACTCGCCGGGCAGTTTGGCCGGGCAAGTGATGACCAGGGCGTCATCCGTTTGCTTCCACGCAACCGGCGCGGCGGCCCCGAGCAGTTGCACGTCTCTGACCGTCACGCCCTGCGGCGATTTGGCGCCGAGTGTCACGATCCTGGCCTCGCCCTGCGGCGGGGCCATGGAGAAGGCGTAAAGGGTGTCCCCCTTGGCGGTGAACCGGAAATCCTCCGTCGTGTAAGGCTTGGCGGAGACATCCTTTTGGCCACCGTACTTGTTCTTTTCGTCCGCCCCGGCCGTCGAGGGGCCCTCGCCGTAGATCTTCCAGGGCCGCGTGCCGAAGATGCCCTCGGCGTTGACCGCCATCCACCCGGCGATGCCTTCCAGGCAGGCGGTTTCGTCTTCGTCGATGGTGCCGTCGCCGCGCACGGGAATGTTCAGCAGGAGGTTGCCGTTCTTGCTGACGATATCCACCAACATGCCCACGACCGCATCCGGTTTCTTGTAAAGATGTTGGTCGTAAAGCGCGCGCTTGTAGTGCCAGTCGCCGATGCAGGTGTCGGTCTGCCACGGATTGGGGTCGATGGTCTCATTCTTGCCGCGCTCGATGTCGCGGACGAGGCACTGGCGCTGGTCGAGGTCGAGGCTTTTGGTGTTCATCACGGCCTCGTTCTGACCGTGGGCCTTGAGGCTGGCGTTATAAAAGTCGGCGGCGATCTTCAGGCCGTAGTCGCCCGGCTGATCCTTGAGCGGCATGACGCCGTCGTCGAAATAGAGCAGGTCCGGCTGGTACTTGTGAACGAGGTCGAGCGTGCGGTTGTAGAACTTCACGTTGTAGGCCAGGTGGTTCTCGGGCGTGCGCGCGGCGTCCGGCGGGCTGTAAAGGTCCGCCGGGTCGAGGCCGTCCCACCATTTGCCGTGGCCGTCGGCCCGGGTCAGGTTGCCGTCGTAGGGTATGCCCGCGTAGGGGCCGTCCTTGTCGGCGGAGTGGGAAAGTTCAAACCAATCCCAGGAACGCGCCGCGTGGACGGTCACACCGAAGCGCAGTCCGGCGGCGCGGGCGGCCTTGGCCCATTCGCCGACCAGGTCGCGTTTGGGACCGACGTGGACGCTGTTCCACGGCTGGTAGGTGGAATCGTAGCAGTCGAAGTTGTCGTGATGGTTGGCCAGCGCGACGAAGTATTTCGCCCCGGCGCGCTTGTAGAGGTCGATGAGCTTGGCCGGCTCCCAGCGGTCAGCGGTCCAGAGGTGGTCGATGTCCTTGAAGCCAAACACGGATTGCGGCCCGTAGGTCTGTTGATGAAACTTCCAGACCGGGTTGACGACGAGCGGCCCGCCCGGTTTGGAGCCGCGGTACTCGTCGTACATGCGTTGCGCGTACCAGTCGCCCTGTTCCGGCACGCACTGGGCGCTCCAGTGCGCCCAGATGCCGAACTTCGCGTCGCGAAACCAATCGGGGGTCCGGTACTGGTGCAGGGATGCCCAGTCGGGTTTGAACGGGCCGTCGGTGACGGGCAGCATCCCGGCGTCCGGGCCGGGGGCGGGGGCGGGCGGCGAGGACGGGGCTGCGGGGAGCACGGCCGGGCAGGTGAGGAGGCCGAGCGCCGCCAGGATCAGGGAGGGGGAACGTCGCGTCATGGGGGAGAAGTGGCTATGACAGTGCGGCCCCGGGAAAGTTTCAACTAAATAAATGCGCTGGGGGCGCTCCGCCGCGCGTTGCTTAGTTCCCGGGACGGGGGATACTGACGCACGCCATGAGAATCCTACACGCACTTGCCCTCGCAACGTCCCTCATCTCGTTCGCTGCCCACGGTCAGGCCCAAACGCCGCTGTTCGACAAAGGAACGCGGATTTTGTTCCAGGGCGATTCCATCACGGACATGGGCCGCGGGCGGACGGAGGACCCGAATCATCTGCTCGGGCACGGGTACGCTTTCATCATTGCCGCCAAGGAGGGCGCGGCATTCCCGGAGCGGCAGCTCACTTTCATCAACCGGGGGATCGGCGGCAACACTTCGGTCGATCTGGCCGCCCGCTGGAAGCAGGACACCCTGGACCTCAAACCCGATGTGCTCAGCATTTTGATCGGGATCAACGACCTGGGTCACGCGTTCCGCGATCACCAGACGTTTTCCGTCGACGAGTTCGAACGGCGCTACGATCAACTGCTGGCGGATACCGTGGCCGCGTTGCCGAACGTGAAGTTGATCTTGGGGGAACCGTTTTTCGGTCTCGGCAAGGGAACGATGGAGCACCTCGACGAACGGAAGATCATCATGCCGCAGATGCGCGCCGCGGTCGCCAGGCTCGGAGAAAAATATCATGCGCCCGTGATCCATTATCAGGCGATGTTCGACGCAGCCCTCCAGCGCGCGCCGGTCGATTACTGGATCTGGGACGGCGTGCATCCGACGTACTCCGGTCATCAGCTCATGGCGGACGAATGGCGGCGGGTATTCCAGGCTTTCTACGGTTCGCCTAAGGACAACTAACCGTCTTCGCCGTCGGCCCGGTTATTCCAATCTCACGGTCGCCACGCCATGAGATTTTAGCGGAACTGCCGCCACTCCCTGGTTGAGTTCCAACGGGGTCGAGCCGTCCTCGACGAGGTTACAGGCGCTCGCCTTTTTTGCCCCGAGCGCCCGCACATCCAGGTGCGCCGTCGTTTCCTTGCCAGAGGTTTCCCACAAACGCACGATGGTGCCCGCCCCGTCGTTCGCCTGCCGGACTTCGATCAATTGTGCGTTCGGCTCGGCGACGCCCAGGAGACTGCCCGCCTGGGCCGTGAGCGATCCGTTCGGATTTGCTCCGACGACCAGGGACGGCAGGGGGTTGGACACGCCCGCCCCGAAACGGGCCGAGGCCGTGGGATCGGAAGCCGTGCGGCTCGTGATCGCAAAACGGAACCCCAGGGTGCCATCCTGTCCGGCCCGGTAGTTCGTTTGCCAGTAGTTGTTGAACGCATAGCTAAAGAGGTGCCCGTTCACCATCGGCAGTGTTTTCTTCCACTCTCCGCGCACGATATCCTCGAAGCAGGCCATCGGGGCGTCGGGTGTGGCCCAGACCACCGTGCCCTCGGTCCCGGACACCTCGGCAAAGTGCTGGACGGCAAACCAATTCAGGCAGGCACCTGGCAGCATGTCCGTGGTGGCGTTGACGATGCCCACCGGAATCTCGTAACGGAACGTCGGGTTCTCCGCGACGAACGGGAAGGCGAAGTAACCGGCTTCGAGATCGTAGGTCAGCTTCTTGTCCAGCGTATTCTCGATGTCGATGCGTTTCGTGTCATTCCAGGCAATGACGACCGTGCGGAGCTTGGGCGTCATCGTGGCCGAACTTTCGATCACCATCATTTCGCCCAACTGGCCCAGGGTCATCTTTTGGAGCGTCACGTCGTGCGGCGTGTTGATCGTCATGTTGCCGGTGATGGGCCGCCGGGTCAGCATCTCCAGGCCGCCCTTTCCTCCCGCCACGTAGAGATACTCGTTCAACTTGTAGGGCGACCGGGGGTCCACCAGTTCGCGCCCGGTTTCCTTATCGACCAGGCTGCCGATGCCGCCGGTGGCCGGGTCAAAACCGATCCGGTAGGACCGGCTCTCCAACGTGTGCCCGGCCGCCGGCTGCGCCTTCGGTGGCGAGACCGCCGGTCCGAGCTTCAAGGTGCGGTAACCGCAGGAAGGAACGTCTGCCACCCAGGCGTAACAACCAGACTCCGTCTCGCACGTGGTGACGCCTGGTTCGGTAATGGCCAAACCTTTGGGCAAATTGACGGAGATAATCTCGGAGCGTTTCCAGCCTGACGGATTGAACACCACCAGGGAAGGTTCCTTGGTACGAATCTGGCCGCCAAGCGTCTGCAACCCTTGAGCGAGCAATTCCCCCGACTCTTTTTGAGCATCCAGTGCGAAGCGCGCCTTGTTCTTCCATTGCACGATGGTGCCGGGGGCCTCAGGCCGACTGATGCTGCTGCCCGCACCCCAGGTGTGTTCATCGTAGAGCAGGCAGTTGCGCCACGCGGCGGCGATCTGCTCTTTCGGATAGGTGTCGGGTTTGATCCTTTGCGCCAGCGCCAGGAGGCACTCCGCCGATGCGAGCGTCGCCTGGGACCGTCGGTCCAGGGCGGTTTCGTGGGCGCTGCTGCCTGCGCCATCCTCCCAGTAGGCGCCTCCGCTGCCCTTGATGACCGGGAGTTTGCCGCCATAATTTTTTTCGATGTGCTCGAAGAAATCGGGACCACTCGACAGCACGATCCTGGGATAGGCATAGTGTTCGTTCCACTGCTTGGTCACCTCCGCGATGCGGGGGTCCAAACGGGTATTATCTCCCTGTTCGCCGTGAACGAAGACGGCATCGTAGGGATAATCGGCACGTTTTTCGAAGACGCCGAGCTTGTTCCGGACTTCATTTCTCGTGCGGTCCACGCTGGTGGTCACCCCCCATGACCGGGCCAGCCCGTACTGCTTGCTGAACACAGTCAGCACCCGGCTGCCGTCCGGTCCTTCCCACCAGCACGGGTTATTCGTGGCGTAAGGCTGAAAAGTCGGGGCGTGATCGTTGTTCACGGCGTGGGCGAGGTAGCGGATGCCGGAGTTCGCGGCGATCATCGGCAGCGACGCTTCCGCCGAGGGGACATCGTTGAGCATGGCGGTCTGGCCGAAGCGGACCCCGTACAGCCGGTGGAGGTCCGCCGCCCATTGGAACAGATGGCAAGCCGCCGCATGAGAACACAGCCCGGTCAGCGTGTTGGCGTAGAGCGCCATGACGCCGATCCTTCCCTCGTGCGCCAGGCGCAGGAAGTCGTCCCGCTGGGTACGGTTGGCGAGATAGCTTTCCGCTTGGACGGCCACCTCCAGGTTCCATCGGTAATCCGGATAGGTTTTCGTCAGTTCGATGGCTTTGTCGGTGTCCTGATTGTGTCCTTCGAGCGTCTTCTCCTGGATGTCGGTGTAGCCGATGTCCGTGTGGGAGGCGGGCGCGATGTAGATCGTCCATTTGCGCGCTGGCTCGACGCGCAGTTCGGTCGTGCGCGTCTGCCCACCTAGCGTGGCGGTGAGCGAGACGGCCTGAGCGTTCCCGGAGTCGGGGATGGATACATCCGCACGTACGGTCCCAAACGGCGGCAGCGGCCCCAGCGGAACCTCGCGCGCGCGGCTGCCGTCAACGGAAGCCTGGATAGTCGGCGCGGTGTCGTATCCGCTCGCGGTGAGTTCCAGGCTCACCACGCGGTCGAGCGCATCGCCGTGCCTGACAAAGCAGGGGGTAGCCACCGCTCGCAGATTGTTGAGCGCGGGCGGCGGGTTACCCGAGGCGTCGTTGAGGAGCGTGATGGCATCGTAGATCAGCCACGAGCCGCCTTCGTCCGTGGACAGGGTAATTTCGTTCACACCCTTTTTCAGACCGGAAGCCGCCAGACGAGCCTCGACCACCTGGGACTTGCCCGCGTGCGCGTTGAGGATCGAGGCCACCCCGGCACCGGGGTTGAACGAAAAGGAGCCCTCCTGACCATTGACCGCTACCTTCAGGACGGACGGATCGGAGGGATGAACATCCACCATGGCGACCCGCAGAACGAACACCCCGCGCGGTTCGTCTGCCAGGGCGAACCGAATGACACGGGGCTGGATCTGCCTTGTTCCCCAGGCATCCGCCGTCCCCGGCTGAATGTATGGCCAATCCGTCGCCGGATTGCTTTTGCCAATCTCGTAGAGGAGCGTTTTCTGCGGGAATTTGAGTGAATATTCCTTGTTGTTGCCGACGAGGGCGAACTCTCCGTCATCCTGGTCTTCCTTGCCAATCTGCCACACAATCTTCGGAGAACCCGCGGAGCGTGACGCTGCCGCTTCTGGTGCGGCCGTGAGCACGGGCGTCAAAAAGAGGGTGGCCGTCATCGCCACGAGAGGGATTTGGGGGATGAAAAAACGCATTGCGCTTGTAATTGAAGGAACTCGGACAATAGGTAACCCCGTTCATCAGTTCCGTACCGGCGAAAACAAAGCTGGCGGGGTGATCGGCGGTCTGGCGAGAACCGGCCAGTCAGAAGCGGAATCGACGGTCAAAACGCCAGCGCTGTTTTCAAGGGTAGGTGGCGCGAGCTGTCCCCGGCCTGGAAGACCCACTCGCCCGGCGGGAGCATCCAGGTTTTTGCCGTGGGGTCCCACGTCTGCAGGTCCGCGGTTTTCACCTGCATCGCAACCACTTTGGTCTCGCCCGGCTCCAGGAACACCTTGCCGTAAGCCTTCAGTTCGCGCGGCGGCCGGGGCAGTTCGCCCGCCGGCGGCGCGGCGTAGACCTGCACCACCTCCGCGCCGGCCCGCGCGCCCGTGTTGCGTACCCGGACGGTGAAAGTCACCGCGTCGCCACCCGCTTTCTCCGCCTGCAGATCCGACAGCGCAAACTCCGTGTAGCTCAGGCCGTAGCCGAAGGGGAACAATGGTTCCTTGTCCTTCGCGTCAAACCAACGGTAGCCGAGCAGAACGCCTTCCTTGTAAGTGTTGTCCTTTGGATGATCCGCGTTGGGATAGTTCCCGTAAGCGGCGCTGTCTTCCCAACGTTTTTCCCACGAGAACGGCAGCTTGCCCGAGGGATTGATCGCGCCGAAGAGAATGTTCCCCAACGCCGCGTTGCCCATCGTGCCGGGATAGTAGGCATGGAGCAACGCCGCCGCCCGGCCCACCCACGAAGCGGTCGCCACGCTGCCCCCGGCGTTGAGCACGACGACCGTGCGCGGGTTCTCCCGGGCCACGCGGGTGATGAGATGATCCTGTTCGGGCGGCAGTTCGTAGCGGCGGTCATGATCCTCCCGCTCGTTGGCCGAACCGTGGTCCGCCTGCCAGCAACCGGGATCGTTGAAGCCGACGCAGACCACCACGGCGTCCGCGTTGCGAATTGCTTCCAGCCCGTCTGGCTCCGCCGGATGGGTCTGTTCCGGTTCCCACACTATCTCCCTGACCACCTGGGGGTCCGGCAGCGCCGCGCGGATGCCTTCCAGCACGCTCCGGGCGGAAAAATAAGAGACGTAGCCGCTGCCGCCCCCGGCGGTGGGCGTCAGCGAGTTGGGCCCGACCACCACCACGCTCTTGACCTTCGCGGCGTCGAGCGGCAGCAGGTTGCCCTCGTTCCTGAGGAGGGTGATGCCGCCCGCCGCCTCGTCGTAAACCATCCGGGCGCTGGCCGGATCGTCCCGCGGGATGGATGTGTCCGCCTGCGGGCGGTCCAGCCAACCCAGCTCGAACGCCACCCGCAGTTGCCGCCGGATTTTCTCGTCGATCATCTCCGGCGTCACCTTGCCCGCGGCGAGCAGCGGCTGGAGCTTGGCCGCGTTGTAGTATTTGCCCGAGGGCATCTCAAGGTCCAATCCGCCGGTCGCCATGCCCAAGGTATCGTAACAGGCTTCCCAGTCCGACATCAGCAGCCCGCCGAAGCCCCACTCTTTCCTGAGCACCTCAATGTTGAGCCAGGAGTTTTGCGTGGCGTGCACCCCGTTGATGGGGTTGTAGGAATCCATGACGCACTTGGGTTGGCCCTCGCGCACGGCGATCTGGAAGTTGCGCAGGTACAGCTCACGCAGCGTGCGCTCGTCCAGATCGGAGGACAGGTCATGGCGTTTGAATTCCTGGTTGTTGGCGGCGAAGTGCTTGATCGTGGCCGCGACACCCTGGCTCTGCACGCCGCGCACGAAGGCGGCGGCGGTCAGGCCGGAGAGCAGCGGATCTTCCCCGTAGTATTCGAAGTTGCGGCCGTTCATCGGCGCGCGGTAGAGGTTCATGCCGGGGGCAAGCAGGTAATGGATGCCCCGCGCGCGGCAATCCCGCCCGTAGGATGCGCCCACCTTCTGCGCAAGATCGGCGTCCCACGAAGCAGCCAGACAAATGGCGGCGGTGTAGGCGGTTGACGGGGCGCTGAGACGCACCCCCTGCGGGCCGTCGGTCATGCGGAAGGAAGGCAGGCCGAGCCGCTCGACGCCATACGTGTTGAAGTATTTATCGCCCGAGAGCAGCCGGATTTTCTCGTCGAGCGTCAGCCGCGTGAGCAAATCTTCCACGCGCGTCTCGACGGGGGAGGCGGGGTTCTTGTAGGCGGGCACCGCGCCATCGGCGGTTTGCGCGCGGAGCGGACCGGCGGCGGTGACGAGCAAGGCGCACAGGCCCGCGAGGAGAAAGAATATTCGCATAGGGGGAGGGTATTTCTAGGGATGGCCTTTCTCCGTGTCAATCCCGGGCCGGGATGGGAACCTAATTCGTGATTCGCAAAAGGGCGGCGCGTTGCATTCAAACCTCTGTTTCTCCAGATTAGGCTTGCCGGTCCGGCCGGTCTGGCCAGAGATTGGCCACCGTGATCTCCCCCGCCTCGCTTTGCCATCTTTGGGAGTGAGACAATGCGCCGTACCATCCACTGACTCCCCCCAATGCTCTTTTCTCCCCCGTCCGCCCGTGCCTGTTCGCTGCTGCTCATCGTGTGTGCGTTGGCGCTTACGGCGCAGGCCGGTCCGGTCCCTCCTGAACTGTGCTCGCCAAAGGACGGCGATCATTTCGAGGCCGCCAGGCCGCTGCTCTTTTGGCGAGCCAGCCCGGACGCGCGGAGCTACGTGGTGCTGGTCGATGGCAACAAGGTCGGTGAGGTTCCGGCGGCACCGGGTCCGGTCCTGCACTACACCCCGGCGGCGGCGTGGCCGGTCGGGACGCACCGCTGGTCCGTGACAGCCGTGCCGACGATGGGCGAGCCTGCCGCCTCGGGCACTTTCACCTTTACCGTCGATCCGGCGGGGAACTGGCCCGCGTGGGCCATCGGGCCGTTCGTGCGGTACGGCGGCAATCCACTGCTCCGGCCCCAGGGGGATGGGTGGGAATCGCGGAACGCTTACAATCCCGGCGTGCTCTTCGACCAGGGCCGCTTCCGGATGCTCTACCGGGCCCAGGACAAACCCATCACCTCACGCGTGGGTTACGCCGAGAGCCCGGACGGGGTCACCTTCACCCGTAACCCCGAACCGTTGATCGACGCTACCGAGCCGTTCGAGCAAAAGTACGGCTGCGAGGACGCGCGGTTCTTCCAGTGCCAGGGAACGTATTACACTTTCTATACGGGCAGCAAGGACGGGCACATCGCGGAATGCGAGGCCACTTCCACCGACGGGCTCCATTGGAAGAAACTCGGCGTCATTGAAGACGGCGCGAAAAACGGCGCACTCGTCTGCGATCCCAACGGCACGCCGGTCAAGATCAACGGCAAGTACGCCTTGTTCATCGGCAACGCCAAGTACGGTGTGTGCTATTCCGATGATCTGCTCACCTGGGGGCCAGTTACCTGGTTCGACATGAAGTTTCCCCCGGGCTGGGTCACCCCCTTCGAGCCGTGCGTGGCCGTCGCCGATCATTCGCCCGCGCACCCCGACGACGTGGTGCTGTTCATCGCCGGCACGCTCAACGGCAAGGGCCGGTGGTTCTACGCCATCTCCGAGGTGCTGTTTTCCAAGGCTGATCTCACCAAAAAGGTCGATCAACTCGATGATTGCATCATGCAGCCCCGTGAACCTTACGAGAGCGGCCAGTACAAAAATTGCCTCTGGATGAACTGCATCATCGCACGCGACCAACAATGGATGATGTACTACGGTGCGGGCGACCGGAACGTCGGTCTGGCCACGGCCCCGATGAAGTGACGGCCGCGCCGCGCAACGGCTTGCCTCCGCCGGGCCGGGCTCTGGCGGACCGCGAGGATTCCTTCGTCGGTGTGCTGCGTTGCCGACCATCCTACCCTTATTCAGAATCTGCCCGGCGTCCTCGCCCCCCAGTTCATCTCCCGCCTCCCATGAAACTCCCCCTCCCACGCTCCACCGGACTCGGTCCGCTGTTTTGTCTCGCGGCCCTCCTCGTTTCCCTCGCTGCCGCGTCGGCGCAAACGCCCGCGCGAGAACTGCGT
This sequence comes from uncultured Chthoniobacterales bacterium, assembly GCA_964247665.1. Lineage (GTDB taxonomy): Bacteria > Verrucomicrobiota > Verrucomicrobiia > Chthoniobacterales > SZAS-18 > CAHJWO01. The sequence continues at coordinate 7,113 of CAXTVY010000082.1, read as the reverse complement.
TGGCTCGAAAGCAACCCGGCTACGGCCCAGGGTACGACCTGGGGAGTGCCCTGGGCGCAGGGAACGGTGGCCGCCGGAACCTCGTTCGCGCTGGCTGGCGCGGATGGAAAACCGGTCCCGATGCAAAGCTGGCCCCTGGCAACCTGGCCAGACGGTTCGTTGAAGTGGACCGCGCACGCCATCCCGGCCGGCATCGCCGCCGCCCCGCTCCGGCTGGAACCCGGCGCGGAGACTCCGCCCGCCGCGCCGGTGTCCGTCCGGGAAGACCCGGAGATAATCACGGTAAGCACCGGCGTGATCGAGTGCCGCATCCGCAAGGCCGGCAGCATTTTGATCGATGCCATCGTGCGGGACGGCCAGACACTGGCCGCCGACGGCCGGTTGGTCTGCCGTCTTCGCAGTTCGCCCGATCTCGAAGCGGATGGCACAGTCCAACAGGAGGCATTCGCCGGAACAATCTCCTCCGTCGCCGTCGAACAGCGCGGGCCGGTGCGCGCGGTGGTCAAGATCGAAGGCAAGCACGCGGACCAGAGCGGCCGGGCGTTCCTGCCGTTCGTCGTGCGGCTCTACTTCTACGCGGGTGGGGAATCAATCAGGATCGTGCACACGATCATCTACGACGGCGATCAGAACCGCGATTTTATCAGCGGCCTGGGCATCCGCTTCGCGGTACCGCTCAAGGATGCGCTCTACGACCGCCACATTCGCTTTGCCACGGACGGGGACGGGGTCTGGGGCGAGGCCGTGCGGGGACTCACCGGGCTCCAGCAGGACCCCGGGCCGGAGGTGCGAGAGGCACAGGTCGCCGGACGCAAGACCCCGCCGCTGGAATCTTGGAATCCCGCCGTGAGCAAAGACCTCGGCTACATCCCCGCCTTCGGCGACTTCACGCTCGCGCAGCTTTCCTCCGACGCGTTCGAGATCCGCAAGCGCACGCAACCGGGTTTCACCTGGCTCAACAGCCTGACGGGCCGCCGGGCGGCAGGCCTCGCGTATCTGGGCGGGCCGAGCGGCGGCGTCGCCTTCGGCACCCGCAACTTCTGGCAGAGCCATCCGGGCCAGTTGGACATCTGCGGTGCGGCGACCGACCGCGCGGAACTGACCGCCTGGCTCTGGTCGCCGGAAGCACGCCCCATGGACCTGCGTTTTTTCCACGACGACATGGGCATGGACACCTTCGAGAAGCAGAACGAAGGCGGGAAAATGACCTACGAGGACTACGAGCCGGGCTTCGCCACGGCCACGGGCGTGGCGCGCACCAGCGAACTCATGCTCTGGGCGTTGCCTGCCACCCCCTCGCACGAGCAACTTGCTGGATTGGCGCGGACGTTGCGCGAGCCCCCGCAACTCGTCTGCCGGCCCGCCGATTACAAACAGGCGGCCGTCTTCGGCGGGGCGATCTGGAGCCTGCCGGACCGTTCGACGCCCGCTCGGGCGCGCATCGAGGACCAACTCGACCTGCTCGTGGACTACTACGAGAAACAGGCGGACCAGCGCCACTGGTACGGGTTCTGGTACTTCGGCAACGTGATGCACCGTTACGATTTCGACCGTCACGTCTGGCGCTACGACGTGGGGGCCTACGGTTGGGACAACTCCGAGCAATCCACCGACATCTGGCTGTGGGAGAGTTTCCTGCGCACGGGCCGGGCGGACGTGTTCCGGTTTGCGGAAGCGATGACCCGCCACACGGGCGAGGTGGATGTCTACCATCTGGGCCGCTTCGCGGGTCTGGGGACCCGGCACGGGGTCGTGCCGTGGGGCGACAGCTCCAAGCAACTGCGCGTCAGCACCGCCGAGAACCGGCGCTTTTTCTATTATCTGACGGCGGACGAGCGGGTGGGTGACCTCATGCGCGAGGAGCTGACGGCGGACCGCAAGGCCGGGGAGGTGCCGGTGGAGCGCAAAGTGTCCAAGGCCATGTCCGAAGCCGTGGGCAAACCATACCCCATGAACTTCCTGACGGGCATCGAATGGACTTCCGTGGCGTCAGCCTGGTTGACGGAGTGGGAGCGCACGGGCGACCTCCGGTACCGGGACAAGCTCGTCGCCGGGATGCAGAGCATCGCGGCCCTGCCCCACGGCTGGCTCTCCGCCGGCGGCGGCTACGATCCCGCGACCGGTCGCTTCGTTACCCGCGACGACGAATGGTATGCCTCCCCGCTGAGCGCATCGTTCGGAGGCTTCGAGGTCAACGCCGAACTGCTCCAGCTACTCAACGTGCCGGAGTACGAAAAGACCTGGCTGGAATATTGCCGGTATTACAACGCCAGCCCGGAAGAACAGCAACGGATCGCCGGCAAGGTCCTGGCACCGCTCTACCTCACGCAGGCGCATTCCCGGCTGACTGCCTATGCCGCCTGGAAAACGGGGGACAAGGCCCTGGCCGAGCGTGCGTGGGCGGAGTTCTTCGCGGCCGGTGGGGGTGGCCTCAAGGTGCTGCCGCCGGGGTTCACGCCGAGCCACCTGACCGGCCCGCAGGTAGCGGAGCCCAGCGATGAATTCAACGTCTCGACGAACATGGCGGCGGGATTCGGTCTGTCCGCCATCGGTTGCCTCGGCCTCATTCCGGAAGAATTGCCCCGGCAGGTTCCCCCTTGATCGGCTCTTAATTTGCGCTGACCGCAGGAGCCTGGACCGAGACGCTGCGCCCCTCATAAGAAATTTCCGCGTCTGGCCGCTCGGTCGCGCTCAGGCCGACACCATGGCCGGGTCCGACCCAGACCACCTGAAAGGTGCGTTTGGCCGTCATGCCCGGAAACGTCCCTTTGCGTGGCCCGATTGTCAGCGTGCGGCTCGTGTTGTTCCAGGTCAACGGGATTTCCGCGTAAGCCCCTTCTTCGTATCGGTAACCGTCGCCCTCGTCCTCGTAGAGCGTGAAAGCCCCATCGGCTCCGGCAAAGATGCGTAGTTCGATGGGAGCATCCGGCTTCTCGCCGGCGTACTGCACCACGGGACCCAAGGGCAAGATCGACCCGGCGCGGACGGCGAGCGGGATTTGCGACAGCGGGGCAGGGGCATCGATCCGCTGGCCACCCGGCACGGTGACGCCGGTCCAGAAGTCGGTCCAACCGGTGCCCCGGGGCAGGTAGACCTTGCGGCTGGCGACGCCGGGCTGCGTCACGGGGCTGACCAGCAGCGCCGGGCCGAACAGGTACTCATCGGAAATGGCACCCGCCTCCGCGTCCGTGCGGAAGTCGAGCGGCAGCGCACGCATCATGGTCGATCCTGCGTGGGTGACCTGCCACGCCAGCGAATAGGTGTAAGGCAGCATCCGGTGGCGGAACTCGTCGTAAGCCTGCAAGTTCTTCTGGGTTTCCGGCAGCCAGTTCCAGATCTCGGTCGCCGTGCCGCTGCCGTGAATACGCAAGATCGGGCAGAACGAGCTGAACTCGTACCAGCGGGTTTGCAGTTCGTTGAAGTCCGTCGATTTGTACTCGTCCCTGGGGCGGAAAAACCCGCCGCAGTCGGTGGTCCAGTAAGGTTGGCCGGTCAGGCAGAAGTTCAGCCCGGCCGGGATCTGCCGACGAAGGGAATCCCACGTTCCCGCGATGTCCCCCGACCACACGCCGGCTCCGTAACGCTGCTGGCCGGGATAGGCCGAACGGGAGAGGATCACCACCCGCTTGCCAGGATCGGCCGCGCGCTGGCCTTCGTAAACGCCTTGGTTGTGAAAAAGCGGGTAAGCGTTTTGATACCGGTTGCCCGAACCCAAAAAAGTTGTGTGGCCAGCCATGTTCTTATCGCCTTGGTCCAACGGTTCGTCCGCGTCCTGCCACCAGGCATCCGTGCCCACGTCGAAGAAGGCACGCTTGAGAAATTGCCAGCGGACGGCGCGGGCGGCCGGGTTCGTGGCGTCGTAAAGTGTGCCGGTGATCAAACCGTTGATCTTTTTCAAGGCGTTGTTCAATTCCCCGGCGGGATTAGGCCAGACCGAGAGCATGAACTTACAGTGCATCTCGTGGAGTTGTGTGATCATGGTCCCGGGATCGGGGTAGTTCTTTTCGTCCCACGCCGCGGCGCTCCAACCGTGCCCTTCCCAGTAGCGCCAATCCTGCACCAGAAGATCGACGGGGATGCGCCGCCGCCGGAATTCGGCGACTGCGTCGAGGATCTGTGCCTGGCTGGTATAGCGTTCGCGGCATTGCCAGAAGCCGTAGGCCCACGCAGGCCACAGCGGCGCGGCCCCGGTGGCTTGCCGGTAACCCGCGATGACCTCCTCCAGGTCCGGTCCGTAGAAAAACCAGTAATCGACGCCGTCCCCCACGGCGGACCGGAACGTCGTGCGCGTTGGGTCCCAGGGCCGGGCGTAAAGCCGGGCGTCCTTGCCTCCCCCGTGTAGGGCCACGGCCACCGTCGCGTGGGCAGGAAGCTCCGCCGCGCCGGTGATGCTGCCGGGCAACCACTGGTTTTTGAGGTCGATCAGGGATTGGCCGTTGACCGAAAGACCGAACTCCGTGCGGTAATTGCCCCCTTTGGCGATGAAAACGTATCGGCCCGCTTCACCCGTGGTGAACACTCCATTTCGCACCGCTTGCAGGTCCTCTCTCTTCGGCGCGGCGGTGCTTTGCGCGGCAGGCACGTCTACGACAGCCGAACTCGGAGCTGGCGTGGCGGCAGGCGGCGGTTCGCCAAGCGGGATTTCCTGGTCCACCGGGTTGAAATCGGTCAGGGAGGCATTGTCCCAGAGGACGCCGTATCCCTGGTTGGAAATCAGGAACGGCGCGGCGATCTCGGAATTGATCTGCTGCAATTGCAACGGCTTGCCCCGCCAATCCCAGTGGCCGTCCTGAAACTGGCCGAGTCCATATAGTGACTCCGTGGAGGCACACCCATAGGTCTGCTCAACCGTCCAGGCTTTTTCCTGGTTGACGACCACGGGAGTAAACCGGCGGGATTGTTCGGACAGGATGGGCTGCCCTTTCGAGTCCAGAAAGGAAACTGCGCCCGTGATGCGATCAATGCGCAACTGAAGCTGCGTGGTCGAAAGCCGGAGGGTTTCCGGCTGGGTGGCATCCACCTGAAAAGCAACGGGCTGCCATTGCTTGGTGACCATGAAACTCGGCGGCAGCGCGGCGGCCCCCGCGAGTTGGGCCGTCACGTGGATGATCTTTTCCGCACAGACTTCCACCTGCACCGTCACGCCACTGACGAGACGTAGACGAACTCCGTTCGGGAGATCAACGACGGCGGGGGTTTGCGCGTTCAAAAACGCTGTGCCGGGAAGAAGGCTGGCAGCTAGGAGGGAAGCAAAAACTTTCATGATCAACTAAAGGGGGGAAACGAAATAACCGGCGGAAAAGAGTCTGCAGCCTGCGCAAAGCACGATATGGCACCCAAAGCGAGCGACAAGGAGAGATGCAGAGGTGTCAGAGAACCGGCACCCACCCCTCCCCAAAAAGCGGTCGATCGATTTGGCGGCCGTGGCTGAACGCGGCAGAGGTAGCTTTTTGCTTGTCCAGCCGGTTCCGGGAGGCTGCTCCGTCCGCCAGCAGCAGGTGTCTATTGCCAACGGACCGCTTTGTGGAATTGTCGTTGCGTTTCACGCAACCTTGGCAGTACCTTTGCAACCCCTCGGCATGAACATCGAAAAGTACACCTTCGGCATGGGTGACCGCTTTGCGCGTCAGGGACGCGCCCAGCTCCAAGCCATCCTCCAGGCGAAACAACTTGGACTGGACATCCATCCCGTCTGGAACAAATCGAACCGTGAACACACGATCATCCACAGCCGGCCCGACGACGTGCGGGCCGAGGCGGATGCCGCCACGGCCGCCCTCGGCTGGACGGAGGCTTATTACGTGGACGCCGATCACATCGGGCTGAAGACGGTTGACGGCTTCATCGCGGCCAGTGATTTCTACACCTTGGACGTAGCGGACTGCGCCGGAAAACCGGCCGACGCCGCCGCGGTCGACCAGTTTGCAGAAACAATGCGGCGCTACACCGGTTCGCTCGCCGTGCCGGGCATCGGCGCGCCGCTGACGCTGGGGGAGGACACGGTGCGCGCGGCGGCAGGTAAGTTCCTGCTCGCGGCGCAGGAAGCCGGGCGCATCTACCGGCACGTGGAAGCGAAGAAGGGCCGCGGTAACTTCGTGACCGAGGTTTCCATCGACGAGACCGATGCGCCGCAAAATCCGGTGGAATTGTTCCTGATCCTGGCGATGATCGCCCGTGAGGGCATCCCGGCCCAGACCGTCGCGCCCAAGTTCACCGGACGTTTCAACAAGGGGGTTGATTACGTGGGCGATCTGGCGCGGTTCGAAAAGGAGTTCGACGAGGATCTCGCCGTGATCGCCTTCGCCATCCGCGAGTTCGCGCTACCCGAGACGCTCAAGCTGAGTGTTCACTCCGGCAGCGACAAGTTTTCCCTCTATCCGATCATCAACCGCTTGTTGAAGAAACACGGATGCGGGTTGCACGTCAAAACGGCTGGCACGACCTGGCTCGAAGAGGTCATCGGACTGGCCGAAGCGGGAGGAGCGGGTCTGCGGATCGCGCAGGAAATCTACGCTGGCGCTTACGGCCGTTTCGATGAGTTGACGGGACCTTATGCCACCGTGATCGACGTGAAGAAAGACCGACTGCCTGATCCTGGCACCGTGGCGGGGTGGGGCTCGGACGAATATGTCGGCCACTTGCGACACGACCAGGCCAACGCCGCTTACAGTCCGGATTTCCGGCAACTCATCCACGTCGGCTTCAAGGTTGCCGCCGAGATGGGCACGCGCTACCTCGACGCGCTGGAGAAGTACGAAAAGATCATCGCGCAAAACGTGACGGACAATCTTTTCACGCGTCACATCAAACCCATTTTTGGCTGATCGCGCCGCTGTTTTTCGTTTATGAAATACCGTCCACTCGGCCGCACCGGCCTGGAGGCTTCCGTGCTTGGTTTTGGGGGCTCGTCGCTGGGATCGGCGTTCCGGGAGATCGACGAGGCGGAGGGAATTCGCACGGTTCACGTCGCGCTGGATAACGGAATTAACCTCATCGACACCGCGCCCTTCTACGGCCTGACCAAAGCCGAAACCGTGTTGGGTAAGGCGTTGCGGGAGATTCCCCGGGACTCGTATTACTTGGCGACCAAGGTGGCCCGCTACGGCTACAAGG